>JAQGNH010000373.1 GCA_028291945.1 Betaproteobacteria bacterium
GCGGCTATCCACGCTTCTATCCCCCCTTGCAGCGGCCGCACGCGATCGTAACCCTTGTCCATCAGGGTGCGGGCGACACGCGCCGCGCTGGCTTCGTTGGGTCAACTGCAATACACCACCACGTCACGGCCCGCAGGAATGCTCTCCAGCAGGTGCTCGACTGAATCGAGCTCCACCGAAATTGCACCGGGAATACGCCTGGGCTCGAATTCACGCGCAAGCGGCGATCTCGCATCCAGTATTACCGGTTCCGAGCCGTCGCGCATCATCGCGTTCAGCTCATGCACATCGATGCGGATCATGCGCAAGAAACGGATCAGGAGGAAGCGCTGAACGGCCTTGACCGCGACATATACGAGGACGATCACGCCGACGACTGCGAGCGCGCCCGTGCCCATCGCTTCGATCCAGCCGAGCAGCCATTCGACTTGCTCGCGAAAGAAATAACCGGCGATCACCGGGGCGGCAGCCCACAGCAACGCGGCCGCGGCACTGTACGCGACGAAGCGGCCGAACGATACGCGCATGGCGCCCGCGAGTGGCGGTGCAATCGTTGAAAAACCCGGAATGTATTTAGCGACTACTAACGATGACGGGCCCCACCGCGCGAAAATGTTTTCGGTCTGCTTGACACAGGAATCGGGCTCCATCGAAATACGGCAGAGCGTGCGCAACACGCGGTACCCGTAGCGTTTGCCGGCGAGATACCACGGCACGTCGCCGAGCAACGACGCAATGACCACCACGAGTGTGAGCGGCACGGTATGCAACGTACCTTCGCCAATCAACGCACCTGCGACGACGAGTATCGGCAAAGATGGGATGGGAACACCGAGCTGCGTCAGCAGCACGTTGACAAAGACGAGCGTAAGGCCGTGCTGCGCGAGCAGCGCCGTTAGTTCGTCCAACCTAAGCTCCGCCCGATTGCCATAGCGGAATCATAGCGGCCCAAGTGTTCCGGCGCCACCTTCAGCGCTCACGGCTACGGTAACGCTGACCCATCAACGATTCTCAAGAACCCAGCGCATTGGCGCAAAGTGTCATTGCGAAGAATGCCGCTCGCGCGCAATGGCAAGCGTTCGCCGCGTACGTAAGCATCCTCAGTCGAAGCGGTACGCATCCATCCCGATGACACCGTACGCATAGCTCGAATGCAGGCGCTTTACAGGAACGCCGGGCGTCGCGGCACCCAGTGCAACGAACAGAGGCACTATGTGTTCTTCTGTGGGATGATTGCGGACCGCGTCCGGTGCGCGTTCGCGATACGCGAGCAGCTCTTCATCGCGCCGCTCTTGCAACGCTGCGGCGAGCCATTCGCCGAATCGCGTGGCCCATATTGCCGGCGGACTGCCCGGCACCTAATTGCGAAATTCATCGAGGTTGTGAGTAGCGCTGCCCGACGCAAGAATCAGGACACCTTCATCGCGCAGCGCCCGTAAGGCGCCGCCGAGCTTCCAGTGGTGCGCAGCGCCGAGTTGCGGCTGCACTGACAATTGCGCGACAGGAATATCGGCTTGCGGATACATCAGGATGAGCGGAGTCCACGCGCCGTGGTCCAGGCCGCGCGCTTCGTCCACATCGACCTCCAGCTCGCGTGACCGGAGTCAATCTGCGACCCTGCTTCCGAGGTCGGGGGCGCCCGGCGCAGGATACCGCAGCCGATACAGTGCGTCCGGGAACCCGTAGAAGTCGTGAATCGTCTCCGGCTGCGGGGCGAGGCCCACTGTGGGCCGCCGCGTAGTCCAGTGAGCAGACACCGCCAGTATCGACTTCGGACGCGGCAGCGCGTTGCCGAGGTTCTCGAGAAAACGACGCGCGGGGCTGTTTTCGAGCGGCAGCGTGGGAGCACCGTGCGAGATGAAAAGAGCGGGCATGTTCGCCATGGGGCCCTGCCTAGAACTTAAGAAGCGCTGATCCGCGCCTCAATCAAACAAGAGCACGGGTGTCCGCAAAAAGATTAGGGTGATCGGTAGCGTTAAAGCTGTATTGCAAGGAGCGCACCGGCTCGGTCGCCCTAAGCGATCTCGCTGGCGGCATGATAACTATATATGCGGTTCAGTTTGTACGCGCACTATTACATTTGTAACAGCAGTGCGGGCCCTTTATCAGACCCGCACTGGCCCCATGCTCAGTCGTCAATCACGATTCCGGCGAGATTCCCCGGAAACGGGTCACCCGTCTGGAGCTCTCGGTCGCCTTCGTGCCGATCGGCGTAAGTGTCGAACGGCACGAGCGTGAAGCTCGCCTCCGCATCGGCAGGATACGGCGATACGACCTGAGGCTTGGGCATCCATTCATGCCTGTCGCGCACAATGGACCAAGCGCTCTGTGTACCCGCTATGAGTGCGGTTAAGACCAATGCTTGAACAATGCGTTTCATCGCAGACTCCTTTGATCCCCGGAAAGTGCGCATCTGCAGCAGCGCTGCTGTTGCAAGACCTGTAAGCTGCGCACGAGAACTTCAGATCCCGATCTCCCGTCGCGTAATGGCGACTTCGATGACACGCATCTTATTCAGTGCTCGGGATGGTTTGAATCAGCGTGATGGACTATAACAAACGGGTTAAGTGCTCCCTCCGGGAGGAGGCGGAGCACGAACAGGGAGAACCCAAGGTTCTCCGTTACCTCTTTCCTACGGCTGCACCGCCATGAGCTCAATGTGATGGAGCGATCGATAGAGCCCCTAAGGAGGGGGAGGTTACGGAGGGGAACCTTTGGTTCCTCTCTGTTCGTGTTAAGGAGCGGTCGCGACAAGGGACGCGAAGCGGCCTATGTCGCGGACTGCTCCTGGGCGGCGATGTCTTCGCGAACCTGATTCATATCGAGCGCCTTCGCCTGATCGACCACGCTCTCGAGTCCAGCGGCCGGCAGCGCGCCGGCTTGCGAGAACACGATCACCTGCTCGCGGAAAACCATCAGCGTCGGTATCGAGCGGATAGCGAAGTGGCCTGCGAGCTCCTGCTCCTCGTCGGTATTAACTTTCGCGAAAACAACTTCCGGGTACTTGGCGGAAGCGGCTTCGAAAACCGGCGCAAAGCCTTTACACGGGCCGCACCATGGCGCCCAGAAATCGACGATGACGAGCTCCTTCCCGGTCACGAAGCTTTCAAAGTTGTCTTTGGTGAGATCAATGGTGGACATGTGTGTTCCTCATACGCGCTAAGCCGTGATTGGGAAAAGCCCTTTGCAGAGAAGCACGTGCCGCGCCTAAGCGTTGAAGTGAGTGTTTGCAGTTCGACTTGACGCCAACCGGCGTGCCGTCAGCACGTCATGCCCCAGCTTACGTTCAATGCAGCTTCACCCTGGGCTCGGTGCGCCGCGTAAAAAGCCTTCCCAGCAAATCGAAAATAACTATTGCGGCGCCATGCAGAGCGTAGAGATGCATGCGATAAAGTGCGATGTACATCAGACGCGCGAAGAACCCTTCGACGAAGAGGGCGCCACCCATGAGCTTGCCCATGAGGCTTCCGACCGTGCTGTATTCGCCGAGCGAAACGAGCGAACCAAAGTCACGATAGATGTAAGTGTGCAGAGGCTTGCCTTCAAGGCGACGTCGAAGATTCCGGAAAAGATGTGTCGCCTCCTGATGTGCAGCCTGCGCGCGAGCCGGGACGCAAGGCGCATGCTCCGGCCACGGACAGCACGCACAATCGCCGATGGCAAAGACGTCAGGGTCGCCTGTAGTCTGGAGCGTCTGGTGGACGATCAGCTGATTCAGCCGGTTGCTTTCGAGGCCGTCGAGATCGGCGAGAAAATCGGGCGCTTTGATGCCCGCCGCCCACACCGTGAGCTCGGCAGGAATCGCGCGACCGCTCGCCGTGAGCACCGAGTGTGCCTGCACTTCGGTGACGCGCTCGCCCGTCAGCACCTCCACATGCAGCGACTTCAATAGATCCTGAGCTGCAAGCGCCACCCGTTCGGGCAGCGCAGGAAGTATGCGGGGCCCAGCCTCGATAATCGTCATCCGGATATCGCGCTCCGGATCGATCTTCCCGAATCCATAGGCAACGAGCTCGCGGGTTGTCTTGTGCAGCTCGGCTGCCAGCTCCACGCCCGTGGCGCCTGCCCCGATAATGGCCACCTTGAGCTGCCCGGGTCCGAGTGGCGTCGTCTGCGCGTTCGCTCGGATGCAGGCGTTGACGAGGCGCCTGTGAAAGTGTTCCGCTTGATCCGGCGTGTCGAGGCTGATCGCGTACTCTCGAGCACCCGGAGTTCCGAAGTCGTTCGTCCTACTGCCAACCGCGATGACCAGCATGTCGTAATGAATCTCGCGCCGCGGGATCAGTTCCTCGTTTTTGTCCTCGTCATACGTTGGCGCGATCCGGACGACGCGCCGAGCGCGGTCGAGCCCGTCCACTCTGCCGAGCTGGAAGTCGAAGTGATGCCATCGCGCCTGCGCCAGATAATCGAGATCGTGCTCGTAGAGATCGAGGCTGCCGGCCGCGACTTCATGAAGCAGCGGCTTCCAGAGGTGCGTGCGCGCGCAATCTATCAGCGTCGTTCGTGCACGCTTGTCCCGTCCCAGCGAATCACCCAGGCGCGTGGCAAGTTCGAGACCGCCCGCACCGCCGCCGACGATGACTATGTGGTGAGGTTCTGCCAACTGTTTACTCGTAACGGTAGGTTGGAGGCGTGGGCCGTGCAGTTAGATCAAGCACAGCTGTTTACCTTCGGTGCCTGTCGCAATGTGCGGGCGCGTCTTCGGGTCTACGACTCACTGCTCAAGGCTCACGGCGTATGAGTTGTGCCGAGCTTCGCTGCAGCACGCTGAGCAGGGCTGAGGCCTTGTCGAACGTCTCCTGATACTCATCCTCCACGCGGGAGTCCGCGATGATACCGCCGCCGGCCCAGAAGCGTATTTCACCGCGGGACATCACCATCGTGCGAATCGCGATGTTCACGTCCATGTTGCCGTCGAAACCGAGATAGCCTATCGCGCCGCAGTACACACCGCGGCGGTGCGGCTCCAGCTCCTCGATGATCTGCATGGCGCGCAGTTTGGGCGCGCCCGTGATCGAGCCTCCGGGAAAGCAGCCGCGCAGCAGATCGATCGCGTCGCGGTTCTGTGCGAGCTCGCCTGTAACGGTGCTCACCAGATGATGCACGGTCGCGAAGCTTTCGACGTCGAAAAGGCGCGGCACCTTGACCGTGCCGAGGCGGCAGTTCTTCGAGAGGTCGTTTCGCAGCAGGTCGACGATCATCACGTTTTCGGCGCGATCTTTCTCGCTCGTGCGAAGCCGCTCGGCGAGCTCCGCGTCGAGTCGAGGGTGACCCGCGCGGCGCCGCGTCCCCTTGATCGGTTTCGTTTCGACGCGCCCATTTTCGACTTTCAAAAATCGTTCCGGGGACGCTGACAGCACCTGTGCATAGGGGGTGCTGAGATACGCTGCGAAAGGTGCAGGGTTCAGAATGCGCAAACCCTGGTACGCGTGCCACGGATCACCCGCTGCCGGGGCGCTGAAGCGCTGGGCGAGATTGACCTGGTAGCAATCACCTTCGGCGATGTAGCGTTTGATTCGGTCGAATGCGTGCGCATAACTTTCCGGAGTCATGTTCGATGCGATGGGCGCAGTGACACGGAACGGTGCGCGCTCACGCTCGGTGGGAGGATCACTGAAGAGCGCTACGAGGCCGTTCCACTTGATGTCCGTTTCCGGGTCACGGCCTTGTCCCACCATCCATGTACGTCGTTCGAGATGATCGACCACGAGCGCCCAATCGTAAATGCCGACCGCCATATCCGGAATGCGCTCGGCATCCTGTGCGACCGAGGGCAGTCGCTCGATGCGGCGCGCAAGATCGTACGAGAAATAGCCGATCGCGCCCCCGCAAAAAGGGAGGAAGCTCCCGCACGCCGTGTCGGTGTCGAGCTGCTCGCGCAGGAGCGAAAATGGATCGCCTCGGGTGAGCGTTATGCTGTCAGTGTGTATCTCCGTGAGGTTGCCGCGCGTGACGAGGCGCACGTGGGGCCGGGCCGCAAGGATGTCGTAGCGAGACTGGCCGGGGTGATGCGGCCCGCTGTCGAGAAAAACCGCCCAGGGCCAATCTGCGATCGCTTCGAACAGCATGGCGCTGTCGGCGCGATAAGGCAGTTCAGTCAGCAGCGGTGGGGGCATACTCAAAAGCTTTCACCACAAAGGACACGAAGGACACAAAGGAAGAGAAAAATCAAAACAACTATTAGGACGCCGACTAGGTTTACCAGCGCTATGTTGCAGCAACACCGTGGTCCTGGTAGACGTAGATCGGCAGTGAACTATGCAATAAATCTTCCCTCGTGTCGTTGTGATAAATGGTCTTGGTCAAAAAACAACCACGCTCCGGATCGACTTGCCTGCGTGCATGAGGTCGAATCCCTTATTGATGTCGTCGAGCTTGAGGGTGTGCGTAATGAGGTCGTCGATGTTGATCTTGCCATCCATGTACCAATCGACGATCTTGGGAACATCGCGACGGCCCTTTGCGCCGCCGAACGCCGTTCCTTTCCAGACCCTTCCCGTGACGAGCTGAAAAGGGCGCGTGCGAATTTCCTGGCCCGCGCCGGCCACACCGATGATCACCGAAACGCCCCAGCCTTTGTGGCAGCACTCCAGCGCCTGGCGCATGACATCGACGTTGCCGATGCATTCGAAGCTGTAATCGGCGCCGCCCCTGGTCAGGTTCACGAGGTGAGGCACCAGATCGCCTTCCATCTCATTGGGATTCACGAAGTGCGTCATGCCGAATTTCTCGGCGAGCGCGCGCCGTGATGGATTGAGATCGACGCCGACGATCATGTTTGCGCCCGCAAGGCGCGCCCCTTGGATCACGTTGAGCCCGATCCCGCCCAGCCCGAACACGACGACATTCGCGCCTGGCTCGACTTTCGCCGTGTTGATCACTGCGCCGAGGCCAGTGGTCACGCCGCAGCCGATGTAGCACACCTTGTCGAACGGAGCGTCATCGCGAATTTTTGCGAGGGCAATCTCGGGCACCACGGTGTAATTCGAAAACGTCGACGTGCCCATGTAATGCAGCACTTTCTCGCCATCGAGCGAAAAACGGCTCGTCGCGTCAGGCATCAATCCCTGACCCTGAGTTATCCGTATCGCCTGACACAGATTGGTCTTGTCCGATACACAATATTCACATTGGCGGCATTCGGGGACGTAAAGGGGAATGACATGATCGCCTTTCCTCAGCGATGTCACTCCCGGACCGATATCGACGACGATGCCCGCCCCTTCGTGTCCCAGGATCGACGGAAACAAACCTTCGGGATCTGCGCCAGACAATGTGAATTCATCGGTGTGGCATACGCCTGTCGCTTTGATTTCGACCAGCACCTCCCCGGCCTTCGGACCCTCCAGATCGACCGTTTCGATCGCGAGAGGCGCACCTGCTTTGTGCGCGACGGCGGCTTTTACTTTCATGGCGAGGCTCTCAATTCAAATGATGAATGATGAATGCGGAAGGATGAATTAGCAATCTAAGCTGACATGGTCGAACCTGTTTTGAACGTCGGCGCTCGGTCTCACGCTTCCAGCCATCGTTTATCATTCATCATTCCGCACTCATCGTTCATCATTGAAATCATATTGCGGGCGTTTCGCGCCCTCTCCCACGGGTCCGCTGCACTTCGGCTCGCTGGTTGCGGCAGTCGGCAGTTATCTCGACGCGCGCTCGCATGACGGAGAATGGCTCGTACGGATCGAGGACCTCGACCGGCCGCGCGTAGTGCGTGGAGCAGCCGACGAGATCCTAAGATCGCTCCAGGCATTCGGCATGTGCCCGGACCGAAGCATCGTGTACCAGAGCACGCGCACCGACGCCTACCACGCAGCCCTGCACCAACTCCGGCGCAGCCAACGGGTGTACGCGTGTGCGTGCACTCGCAGCGAGATCGCGGATTCGGGAATGACCGGCATTCAGGGGTTCGTGTATCCGGCGACGTGCCGCGAGGGCTTGCCGGCAGGCCGTGCCGCGAGGGCGTGGCGTGTGAACACGCAAGGCGCAGTCGTTCGCTTCGAGGACGCGATCCAGGGACCGCTCCAGCACGATGTCGAAAAACAGATTGGCGACTTCATCCTGTACCGCGCAGATTCGATCTACGCGTACCAGCTTGCAGTCTGCGTCGACGATGCGGAACAGGGCATCACCCACGTGGTCCGCGGGGCGGACCTTCTCGATTCGACGCCGCGGCAGATCTACCTGCAACAGTTATTGAATCTGCCGACCCCGCGCTACGCTCATTTACCCGTGGCAACTAACGCGCAGGGCGCGAAACTGTCGAAGCAGACGCTGGCCAAACCGGTGGATTCCGCGCGGGCTGACGAACTGCTCGTGTCCGCCCTGCGTTTCCTGGGGCAGGATCCGCCCGCGAAACTTCAGAAGTCCCCGCTCGACGAGATCTGGCGATGGGCCCTGGAAAACTGGACTGTCGCTCGTGTGCCGCGCAGGCGCGCCCAACACTCGCAACCTTGACGCTTATGCAGAGAGCACCGCGTCGCCATGCTGAAATGCGAGCAGCTGGCCGGGTCGCATTTCCGTCCATGTTTCGTTATCTGTCAGAGGCGTCGTCGCGATGACCGCAACCTTGTCCTGAGGCGTCGTCAAGGCGCTGAAGTCCACGGTCACGTCCTGATCGATGAGGTGCGCCGGGGCGAAGGGGGCGTGGCGCATGATGTAGCAAAGCTTGTCGGCGCAATGCGCGATCAGGTACTCGCCGTTCGAAAGAAGATAGTTGAAGCGACCCTTGCGCGCGAGCTCGTTCGTGATCTCGTGCACCGCTGCAAAGCAGTCGTTGAGAGAAGGTTGCTCTACAGGAAAGCGTTGGCGCAGACGTTCCAGCATGTAACAGAACGCGCGTTCGCTGTCGGTCGTCCCCACCGGGTTATAAAATCCGGCGAGCACTGGCGCGAAATTCTCGAGTGTACCGTTGTGCGCGAACAGCCAGTAGCGGCCCCACAACTCGCGCACGAACGGATGCGTATTCTCGAGCGCAACCACGCCTTTCGTGGCTTTGCGAATATGCGCGATCACGTTCATCGAACGAATTGGGTAGTTGCGAACGAGCTCCGCAATGGGCGATTCGACGGCAGGCTTCGAATCCAGGAACAGGCGACAGCCAGGCCCCTCGAAAAACGCGATACCCCAGCCGTCGGCGTGAACATCGGTGGAACCGCCGCGGCGGTGAAATCCTTCGAACGAAAAGCAGATGTCCGTCGGAACATTGCAGTTCATGCCGAGCAATTGGCACATACGCTTTTTGCCTATGATGCCGGCGCGGCTTGCGCGCTGCGGCTTGCTTTGCGCCGCGCACTATCGGCGATCATTTCGCCGATTCGTACCGCCATGTCTCGCGCTGCCGCTTCACCGGCTGCCATGTTCTGGAGCTTTGCGGTGAAGTCGAGCATACGCGTACGGACGGTTTCCGGGCGAATGATGACATCGGCTTGGCGCAAATCGGCTTCAGCAAGGTCACGACTTCTCGAATAGCGTGTGAGATCGACCGCGATCACGAAATCCGCACCCATGGCTTTCGCCACGCGCACAGGCACCGGACTGGTGAGCCCGCCATCAAGATATTCCGCGCCATGGATTACAGGCGGTATGAACACATCCGGCACGCTGCTCGACGCACGCACTGCGAGGCCCGTATCGCCATGATTGAACACCACCATTTTGCCGCTTTTTGCATGGGTGACGACCACCGCAAACGATCTCGAAAGCTGCTCGATCGGGCGGTTCCCGACTGCGTCATTGATGAATGACTGCAGGGCCTCACCCCTCACCCAGCCTTTCCCGAACAACGAGAAATCGATGAGGGCGCTCTGATCGAGGTCCATTGCCATGCGTTCGAGCTCGACGCCGCTCAAGCCGCTTGCGTAGAGCGCAGCGACGATCGCACCCGAGCTGCTACCGACTACGATATCGGGAGAGACACCCGCCGCTTCGAGCGCTTTGATGACGCCGACGTGAGCAAACCCCCGAGCGCCGCCGCCGCCGAGCGCGAGCGCAACAAGCGGCCGCTCGGACTTCACCGGCACGATCGCGCGCGCGCTTGGCGGATCCGGTCTTGCGGAGCTCAAAGACGTGGCCGCGCACGCTGAAATACAACCTGCGGCGAACACTATGAAAAGCTTTCTGATTTTCACGTATGGGACCAAGCGCAATGGCTTGAGTTACATCCAGTCTACCGACGTACGCCGCGGCGACCAACACGATTGATCCTGCACCAGGAAATTTGCCTAGCTGCTGTAAACCCGCGAGAATTAGCGCCCGTCTTTGGGTTAGACGGTCATAAAACGAGGAGGAAGTACATGAGACTCACGCAGTTCGTGCGGCGCGCGGGCGCTTCCGCACTATTCGCGATCTTCGCTGTGGCGGCAGCTGCACCCGCTGACGCACAAGACAGCCGCGATTATCCCAACCATCCGATACGCATGCTGGTCCCCAACGCGCCGGGCAGCTCAGTAGACACTCTCGGGCGCATCTTCGCACAGGCGCTCACCAACGTATCGGGACAACAAGTCGTGATCGACAACAGGGCGGGCGCCGGTGGCGTGCTCGGGATGGAGATCGGCAAGAACGCAAACCCCGATGGTTACACCGTCATCTCAGCATCCACTGCTGCGATGACGATTGCACCGCACATTCAGCACAAGTTGCCGTTCGACCCGCTCAAAGACTACGAGTTCGTTTCCCTGTTCGGCATCACGCCGAACGTGCTCGTCGTAACACCGTCGCTGCCGGCGAAAAGCGTGAAAGAGCTGATCGAGTACTGCAGAGCAAAAAACGGCGAGGTGAATATGGCTTCTGCTGGGCCGGGCGCACAAAGCCATCTCGCGGGCGTGCTCCTGATGAACCTGGGCAAATTCCAGTCGCTGCATGTACCCTACAAGGGTGGCGGCCCATCGGTAGCGTCGGTAGTGGCGGGTGAATCGCAATGGACCATCACGCCGGCGCCGGCAGTCGCCGGCCTGATACGCTCCGGAAAACTGCGCGCCATCGGCCACAGCCTTCCCAAGCGCGACCCGTTGCTCGGCGATCTGCCATCGGTCGCAGAAACCGTTCCCGGATACGAATACAGCGGCTGGAATGGCCTGCTGGCGCCTCGCGGCACACCTAAACCCATCGTCGACAAGCTTCGCGAGTTGCTGATCAAGGCTGTACGCACCCCCGAACTGAAGAAAGGATTCGAGCAGCAACTGACCCAGATCTCCACGAACAACGCTGCAGAATTTCGTGCGTTCGTAACGAAGGAGCTGAAGGAAATGGCACCCGTCGTGAAAGCCGCAGGCTTGCGAGTCGAGTAAAAACAGCGAGTGTCAGCGGCACCTCAGTACCCGCTCGCGCTCTCCTTGTCGTTTCAGGCGCATACACGACTTGATCCCGAAGTGTGGCGGGCGGCAATTTCCTCATCCCCTCGTTGCGCCTCTCTGCTTCTGCGAGGGCGACCGACGTACAATGCGAATAATTCGCATTTGGAAGCTACGCGTCACCAAAGCGGGTGGTCAAGTAGCCTGGCGAAAGCGCCTGGCCGAGCGTCTATACGGGTGCGGGCGCGCTCGAATCCGCGGACTCCGCGATGGGGTCGCGACGATCCGGCCCGGGCAGTTTCATATAATTCCTGCGTTGTTTGAGACAATCATCGCACAATGCAGCGATGTATCCCCAGTCGCTGACGCAGAGTGTCCCGCCGTTGCCGCACTGCTCGCACGTATAGATAGGGTCCATGGGCGTCGCATCCTTTCTCCCACGCCGCCGCAAACCGCATGCCTGGTGTGCGTGCCGCTCGACAGGAAGGGGAAAACCGGGAGCGGCGAATCAGCTTCGCCTGGCCTGTGTGCCGAGCAGCACATATGCCGCCGAGGCCCAGGCAGCGACAGCCGCAGCGACACTGCAGCTGATGCCGAAGCCAGCCGCCGGGATGATGAAGAGCGGCACGTGAGCCGCAAGTGCTTCGGCCGAAGCGATTCCCAGGAAGGAGCAGATTGCGATCAGCGCCCAGCGTCGGATATAGGTAAGCAATATCGACCGCTGCGCGCAGTTATAGGATCGCGCATGCTGGCGGCTCCAGTCGTTGCCCGTAGACGCATCCTTGAAGAAGGCAAAGGGATCGAGATACAGCATGAGCTGATGCCCAAGCGGGAGGCGTGCACGCGCTTCGCGCGTGAGCAGCGCTTCGACGTCTTCGTGACAGATCTTCACTCTCATGGCAGCGGACTCGACATGCAACAGTGTGTATACGATTTCTGGCAGCCGCAACAGGCAAAAGTTGCGCGCGCGTTTCGAGCGTATAGCGAACGTCCGCACGTGCACGCTCCCTGCACCGAAATAAAGCGTGATTCCCTGGCTCGATCCTGAGCAGCCTTTTCCCCCGGTGCACCGGGCATTGCGCGAGCCTAACGGCTTGCTCGCGGCCGGCGCCGATCTTTCCGTGGCGCGCCTGCTCGCCGCCTATCGGCAGGGGATATTCCCGTGGTACAGCGAAGGGCAGCCGATATTGTGGTGGACCCCGGATCCACGCATGGTTCTATCACCGTCCGACCTAACGATCTCGCGGTCGCTTCGCAAACGGCTGCGCAAGCACGACTTTGCCGTGAGGTCGGATACTTGCTTCGCACAAGTCATGCGAGCGTGTGCCGAGCCTCGCGGGGGCCAGACGGGTACGTGGATTACAGAGGACATGCTGGCGGCGTACGCCGATTTGCATGCTTCGGGCCATGCGCATTCAGTCGAGACGTGGATCGACGGCGAGCTCGCAGGGGGTCTGTACGGCATCGCGCTGGGCGCCGTATTCTTTGGCGAATCGATGTTTACGCGCGCGACAGACGCGTCGAAGATCGCGCTGGCCCACCTCGTGCGCCAGCTCGAGCGCTGGAATTTCGGTCTCGTGGATTGCCAGATGAGCACTCCGCATCTTGCGTCGCTCGGTGCGAGGGAGATCCCGAGGAAGGATTTCATGCGGGCACTGTCAGAATTGGTAAACTATCCTACGCGCATCGGTAAGTGGCGTCTCGACGATGACTTATTTGACTGATTTCCCGCTGTCGGTCCTGCAGTTTTATGCGACAGCTCCGTATCCGTGCAGCTACCTGCCGGATCGGATGGCGCGCTCGCAAGTCGCGACGCCGAGCCATCTGATCGACGGCTCAGTCTATAGCGAGCTCGTGCGTGCGGGTTTTCGGCGGAGCGGTGCGTTCACCTATCGGCCCTATTGCGACAATTGTCGTGCGTGCGTGCCGGTGCGTATCGTAACGGAGGAATTCAGGCCCGGCCGCGCTCAGCGACGCGCATTGGCCAGGCATTCCAGCCTGACGGTCCAAATGCTCGATCTGAAGTACAGCCCCGAGCATTACGCGCTTTATCTGCGCTATCAATCGCGGCGCCATAGCGGCGGCGGCATGGATCAGGACAGCCGCGAGCAATACCGCCATTTCCTTCTCCAAAGCAATGTAGATTCGCGGTTGATCGAATTTCGCGAGGCGGGTGCATTGCGTATGGTAAGCATCGTCGACGAGCTTCAAGACGGGCTCTCGTCCGTCTATACGTTCTTCGATCCCGATGTGCCCGGCGCGAGCTTCGGCACCTACAACATCCTCTGGCAGATCGAGCTGTGCCGCAAGCTCGACCTGCCCTATCTCTACCTCGGTTACTGGATAGGCTTGAGCCGCAAGATGGCGTACAAGATCCAGTTTCAGCCGATGCAGGGTTTGACGGACGGACGCTGGCAGCCGATCCAGGAGGGCGAAGACACGCGGGAGATATTGAAGTAACGGCACTTAGCGCCGTTTCTGGCTTCGTCACGGCGGGTCCCCCGACCCCTCGTCACCGCGCGGCGTCGTCCTCGCTCCGTCGATACCTCTCGCTCCGTCCGGGCCTCGGTCGTCACGTAAAATAGGCTCATGTACGCCCTGCTTCGCCCTGCGCTGTTCGCACTGGACGCCGAAACCGCTCACGATCTGACGCTGCAGTCCCTCAAGACGCTGCAGCGTATGGGCCTCGTACGGGCGCACGCGAAGACGGCAACTGCGTGCGCGCGCACTATCATGGGGATCGACTTCCCGAACCCGGTGGGACTCGCGGCCGGCCTGGACAAAAATGGCGAGTTCATCGATGCGCTCGGTGCTCTGGGATTCGGCTTCATTGAGATCGGCACCGTTACACCCCGCCCACAGCCGGGCAATCCACGTCCACGCTTGTTCCGTCTCCCGCAGGCCGCTGGCGTCATCAACCGGATGGGGTTCAACAACAAAGGGGTCGATGCGCTTGTAACGAACGTGCGCCAGGCCAAATGGCGAGGCGTCCTGGGCATCAATATCGGAAAAAACTTCGACACGCCGCTCGAGCATGCGCTGGACGACTACGTCGCGTGCTTACGGAAGGTCTATCCCTTTGCGGCCTATGTAACGGTCAACATCTCATCTCCCAATACGAAAAGGTTGCGAGAACTGCAGGCGTCCTCGCTGCTCGAAGCGCTCCTTTCAGGGCTTACAGCAGAACGGCAACGTCTCTCGGAACAGCACGTGAGGCGCGTGCCGCTTGCATTGAAGATCGCTCCCGACCTCGACGACGCACAAATCGACGTCATCGCTGAGTTGCTGCAGAAGTACGGTATCGATGCAGTCATCGCTACGAACACGACTGTGGCACGCGACGGCGTAGGCGCGCTGCGTTACGGCGCTGAATCCGGTGGCCTGAGCGGTGCCCCGGTCAAGGCAAAAGCCACCTACGTGGTTCGGAAGCTCGCTCGCGCGCTCGCCGGAATGATTCCTGTGATCGGCGTAGGAGGCATTTTCAGCGCGGCCGATGCGCTCGAAAAAATCAACGCGGGTGCGAGTCTCGTTCAGCTCTACACCGGGCTCGTCTACAAGGGACCCGCACTGGTCGCCGAATGCGTGAAGGCGCTGTGCGACACGGCCACTCGCCCGCCTGGAACTTCGTCGTGAACGCACCGCCAGCGCCGTTCTCACTGGCCGATGCGATCGATGCCGTACTGCCGCAAACGCAATGCGGGAAGTGCGGCTA
The DNA here is from genome assembly GCA_028291945.1 of Betaproteobacteria bacterium. GTDB lineage: Bacteria > Pseudomonadota > Gammaproteobacteria > Burkholderiales > SG8-41 > JAQGMV01. The sequence goes on from JAQGNH010000373.1 coordinate 15,013, forward strand.
CGCGGGCTGCCGTCCCTACGCCGAAGCCATTGCAGCGGGCGCGGCTGACATCAACCAGTGCCCGCCTGCCGGCGAAGAAGGGCTCTCTGCGATTGCCGCTGTCCTCGGCGTTCCGCCTAAAGCGCTCGATCCCCGCTTCGGATCGTCAAAAACCGCGGCTGTCGCGCTGATCGAGGAAGAGAAGTGCATCGGCTGCACGCTCTGTATCCAGGCCTGTCCTGTCGATGCAATCGTCGGCGCAGCGAAACTGATGCATACGGTGATGACGTCGATATGCACCGGATGCGAGCTTTGCATCCCACCGTGCCCGGTGGATTGCATACGGATGGAAGCAGTGGCGACGCCCGGCCGCGTGGCTCGTTACGCCGCCGCTTCCGCTGCGCGCAGCCGCTTCGAAGCGCGCAACCGGCGCGTCGAGCGCGCGCGCGAAGAGGCAGCGTTGAGCCTTGCTGCCGCGCGCGTGGCAAGCGCGGAGAACAAGAAAAAACAAACGATCGCGAGAGCGCTGGAGCGCGCGCGGTTGAGGCTGACAAACCGTAAAAGTTGAGGCGTGCTGGTCAGCGGTCAGCGGCTGGAAGACCGAGCGAGTTACGAGTCGTGCCTACGCGAAAATGAGATAGAGCGCGCCCAGTACGATGCCGTACTGCAATGTACGGTATAGCGCACGGTTACTATGCTTCAAGCGCCGGGCAGCACTGTTCACGCGCGCCGCCACAGGGTGATACACACGCCCATAGAAGCGGTTCAGCGCGCCCACCGGCTCGTCCTCGACGTTCTGAGTCGAGCTGGCAGCCACGATGCAGCGGCTTACCCAGCGGTTGACGGCCTGCATGACGCGGGCGCGCAGCGGACGCTCGACGTCGCACAGCAGAATGATCCGCGTGACGTCTGTGTTGTTCTCGACGAAATGGATGTAGGTCTCGTCGAACAGGACCGCTTCTCCGTCTTTCCATGCATAGCGCTCCCCGTCGACGCTGATGAAACAGGCGTCGGAATTGGCCGTGACCAATCCGAGGTGATAGCGCAGCGAGCCTGCGAAGGGATCCCGGTGCGGCGTGAGGTAGCTGTTGGGACCGAGGAGGGCAAACATCGCGCCTTTGACGTTCGGTAACCCGCTCAGGAGGGCGACAGTTTGGGGGCATAACGCCTGCGCCGACGCCAGCGGCTGATCGTACCACTTTAGATAAAAGCGCTTCCAACCCCGCTTGAAAAACGAGTTGAAGCCAATATCATTGTTGTTCAGCGCCACCCTGATAAAGCCTTCGTCGTTCAATTTCAGCGCTTCTTCGCGCATCATCTCCCAGTTTGCGGACAGGACCGACAGGCCCGGAAAATCGCGCTCGCTTAGCAGAGGCCTGCGAGGCACTGCCGAGAACAGATACATCAAAGCGTTGTACGGCGCGAGCAACGAAGAGTGATTGAACAGCTGTCGCACGAAGCTGAAGCGGACTTTCCCCCGCAGATGGACATACAGAACCGACGCGAGGAATGCCGCGAGGATTAGGTACTTGGGCGCAAGTATCGCAGTAGACATCATGTAAATTTAAGTTCGCGGCACGGCTTGGGCGCCGCAGTAGGCGAAACAGGCGCTATGGTAGTCGAACCTCACCTGCTTGTCTCCGGCGCGTAGCAAGCGGCACCTGTACACTTTCCCTGTGAACCCGATCAAGCGACAAGAGATTTTTCGCCGGTTACGCGAATCGAATCCCGAACCGAAAAGCGAGCTGGAATACCGCACGCCGTTCGAGCTCCTCGTGGCCGTCATACTCTCGGCGCAAGCGACCGATAAAAGCGTAAACCTTGCGACGCGCGAGCTGTTCAAGCATGCGAAGACGCCGGCTGAAATCCTCGCACTCGGGGTGAACGGTCTCGAACCTTACATCAAGCGCATCGGCCTGTATCGCACGAAAGCGAAGAACATCATCGAGACGTGCCGCCTGCTGATCAAAGACTATCGCGGAGAAGTACCCCGGACGCGGGACGAGCTCGAGAAGCTGCCGGGCGTCGGGCGGAAAACGGCCAACGTCGTCCTGAACGTCGCATTCGGTGAGCCGACGATCGCCGTGGACACCCACATTTTCCGCGTCGCGAACCGCACCGGGATTGCACCGGGGAAAGACCCGCTGCAAGTGGAGCAGCGGCTGCTCAAGTTCGTGCCGGAAGAATTCCGGAAGCACGCGCACCACTGGCTCATACTGCACGGACGCTACGTATGCGTCGCCCGCAAGCCGAAGTGTCCGGGTTGCATCATTCGCGACCTGTGCGAGTTCAAGGGGAAAACGAAAGAGCCGTCAGCGGTCAGCGGTGAGGGATCAGCCGTGTGAATCCAAAGCGAATACACCTACCGTTTGGAGAGTAGGACTCCGATGAGTCAATCAACCGGTATCTGCGGGATTGCCACGTCGCATTGTTCGACTTAACTCTCCTCTCACGTGCCGATCTAAGTTCACCGCTGACCGCTGACCGCTGACGCCAATGTTCAACCCCTCCCGCAACGACGCTCGCACGTTCTTCTTCGAAACCTGGACCAAGTACCAGCGCGGTGAGCCCCTTTCGGGCCTCGAGCAGACTGCGTTGAATGTACTGCTGCTGCATCCGGAATATCGCCCGCTGCTCGAGAATCGCGAGCGCAATCTGGACCGGGACTTTGCGCCGGAAGGTGCCCAGATCAATCCTTTTCTGCATCTGTCCCTGCACCTCGCCATCGAAGAGCAGCTCTCGATCGACCAGCCGCCGGGCATTCGAGACCGCTACGTTGCGCTCGTAAAGAAAACCGGATCGGAGCACGATGCGAAACACGATGTGCTCGAGTGTCTCGGCGAGACGATCTGGCAGGCTCAGCGCACAGGCTCCCCCCCGGATGAGACTGCCTACCTGCAGTGTCTCGATCTAAAAACGCGCGCTACTTAGACGCAGCGCTCGCGAAACCGGTTAGCCGATAAGGTGCGGCACCGGCACGTCGCTATCGCTTGCCTGAATGTACGAGGTAGGGGTTCTTGCGCACGACGAGACCCTGCTGATGGGAATAGTAGGCCGCAAGATCGTCGAAGTCGCGCTGCGTGAGATTGGCTACTTGCGGTGCCATGATCGCGTTCTTGCGCTTACCGGACTTATAGTCTTTCAGCGCTTTCACGAGGTAGTCGTCGTGCTGTCCCGCAAGCCGGGGAAAATCTCCCGTTGCGCTATTGCCATCCGGGCCGTGACACGCCGCGCACGTCCGCGACTTTTCCTTGCCCGCTTCCGGATCGGCAGCATAGCTGGTGCCGCCGGCAAAAACACCGAGCAGAACAGAAATCAGTACGAGCTTACCCATGCTTGAAGTTCCCCGTGGCTATCTGGACGCCGACTTCGCCGGCTCATTCGAATAGAAAGCCGCAAGATCGGCCATGTCCTGATCGCTCAGGCTTGCAGCGATTGCGCGCATCGACGGATGTTGCCTTTCGCCGGACTTGTACGCGCGCAGCGCACTCACGATGTACGGTGCGTGCTGGCCATCCAGTTTGGGTACGCTGTACACCGAAGGGAAAGCAGTCTTGTACCCCGGTATGTTGTGACACCCCGCGCACATAGAGCTCTTGTGACGGCCTGCGTCGGCATTGCCTTGATTCTGAGCCGCCGCCGGCAACGCCGAGGTCATTGCAAGCGCAGCGCAGATCAGTCCGGAAATTTTTGAAGTTTTCATGTCCGCCATTGTGTAATCGGATGCGCGCTCGAGGGCAGCGCGGGGGCAAGCACGACGCGCGATTATACCGAAAAAGGCGCTCGCGTTGCTGCGGTGACCGGCATCACCCATAATCCCTTTCCAACGCTCTGCTACTTCATTCAGTGAGCATAAAAGACTCGTTCCAGGCGCACCTCACGCCACACCTTACGCGCTTGCTTCCGTTTCTGCGGTGGTGGCCTCGCGTCAATCGAGTCACGGTGCGTTCGGACGCAATCGCTGGCGCCATCGGAGCGGTCGTCGTGCTGCCGCAAGGCGTCGCGTTCGCAACCATAGCGGGCATGCCGCCCGAGTATGGTTTGTACGCAGCGATCGTACCCGCGATCGTTGCAGCCTTGTTCGGCTCGAGCTGGCACCTGGTATCGGGCCCCACGACTGCGATATCGATCGTCATCTATTCGACGATGAGCACCCTCGCGGAGCCCGGAACCCAAGCCTACGTCGAGCTCGTGCTCCTCGCCACATTTCTGACAGGCGTATTCCAGCTGGCGATGGGCCTGGGACGGCTAGGCGTGCTGGTGAACTTCATATCCCATACCGTCGTGATCGGCTTCACGGCCGGCGCCGGTCTGCTGATCGCCGCAAGCCAGATCCAGCACTTTTTCGGCATCCCGATGGAACGCGGCATGTCGTTCGCCGAAGCGATTCAGGCTTTCATCACGCGCATCGAGACCGCAAACTGGCACGTTACTGCTGTAGGCGTCGTGACCCTGCTCGTCGGCATTCTCGTACGGCTGCGCTATCCAAAGTTTCCGTACATGATCGCAGCGATGATCGCCGGCAGCCTGTTTGCAGGCGGCCTCGATTTCCTGACTATACAAGCGATTCCGACCGTCACTGCACTGCCGGCGGCTTTGCCGCAGTTTTCTTCGCCGCCGTTTTCGCTCGAAGCGCTGCGCAAGACCGCGTCGATCGCGGTGGCGATCACGATGCTCGGGCTCACCGAGGCGGCTTCGATAGGACGCGCGCTCGCCTTACGCTCCGAGCAGCGCATCGACGGCAACCAGGAGTTCATCGGGCAAGGTCTTGCGAACATCGCAGGCAGTTTCTTTTCGGCGTACGCCTCGAGCGGCTCCTTCAACCGCAGTGGATTGAACTACGAAGCGGGCGCAAAAACACCGCTCGCTTCCGTTTTTGCGGCGCTGATGCTGATGGTGATATTGCTGGTGGTCGCGCCGCTCGCCCGTTATCTGCCGATCCCGGCGATGGCCGGCATCCTGTTTCTCGTCGCGTGGGGGCTGATCGACTACAGAGCGATGCGAACCATTATCCGCACCAGCCGCTCGGAGACTGCGGTGCTCGCCGTTACGCTGGTCGCGACGCTCACCGCGCAGCTCGAGTTCGCCATCTACGTCGGCGTGCTGCTTTCACTGATGCTATATCTCAGCCGCACGTCGCGCCCGAGTATCGTCGATGTGAAACCCGACCCCGGAGAGCACAGCTACCTGTTCACCACTCGCAGCGGACTGCCGGACTGCCCACAACTTAAAATCGTCCGCATCAACGGCGCAATATTCTTCGGCGCGGTCGATCACGTGCAGGGCGTACTGCAAAGCATCGACACGGACAATCCCCTGCAAAAGCATCTCCTCGTCGACGCAACCGGAATCCATTTTGTCGACGTCGCAGGGGCAGAAATGCTGGCTCTGGAAGCAAAGAGGCGCAGACGCCTCGGCGGCGGACTTTATCTATACCGCGTGAACAATGACGTGATGAAGCTGCTCACGCGAGGCGGATACCTCGAGGACATCGGCAAAGACAACATCTTCCCCGCACGATCGCGAGCCGTCGGATTCATTTATCCGAACCTGGACGTGGAGACCTGCCGCACGTGTCCGAGGCAGATCTTCAGGGAATGCAAAACGGCACTGCCCAACGGGGAGCCACGGGAGCCGCTTCGACCGATCGCCGTTGCTTCGAGTTGAGGATATGGGCAAACGACTGACCAAAATTTATACGCGTACCGGTGACGACGGTACGACCGGGCTCGCGGACGGCTCACGCGTCAACAAGGATGCACCCCGAATCGAGGCGATCGGTGATATCGACGAGCTGAACAGCACGATCGGCGTGCTGCTCACGCACGATTTGCCGACACGTTTGCGAGACACAATGACGGCCGTGCAGCACGATCTGTTCGATCTCGGCGGCGAACTGAGCGTCCCCGGCCACGCCATCATCAGCGCGTCGCATGTCAGTCGTCTCGAGCATGAGCTCGATGCCGTGAATGCATCGCTTGCCCCGCTCACCGATTTCATTCTGCCCGGCGGCTCGGGTGGAGCGGCAGCGGCTCATGTCGCGCGCGCGGTATGCCGTCGCGCCGAGCGCGCGCTCGTCACGCTGGCGAGCCGCGAAGGCGTGCCCCCTCTTCTTCTGCAGTATTTGAACCGTCTTTCGGACTTGCTGTTTGTCGCAGCGCGTTCAGTCAATTCACACGCGGGGGTACGGGACGTATTGTGGCAGCAGGGTAAAAGCCGCAACGCCTGAAAAGCGTGATTCGTGATCCGAGCAATCAATGCCCAACACGGATCACGAGTCACGGATCACGCAGTTCAGGGGCGCACGCGGTGCGCGCGCACCCCAGCCAGATACTCACACACCAGCGCGGCTCCCTGTGCAATGCGCAGCGTCTGCCGCTGAATGAGATCAGCCGGCACGTAGCGCACCGGGATCTCGCGCAATGCTGCAATACGTGTACGCTGCCATTCGGACGCGAGCTCGTGCGGCCGAATCGCCGAGCTCCCGCCGATGATGACCTCAGGTCGTGAAGCGAGCACGGCTTCGATCGATACCGAGGGTGTCAGCATCGCCGCTCCTGCGAACACGTTTGTTCCGCCGCACAGCGCGATGACATCGCTGATCAGATGCGCTCCATTCACGGTGAGCAGTGGCCGATGCCAGATTTCGTAGAACACCCGCACCGGGGCTTGGGTGCTGTAGCGCCCACGAAGCGCAGCGAGGTCGCGTTCGAAATGCGCAGCCGCCGCATTTGCGGTGGCTGTGCTACCTGCAAATGTGCCGACCGTGCGCACCAGACGCGCGATATCCGAAAGCGTGCGCGGTTCGCTGACAAACACTCGAAAGCCAAGCCGCTCCAGGCGCTCGAGATCGCCGGCGGGATTGCCGCTCTGCCAGCCGAGAATCAGATCCGGCTTGAGCGCCATCACCCGCTCGAGATCGATGCGTGAAGCGTCCCCGACCTGAGGGAGCCGCCGTGCGGCTTCGGGATAATCGCTATAGCGAACGACCGCTGCAAGCTGACCGCCGGCACCTGCAGCGAAAACGATTTCGGTCAGATGAGGAGACAGCGCAATGATGCGCGCGGGTCGGGCAGGCAGATTGACGACGACGGCACGGTCGTCCTTGACCTGAACAGCAGCTGACAGTGTGGTGGCAAGCGCCCCGGAAACAAGCGCCGCGCCGCGCAGCAAGCGCAGCACGAAATGGAAAACTATTACACGCCGTCCATGTAGCGCATCAACTTTGCGCTCGTTTGACGCAGGCGCGCTGACAGCATGGTCACGAGCTTGACCAGGATCTTGGAGCCGAGGTGAGGCTGTTCGAGGATGATCTTGGCCATGTTATCGCGCGTGAGCACGCCGAACGTGGTCACCTGGGTTGTGCGGCACGTGGCGAACCGAGGCTCGCCGTCGATCATCGACATCTCGCCTATGGTCGTTCCGGCGCCCACGCTCGTCATGTGCTGCTGCTCGCGCTGCATGCCTCTTTTCAAGATGTCGACTTCGCCGCGGACGATGAGCAGCATGTGATCGCCGACGTCGCCTTCACGGATGATCGTCTCGTTAGGCTGAGCACGATACACGCCCATGTATTCAGCGAGCGTTTTGACGTCGTCCGGCGTGAATTCCGAAAATAGTGGCGCCCGACCGAGGAGGGTCGAAAGCTCCTGAGCGACTTCGGTGTTGTCGGTCACGCGCTCGAAGCGCTCGAGCGCATTAGCATCTTCAGGAAACTTCACAGCGGTCTGGGCCATTTCTTCCCCCCGGGGCGTATCCCCAGATTCTGCTAGTGTACCAGCCCGAACTCCGGCTACCGCGTGCGTATTGCCTTCTTACTCCGCTTCGGCCTCTGCCTTCACGCGCCGTGCGCGAACAGCAGCAGCAAGCTCATCGAGCAGCGCGCGGCTGTCTTCCCAGCTGATACAGCCATCGGTGATGCTCACCCCATACTCCAGCGTCTTGCCGGGGACCAGGTCCTGGCGGCCGCCTTTCAGATGGCTTTCCAGCATGATGCCGAAAATCCGATCTTCGCCATCGGCGATCTGCCGCCCTACATCGTGCCCGACGTCGACCTGCTTCTGCGCATTCTTGCTGCTGTTGCCGTGGCTGAAATCGACCATCAGGCGGGCCGGTATGCCGGCTTCCGCAAGCCCCTTTGCCGCAGCATCGACGTTCGCCGCGTCGTAGTTGGGGTTTTTGCCGCCGCGCAGAATAACGTGGCAGTCCTCGTTGCCGGTCGTCGACACGATCGCAGAGTGCCCACCCTTCGTCACCGACAGGAAATGATGCGGTGCCTGCGCCGCGCGGATCGCGTCCACTGCAATCTTGATGTTGCCATCGGTGCCGTTCTTGAAGCCGACCGGGCATGACAGGCCCGACGCAAGCTCCCGGTGCACCTGGCTTTCGGTGGTGCGCGCGCCTATCGCGCCCCATGCCACGAGATCGGCAATATATTGGGGAGTGATCATATCGAGGAATTCGCACCCGACCGGCACGCCGATCTCGTTCAAATCGAGCAGGAGCTGCCGCGCGATGCGCAATCCTTCGTTGATACTGAAGCTGCCGTCCAGGTTCGGATCGTTGATCAGACCTTTCCAGCCGACCGTAGTCCGCGGTTTTTCAAAATAGACGCGCATTACGAGGAGAAGCTCACGGCCGAGCTTTTGACGCGCGTCGGCAAGCCGCGCCGCGTACTCCTTCGCGGCTTTTACGTCATGTATGGAACACGGCCCGGAGATCACGACCAGGCGATCATCGGCGCCGTGCAAAATCCGGTGTATCTGCTGACGCGCATCGACCACCGTCTTGGCGGCTTTTTCCGTGATGCCAAATTCGCGCAGGACGTGCGAAGGCGGCGTGAGCTCCTTGATCTCCTTGATACGCAGATCGTCGGTTCTGTACTGCATGCTGCTCCCAAAGGCCCGTCAAATCGAAGAATTTTACCGTCCGGTGGCGCCGCGTGACTAGTGTCGGCCCATCCCGACACACGTCGATGCTAAGCTTGCCCCAAATGCTGCTCGACGTGATGAAGAATCTTTTCCGGCCACGGTCCCGAGGGCTTGGCGGCGCGACGCCTTCAGCACCAATGCCGTTGCGTCTCCATATCGGCGGGAAGACTCCGCATCCGCGATGGAAGATCGTGAATACGGTTCCCGGACAGCATGTCGACTATGTCCGCTCATGCACCGACTTGTCCATCTTCCCCGAAGCGAGCGTGGCTGAAATTTACGCGTCGCACGTGCTCGAGCACCTCGGCTACCGGGCAGAGCTTGCCGACACGCTGAGTGAGTTTCACCGTGTATTGCAGCCCGGCGGCATGTTGCGCGCGAGTGTGCCGGACCTGACGACGCTTTGCTCGCTCTTCCTGGATCTAGCCTCGGACGCGCCAGAACGCTTCGAAGTAATGCGCATGATGTTCGGTGGGCAAATCGACAGCTTTGACTTCCACCGGGTAGGACTCGACCAGGAATTCCTGGCGGGCTTCCTGGCAAGCGCCGGCTTCGCTGACATTCAACGCGTGACCCATTTCGGGTTGTTCGACGATTCGAGCACGTTGATTTTCAAAGGCCACGCAATCAGCCTCAACCTGGTTGCACGAAAACCCCGCAACTGACGTACTGGGTCAGCCGGTTCCACCCACGGTCAGCGCATCGATCCGCATCGTCGGCTGACCCACACCGACAGGCACGCTCTGCCCCTCCTTGCCGCACGTGCCTACGCCCGTGTCGAGCGCCATGTCGTTGCCGATCATGGCAACACGCGTCAGCGCATCCGGACCGTTGCCGATCAGCGTTGCGCCTTTGACAGGATACGTGACTTTGCCGTTTTCGATCGCGTAGGCCTCCGAGGCGGAGAACACGAACTTGCCATTCGTAATGTCGACCTGACCGCCGCCGAAGTTAACGGCGTACAGACCGTTTTTCACGGACGCGATGATTTCCTGAGGATCCTTGTCCCCGGCAAGCATGTACGTGTTCGTCATACGCGGCATCGGAATGTGCGCGTACGATTCGCGACGGCCGTTACCAGTCGGTGCCGTGCCCATCAGCCGTGCGTTAAGACTGTCCTGGAGGTAGCCGCGCAGGATGCCATCTTCGATCAGCACGTTGTGCTGCGTGGGGTTGCCTTCATCGTCGACGTTGAGCGAGCCCCGCCGTAACGGCAGGGTTCCGTCGTCCACGACCGTGACGCCGCGCGCTGCAACCCGTTCCCCCATGCGGCCGCTGAAAGCGGACGTGCCTTTGCGATTGAAATCGCCTTCGAGGCCATGCCCGACCGCCTCGTGCAAAAGGACACCCGGCCAACCGGGTCCTAGCACCACCGTCATCGGACCGGCCGGAGCGGGACGCGCGTCGAGATTGACCATCGCCTGGTGTACGGCTTTTCGGGCGTAGTCCTGTAGCACGTCTTCGGTGAAGTACGCGTAATCGAAGCGCCCACCTCCGCCCGAGCTGCCCTGCTCACGGCGGCCATCCTGCTCAACGATCACCTGCACCGAAAGCCGCACGAGGGGCCGCACATCCGCGGCGAGCAGGCCATCCGAACGCGCGACCAGTACGACCTCATACTCGCCCGCAAGCCACGCCATGACTTGCGTGACGCGCTTGTCGAGCGAACGCGCGTAGCGCTCCAGACGCTCGAGCAGGGCTACTTTATCTGGATCGTTCAGACTGACCAATGGATCTTGCGCCTTGTACAGGCTGCGGCCGCTACCGCGTTTGACGACCTGCACGCCGCCCGTCTGACCCGCGCGCGCAATGGCGCGGGTTGCCTGAGCAGCCGACTGCAACGCGGTGAGGCTGATGTCGTCCGAATAGGCAAACGCCGTCTTTTCGCCGCTCACGGCGCGCACGCCCACGCCCTGATCGATATTGAAGCTGCCCGACTTGACGATGCCTTCTTCTAGGCTCCACGACTCGCTGCGGCTGTATTGGAAGTACAGATCGGCATAATCGACTCGGTGAGTCATGATTTCGCCGAACACCGTTTGCAGGCGCTTATCGTCCAATGAGTACGGCGCGAGCAGGATCTCCTGTGCGGTGGTGATAGGCATATCCAGCACGGTCGTGCCGGCCATGTTCTGCGTATGGGTTTGGAGGCTCACTGTCGGGGCTCACTCGTTGAGGGACTATTCAAAGGACATGCTGCCAGCCTGTAAGTTTTTCAACCTTGCAGGATGGACACGAAAAAGCTAAGCCAACGCGCGATGCGTCAGCGCGGGAAGACTTTGCCGCAACCTCGCGGAATGCTCATGGTTGATGGTCCCGACGACGATGCCGGAGCCGCGCGGTAAACGGTCAAGTATAACGCCCCAAGGATCGACCAGCATGCTGTCGCCGTGGGTTTCGCGCCCATTCGCGTGATAACCGCCCTGCGCCGGCGCAAGCACATATGCGAGGTTCTCGATGGCGCGTGCGCGTATCAGAATCTCCCAGTGCGCTCTGCCGGTGGTCTCCGTGAATGCAGATGGGACGAGGATCAGATCAACTCCTTTCATGGCTCGGTACACCTCGGGGAAACGCAAGTCGTAACAGATCGAGAGGCCGATTCGCCCAAAGGGTGAATCAAAAACCACGATATCGTTGCCCGGTTCTATCGTGCGCGGTTCAAAGTAGCTTTCGCTGCCCATCTCGAAACCGAAGAGGTGGATCTTGTCGTAGCGCGTAACGAGCTTACCGTTGTCGTCGTACACGAGACAGCTGTTACGCACCTTGTCGGGGACAGAAGCCACCAGCGGTATCGAGCCCCCGACGATCCAAATGCCAAGCCGGCGCGCTGTCGCGGACAGAAATTCCTGAATGGGGCCCGTCCCCTGCTCTTCGCGAACCTTCACCTTGTCGCGCTCGTTCATGCCCAGGATCGGGAAGTATTCGGGTAGCGCGACGAGCTTTGCGCCCTGCGCGGCCGCCATTTCGATGAGGCGCGCGGCTTCTTTCAAGTTGGCGTCCACGTGCGGTCCGGAAGCCATCTGAACAGCTGCGATACGGACGCCGCCCGGCTGTGGCTCGCCCTCGCGCCCCACCACACGGGCTTCGCGAGCATAGTCGTGCAGACGGTAACTCATGGAATGACCTCGATTCTCAAAGGGGCGTTTGCCGTGAGATCGCCGCGCAAGTCGATGCGACGCGGGTCGATCGCCAGCGCAGCGAGCCACGAGCGGAGCTCCTCGGCCTGCAACAGAGGTTCCTGCCCAGGGCCGTGGTGGATCACCAGCTGCGATTCAGGCTTTGCGAGCGCCCCCACGACCGCCTGCTTGACGTTGTGCTGCTCGAGCACCGCCCGCCCGGTGCGGGGGCGATCCCACAGCTCGCTCGGCACGTCCAGAGTCTGCGCGACTGCACCGATCGCGCAAACCGTGCCCGATACGGCTGCCAGCGATTTCAGCATCACGGCCCACCTTCCGGGTTGAGCGGGGCCAGCGCGGTCGCGCGTTCCGACTTGGACACTTGCGGGTCGGACCAGCTTCCCGTCACGTTGTATTCGAACGATACCAATTGTTCTATCGGGTCCTTGAGAAGTTTTTGGGCCAGGAAAGCCGCGGCACCGACGATCGGTCCGCCGAGAAGCGCGCCGGCGATTGAGACGCTTTCGGATAGGTGCGGCGTGACGCGCACGCGCAGACGTTGTGTTTCGCCTGCGAGATCGACATCGCCGCTCATGGCGACACGCGCCGCCGGCCCCGCGATGCGGAAATTCTCGGTAGTCGCAATGCCGCGATCGATTTTAACGGTGCCCGCTATTACGTCGAAGGCGAACCCGTCGCTGAACACATCCCGAAAGTCGAGCGTGATGCGCCGGGGAAGCGATTGCAGTGAAAGTATCCCAAGCAACTTGGCAATGCCCGGCTCGAGCTTCAGGAACTGGCCCTTGTCCGCTTCGAGCGTAAGCTGGCCGCCGAGCGAGGGGAAGTCAAAATCGGGCGGACTGCCGAGCCACGACAGATGGCCTTCTATCTTGGCGGTTCCCCCGCGTACTCCAGCGGGATAATTCCAACGAGTCAAGGTCCGCCCGATGTCCGTGACATCCAGGCGAACAGTGAGCTGAGTACGCGGTTGGGTAAGCCAGCTTTGCCACACCCCTTCGGCGGTCAGGACGCTGTCAGGCGCGGACAGCCGCAATTTTTCGATGCGCCAGTCGCGGTCCTGATGCACGGCGTTCAGCTCGAGCCTGCCGAGTTGTTTATTGCCATATTGAAACTGATCGACGATGACATCGAGGGCTGGAAGCTCGAGTGGCTTCGTGGTCGGTTGGCTTACGGCGACCGGTTTACCATCGCTTGACGGCAGGCTCAGTTTCTTGAGCCGTGCACTGAGCCGTCCCTGACCTTCGCCGTGCCACGTCGCGCTCCCTTCGATTTCGCGCCCTGCAAGCATGAACTGAGTGCCATCGGCTTGCGGCGACGCGTTTACGGACAGGTCATTGAAGCGGCGGCCGAAGAAATCCACTTCCGCGATCTTCACATCGGCGCCCGCAATCGAGTAGCTCTCGGTCGCGCCCCCCCCGCTGTCAGCGCGCCCGAACGTGAGCCAGTCGTCGAAGTCGAACGTCCTCAACGCTCCGCGTATCCATACGCCCGGCCGGTCCGGCTCACCCGCGTCGCCACCGCCGAGACGTACCACACCCCGCTCGACGATCGTCTGCTTACCGTCGTTTCGGCGCACGAGCTCGGCTTTCACGACATCACCGTATGCAAACGAGATCCGGTCCTGCTGTGCGCTCGTAAAGCGCCGCTCCAGGCGCAGCGGCACGCTTTCATTTGCGGCCTTCACGAATGGCGCCGGAAGGCTCGAGCTGATGCCCTGCAGGTTGGATTCGATGACGAGATTCGGCACTTTCTTGCGCAGTGTCAGGACCCCGCGCCAGTCGGTGGCGCCGCGCAACTCCTGCATCCAGCCGGGCCCGCCGGCCTTGCGAACGTTGTCCATGTTCACGCGGCCCTGCAGTGTCGCGCGCATCGTCGAATCGCGCTGTGTCGCACCGGCGATCGTGACCGGGCCGCCCAGAAAAAGTCCGCTTATGCCCGGCACGCGCACGGTATTTTCGGTGAATTCGATGCGCCCCGTAGCCTGATCGAGCGGCGGCATGTCGCGCTCGAAGACGATGTTGTTGCTCGTGAAGGCGTAGGTCCCCGCCACTTTGCTCGTCGGCAATTCACCGAGCGGCAGCACCAGTTTCAACGCAAGCCGGCCGGTGCCCTGTGCTTGGATGCCTTCCGTAAAACGGTCGATCATTTCGGTCACGGGACTTTTCGCGATGAACGCAAGAAAGTCCGACGTCGCACCTTCGCCTTCGCCGCTGATCGAGAGCACTTCCGGATGCGCGGTCATGTCGGGAATATCGCCCTGCACTTGCGCGACTGACACGCCGCTGATCGTGCCGTGGCGCGCCAGGAAATCCAGGCGTGTACCGCGGAATTGCAAGTCGCCTTCGATATTCTCGAAACGCGGCCAGCCGTCGGCATAATCCAGGGTGCCATCGCTGATTTTTGCGCTGAGATGGAACAGGCCGCGTTTTTCGTCCCTGTACGGGAACTCATCGAGCCTTCCCTTGAGCCTGAAGCGCACGTCGTTCGAGTGTCCGGCGACCACGGCGCGCTCCAGCCATGGGCGCACCTTGCGCAATTCGGTGATCGGGATATAGCGCGGAATCGCGCGGGCGTCGGCTCTCGAGAGCGTGCCGGTCAGGTCGATATCGCCAGGCCCTTGCGCAGTTGTACGATAGCTTCCGAAAAGTGTTCCTGCAGCATCCGCATTGGCAAACGTGACGTTGCTGAGCTTGGCCTCGACCCGACCCCCGGTACGCGACCAGCCGAGCTGGGCGGTAAGCGTGTCGAAGGTGAGCGGCGCAGCGAAGGCTTGCGGCATCTCGAGGCTCGCACCGGTGCCGCTCACATGGAGCGTGCCACCCTTTTCCGTTCCGTCGATGTTGCCACTGAGGCCCGCGACGCCCGGGAGCTTGCCGTGGTAATTGAGCGCGAAGCCCTCAAACCGTCCCCGCACGCTGTAGCGCCTGAGGTCCGGCCACGCGCCCACCCAGCGCGCGACCAGATCGTGCACGCGGCCCTGTGGAGAAAAAGCTGTGAGCTCGGTTCGCAGCTCATCCTCGATCGGCAGCCGATCGGCGAGCATCACCAGTGGCGGCAGATTGAATGCGTTCGCATGCAACTCGCCTTGCTGCAATCCTTGATCGTCCCTCGTGACTCGCAACAGAAAATCCGCCGGCGGCAACGTGACACCGGAACCAGAAAGTGCCAGCTTCGTCGTCGAAAACTCAAAGCCGATCGGCAGATTTTTCCATTCAAGGCGCCCATGCAATACGTCGAGCTCGAGCGGCGGCAATCCGTTGCGCAGACGGGTCCGCACACTAGAGAGCTTCACATCGGCGATGATGTCGACAAGCTGTTCGCCGTTGAAGGTGAGCCAGCTGCGCAGGGACCCTGCGCCGCGCGTGAGCTCGAAAGGGATGTCGACCCACGTGTTCCACGCTGCGAGATCGGGACTGTCGAGCTCTACGAATAGCTTGCCTGCCCAGCTTGACATGAGATCGGCTCGATCGCCCCGCAGGTCTGCGCGAACGTCGACCGGGCCCGCAAGCGCCTTCGGCGGCACCGCACGCAGGCCAAAGCGATGACGCCGGACGCTGTTGAGCATTTGCAGGTAGACGCCCGCAAGCTCGAGGGGGGGCGCCAGGCGCAGCTCGTCGGTCCAGGTCACCACCGCGTTGTGCACTTCGATATCCGGTTGCTCGAGCAGCCACTCGCTGAAGCCACCGCGCTGCTGATCTTCGGTCTGAAGCTCGATGCCAGCGATGGAAACTACGCCTTTCGCGTTGCGCCGCACGTCGAGAGTGGGCTGATAGATGTCGAGAGAATGAAAATGCAGGTTGAGCGCCGCAAGCGAGCGCCACGCGACGGTGCTTTCTACGCGTTCGAGCCCAAGCGCGGGACGGCCCGCGTTATCGAATACGCGGATGTCCTCGAGAACGAGATGCGGCCGTATGCCTTCCCAATCGGCGGAGATCTTGCCGATCGTGATGCGCACCTTCGCGGCGCGGCTGACTGCAGCGGCGATGTCTTCGCGATAGCTCTCGATGTTTGGAAGAACCCAGTAGCGCAGCGAGAGCACCACCAAGGCACAGGCGAGCGCGACTGCGACAGCAGTCCATGCCAGCGCGCGCGAGGTCCAGATCGAGCTTATTCTTACCCCGCGCCACGCGGCGGCCAAGGACACTTTTTTGCCTGATGTACCGAAAAATGAGATAGTCAAACAACGATTTAGTAATTGTAATCCCACTCTCGCGGGCACTCCATGCAAGCTGACACCGCGCCGCCGGACACCACCGGCGGCCGCCTGCACGATATGGTCGAACGCGCGAGCCATTTCAGCCGCTACGCACGGGGCTTGATCGCTGCGGAGTCGGACCTCGCGCTCCGCGCCGAGTTCACCACACCCTGGAATGCAACGCGCATGCGCAAGCGTCTTGGCGAGCTCATGGCCAACGGCAGCAGCGTTGCGCGCGGGCTGCGTGAGCTGCGCAAGGAGGTGATGCTCGTCGTAATAGCGCGAGATATAGCAGGACATGCTGATCTGGCTGAAGTCGTTTCCGCCTCGACCGCCCTCGCGGAGACGGCACTCGAAGCGGCGAGCTTACAGATCCACGCCGAGCTCGTTCAGCAATATGGCGAGCCGCATGGCGAACAGAGCGCCACACCACAAAAGCTACACGTGGTCGGAATGGGCAAGCTGGGCGGTGCGGAGTTGAACGTGTCATCCGACATCGATCTCATCCTGCTCTATCCCGAAGAAGGCGAAACGACGGGCGCGCGCCCACTCAGT
Source organism: Betaproteobacteria bacterium (assembly GCA_028291945.1). Taxonomy (GTDB): domain Bacteria; phylum Pseudomonadota; class Gammaproteobacteria; order Burkholderiales; family SG8-41; genus JAQGMV01. The sequence goes on from JAQGNH010000373.1 coordinate 31,809, forward strand.
AACCACGAATTCTTTACGCGTGTCGCGCGCCGCCTCGTCGGTACGCTCTCGGAAATGACCGAACACGGTTACGTCTTCCGGGTGGACCTGCGGCTGCGGCCCTATGGCGAGAGCGGGCCGCCGGTCGCGAGCTTCGACATGCTGGAGAACTATCTCATCACGCAGGGCCGCGAATGGGAGCGCTACGCATGGATCAAGGGCCGTGTCATCACGGGCGATCGCGGTCGCGAGCTGATGGAGCTCGTGCGGCCTTTTGTGTTTCGGCGCCATCTCGATTACAGCGCCTTCGCTTCGATGCGCGATCTGCACCATCAGGTGCGACTGGAAGTACAGCGCCGCGACATCGCCGACAACATCAAGCTCGGCCCTGGCGGCATTCGCGAAATCGAATTCATCGTGCAGCTCTTCCAGCTCATACGCGGCGGCCGCGATACGGCTTTGCGCCGGCAGCCTACGCTCGCAGTGCTGCCGCTGCTTGCGGAGCGCCGGCTGCTGAAGCATGACGCAGTCAAGGAGCTCACCGCCGCGTACGTGTTCCTGCGCAATCTCGAGCATCGGCTGCAGTATCTCGATGATCAGCAGACGCACGCGCTGCCGCGCTCTCCTGAAGATCGTGAGCTGATCGCGGCCGGCATGGGCTATGCAACCTACAGCGGGTTGCGTGATCAACTCGAGCTTCACCGTGCGGCCGTGACACGGCATTTCGACGAAATTTTCGCAGGCACCCCCGAGGCGACGGACGAGCTCGCCAGCGTCTGGCCCGGCGCCATGGGCGAAGCCGACGACGAACGCAGCTGTGAGCTGCTGGCACGGCTCGGCTACGCGCAGCCTGCAGAAGTACTGAGGCGCGTGAGCGCACTGAAACAGAGCTCGCGCTACCGGCAGATGCCTGCGGTAAGCCAGGGGCGGCTCGAGCGACTCGTTCCGCGCGCTCTCGAAGCAGCGGCCACTCACCCCAACCGCGATGTGACCTTCCTGCGCATGCTGCAGCTGCTGGAAAGTGTCAGCCGGCGCGAATCGTATCTGGCACTGCTCGAGCAATATCCGCAAGCGCTGGCGCGGGTGGCGGAGCTCATGAGCGCGAGTCCATGGGCCGCTGATTACCTGACGCAGCATCCCATACTCCTGGATGAGCTCCTCGATACGCGCTCGCTTTATGAAGTGCCGGACTGGTCAGCGTTGTCTGGAGCGTTGCGCGCCGAGCTTGCCGAAGGTGACGGCGATACTGAAAAGGAAATGGATCTGCTCAGGCACTTCAAGCACGTGCAGACGATGCGTCTGCTCGCGCAGGATCTCGCCGGCACGCTCCCCCTGGAACGGCTATCCGATCACCTGAGCGATCTTGCCGGCGTAACTCTGAAGATCGTGGTCGAGCTCGCATGGCGCGATGTGCGGCAGCGTCACCGGGAGGTTCCTGCTTTTGCCGTGATCGGTTACGGCAAGCTGGGCGGTAAGGAGCTGGGGTATGCCTCGGACCTCGATCTCGTGTTTCTCTACGATGATGCCGCACCGGAGGCGGCGGAGAATTACGCTCGCCTCGCCCGCCGCATCAATCACCTGCTGACGAGCATGACCTCGGCCGGAGTACTGTACGAGACTGATCTGCGTTTGCGCCCGGATGGAGCGAGCGGGCTCCTCGTCAGTCCTCTCGAAAGCTTTCGCGAATACCAGATGCGCCACGCATGGCCGTGGGAGCACCAGGCGCTCACGCGCGCCCGCTTCGTTGCCGGCGACATCGCAATCGGCGGCACATTCGAGACGATCCGCGTCGCCGTCCTGCGGCAACCCCGCGACCTGGCCACGCTCAAGAGCGCGGTTCAGGACATGCGCAGGAAAATGCTCGATGCCCATCCGAACCGCAGCGGACGTTTTGACCTCAAGCACGATCGGGGCGGCATCATCGATGTCGAATTCATCGTGCAGTATCTGGTGCTCGGCTTTTCACACCAGTACGCAGAGCTGACGGGGAATGTGGGCAACCTCGCGCTGCTGAAGATCGCCGCGCGTCTGGGCCTGGTACCCGAGGACGCCGCACTTGCAGCACACGATGCGTACCGCCGTTTCAGACAACTGCAGCACAGCCTTCGGCTGCAAGGCGAAAGCTACGCGCGCATCGAACCCGAAGCGGTGCGCAAGGAAGTCGCAGCTGTCCGTGGGCTCTGGAATGCAGTGTTCAATGACGCTCCTCTGCAAACAACATCCCATTCGGAAGCGCCATTGCAATCGCAATTGCAAACAAAAACCGAAGGAAAGAGGTAACGGGGAGAAACTTAGGTTCTCCCTGTTCGTTGGCCGCCTCCTCCCGGAGGGAGACCGTGCAGCTCCCGCTCGGGACCCGTACGTTAGAATGTACGCTTTGTTGGCGGAGCTTTGATATGTCGATGGCGGATCGTGACGGGCACATCTGGTACGATGGCAAGCTCGTGCCCTGGCGAAGCGCGAATACTCACGTGCTCACCCATTCGCTCCACTATGGCCTGGCGGTTTTCGAGGGCGTTCGCGCATACAAAACGAGCCAAGGCACTGCTATATTCAGGCTGAAAGAGCATACCGAGCGCCTGTTCAATTCCGCGCACATCTACATGATGAAAATGCCGTACTCGCGCGATCAGCTCATGGATGCTCAGAAAGAGGTCGTGCGCGCGAACAAGCTCGACGAGTGCTACATCCGGCCGATCGCTTTCTACGGCTCGGAAAAAATCGGTGTTTCGCCCAAAGGCGCCAGCGTGCACGTCGCAATCGCAGCGTGGCCGTGGGGCGCGTACCTCGGTGCCGACGCGATTGAAAAAGGGATCCGAGTCAAAACGTCCTCTTTCGCGCGCCATCACGTGAACGTCTCGATGTGCCGCGCGAAATACTCGGGCACCTATGCAAACTCGATACTCGCAAACCTCGAAGCAACGGAGCACGGGTACGACGAAGGCTTGCTGCTGGACGTCGATGGATTTGTCGCAGAAGGCTCTGGCGAAAATCTCTTCATGGTCAAGAACGGCTGCCTCTACGAGCCCGAGCTCACGAGCGCGCTGATCGGCATCACGCGCGACTCAGTCATCACGCTCGCGCGCGAGATGGGCTATTCGGTATCGGCCCGGCGCATCACGCGCGATGATCTGTACATCGCAGATGAAGCCTTCTTTACTGGAACCGCAGCCGAAGTAACGCCGATACGTGAGCTGGATGGCAGAATCATAGGCGAGGGCAAACGCGGCCCGATCACGACTCGCATCCAGAAAGCATTCTTCGAGTCTGTGACCGGAAAATCGGAGAAACACAACGACTGGCTCACGCCGGTCGCGGCGTAGCCGGGCGACAATGATGAATGCGGAATGTGAAATGATCATACCTTCAGCGTATCGCGCATCATTCATCAATCATCATTCATCATTCAGCATTCGCGATTGACGGTATGGAAGAACTCGTTACCAACAGCAAGCGCCACATCGAAATCACGGTGGACGATCTGCCGCTGCACTGTCCAATGCCATCGATGATGCTGTGGAACGCGCACCCGCGGGTTTATATGCCGATCCAGAAGACGGGCGAAGCCCTCTGCCCGTATTGCGGGACCAAGTACCTGCTGATAGGCGGGCCGGTGGACACGGGTCACTGACCGGACCGCGAATGCGGAATGATGAATGCGGAATAGAAAGGCGAAGCTTTAACCGCGGCTTACCGTTCATCATTCATCATTCATCATTCATCATTAGATCGTGAAGATCCTCGTCGTCGGACCGTCCTGGATCGGCGACACCGTTCTTGCCCAGCCGCTGTTCAAGCTGTTGCACCAGCGTTATCGCGGCCTCGAGCTCGACGTGCTCGCGCCGGCCTGGACGTTTCCCATCGTGAACAGAATGCCCGAAGTGCGGCGCACGATCGCAAGCCCTTTCGAACACGGCGAATTCAACTTTGCCGAGCGCCGCCAACTGGGCCGCGAGCTTCAGCCCGAACGCTATCAGCAGGCGATCATTCTTCCGAACACGTTGAAGTCCGCCTTCGTTCCCCTGTACGCCCGAATCCCGCGACGTACCGGATTCCGTGGAGAAATGCGTTGGCTGACGCTCAACGACGTGCGGCCTCTCGATGAACTGGCGCTGCCGCAAATGGCGCAGCGCTATGCCGCGCTCGGGTTAGACCCGCGCGAGCGACTGCCCGAACCTCTCCCCCGACCACAGCTCACTGCATCGGAACAAGCTTGGCGCGCAACGCTCGCGATGCTGGGCTTGAACCCTACGCAACGCGCAGTCGCACTCTGTCCGGGGGCCGAATATGGTCCCGCAAAACGCTGGCCGCCGTCGTATTTCGCAGAGCTCGCGCGCGATCTCACGCGAAACGGAGATGCAGTATGGCTGATCGGTTCGGCGAAGGATGCGTCGATTGGCGAGGACATCGTGCGGCTTTCGGGCGGCGCGTGCTTGAATCTGTGCGGCAAGACGACGCTGGATCAAGCGATCGATCTGCTCGCAGCCGTCCGGCTGGTCGTCACCAATGATTCAGGCTTGATGCACGTTGCGGCTGCGCTCGGCACACCGCTCATCGCGATTTACGGCTCGAGCACGCCTGACCACACGCCGCCCATGTCACCAAGCGCATCCATCATCAAGCTCGACATCCCTTGCAGCCCCTGTTTCGAGCGCACCTGTCCGCTGGGTCATTTCAACTGCATGATGCAGTTGAAGCCGGAGCAGGTGTATGCGAGGACGTTACAAGCCGTCAAGCGCGAGCCGTGATTCGTGATTCGGAAACAATAACCGAAGGAAAGGGGTAACGGGGGAAACCTTGGGTTTCCCCTGTTCGTTTACCGCCTCCCCCGGAGGGGGAGAACCTTGGGTTCTCCCTGTTCGTTCGCCGCCTCCCCCGGAGGGGGAGAAGTGAGTCGCTGCGCCACTCACTTCTCCTGCCCTGCATACACGCCAGCCGTATCCGGAAACAGCGCCTTCACGATCTTGAACTTCGAGATGTCGGTCGTGCCGTCCATGTGCAGAAACACGGCTGAATCGCGCAGCAGTTTCTCGATGCCGAAGTCGAGCATCACGCCATTGCCACCATGAAGCTCCATCGCGTGCTGGCAAACTTTGAACACTTCTTCCGACGCGAAAAGCTTAGCCATGTTGCACAGCGCCTCGGCGTCGGGTGATTTCGCATCCACCGCCGCTGAGGCTTCGCGCAGCATCGCGCGAACCGCAGACAGCTTGGTGGCCATTTCAGCGAGTCTGCATGCAACTGCCTGATGCTTGATCAGGATGCGCCCGCCCTGGACGTAGTTCTGCACGTATTCCGCTGTCCTTTCAAAAGCAGCCATGCCCACGCCGAGGTTCTTGGAAGCCTGAATGATCTTGCCCGGCCGGAAATACACCCCTGCTTTGGTCAACGCCGTGTCTTGCACCAGCAGATGATCTTTCGGCACGGCCATGTCTTCGAAGACGATTTCACCGTTGTTCATGAAGCGGCCGCCCATCGTCTCGTTGCAGCGCTGAATGACGAGGCCGGGTGTATCGCGGGGCACGAGGAAGCTCGAAGTCCCTTTCGTCATTCCCGCGCCGGGCTTCGTGGTGGCATAGACGACATACAACTTCGCATCGTACCCATTGCTGATGAACTGTTTGCGTCCGTTGATCACCCACTTGTCGCCTCTGAGCTCGGCACGCGTGTGCATCATCGCCTCCGGCACGTCGTAAGGCAGCCACCGGTCGGATGCGCCGCGGGGCTCGGTCAAACAGTGTGCGAGTAAAAACGAGGGATCTTCCGCGATGCGCGGAAACCAGCGCTCCTGCAGGTGCCGCGGCGCCACGTTACGCAACAGAACCGACACTTTCCAGATCTGCACAAGCTTGTCGGCGAGCCCGGAATCGCCGCGCGCGAGCTCTTCGGAAATGACGGCGAACGTCCGGACTTCTTCCTTCGGATCGATCGCCGTACCGCCGAATTCCTCCGGAATCGCAAGTGTGCGAATACCGATCTTATGGGCCTGCTCCAATATGCTTCGAGGAAGACGATCTTCCGGCGTCATCACCCACTCGCGCTGCCAGTTCTGGCGTATGAATGGCGTGACGAAGTCATCGACGAAAGCTCGACACGTCTCGCGCATCATTTTTTGTTCTTCGGACAGCCCGCGCTCGATCGAATGCATCATGGTTCTCTCCCCGCTGTTTGCATTGAAAGATCCTGGACAGATGAGTTTGCCATACTTTGATAGAATCGAACGCGTCCCCGGCCGGTCGACCCCTACTCAGCCGCTACCCGTGAAGAAGACGCAATTTGCAACGCCGCAGGACGCCGAAGCGGCGTTCTACGAAGCTTTCATGAAGCACGACCTCGAAGCGATGATGGCGGTCTGGTCCGATGACGACGAGGTTTACTGCGTCCATCCGCGGGGTCCGCGCATCACGGGGGTTGCAGCCGTGCGCGAATCCTGGCGCCAGATCTTCGCAGCGGCTCAGACCGTGCGCTTCAATGTGCGCGAGCAGCATCTGATGCAGGCGATGATGGTCTCGGTGCACAGCGTCTACGAGCAGGTGATGACGGCCGATGAAAGCCGCTCACGCGGATGCGTTCTGGCAACGAATATCTATATGCGAACGGAGCGTGGCTGGCGGATGATGGCCCATCACGCGTCACCCGCTCCCGCAGTCGAGGATGTGGAGCCGCGTCGAGTGAAGACGCTTCACTGACGCCGCAGCGTCCACATTACAGACCCTCAGGCTCGTATTCAGGCTCGTATTCTTCTGATGCCCTCCGTTTCCGACGCGCCGGTGTTTGGGTTGCCTGCGCGCAACCAAAAGCCGCGCACGCGCGGAATCACGTCGATGATCGATTTCGGCCCCGATACGTTCGGCTGGACGGGCGGCGAGCATGGGATCCATGACCTGCTGGCTGTCGCAGCGGACTACATCGACTACGCCAAAATTTATGCGATGAACGCGCTCCTCATGCCGGAAAGCGTTCTGAAGCGAGCCGCAGTGCTGTACCGCGACGCCGGCGTCAAAACTTTCGCGGGCGGTATCCTATTCGAATATGCGTGGCAGCGCGGTCAGCTCGACGGCATGATTTCGCACCTGAAGAAATTAGGGATACCCGGCATCGAGCTTTCCGAAAACTATGTCGAGCTGACTGAAGACGAACGGCACCGCGCAATCGACCGACTGCAACAGGGTGGATTGCAGGTCGTCTACGAGTTCGGCCGCAAGAATCCTGAAGAGCCGCTGAGCATCGACTACCTTACTGAAATCGTTCGCGCGGTCGGCGAGCACGGCATCGATCACGTCACCCTGGAACAAAGCGAGCTGGATCTGCTCGCGGCCGACAAGCCCGACGCGCTGCTGTCGCTCGCAAGGCAACCGTGGTTCGATCGTGTCGTCATCGAAGCGGACCCGTACCGCTTCCCCGATCAGCACGTGGCACTTCTGCGGGAGTTCGGCAATGACGTCAACCTCGCTAACGTCGCACCCGGCCAGATCCTGCGTTTGGAGGGTTTTCGCCAGGGCATCGGCCGCGCAGTAAACTACTGGGCCGTCTCGGGAGACGCTTCCCGCCCCGCCGGCATACACCATTCATGAGTCACCAGCGAAGAGGACTGCAATGAGCACCACCGATTTTGGCAACCCTGATGTCATCGTAGTCGGCGCCGGCAACGCCGCCTGCTGCGCCGCGCTCGCGGCGCGTGAAAACGGCGCGAAAGTGATCGTGCTCGAAGCCGCGCCGGTCGAGGATTCCGGCGGCAACAGCCGCTATACGGGCGGCCTCATGCGTGTGGTCTACAACAACGTAGAGGACGTCGCTCAACTGATTCCCGACCTGACTGAAGAAGAGAAAAAGACGCACGATTACGGCAGCTATACGGCCGATGCGTACTTCGACGACATGGGCCGCATCACACAGTACATGTCCGACCCCGACCTGACCGAGACCCTCATTACCCGCAGCTTCGACACGCTCGTATGGTTGCGGAAAAAAGGCGTGCGTTTCCAACCGAGCTACGGGCGGCAGTCCTACAAGGTGGAAGGCGGCGCGTACAAGTTCTGGGGCGGGCTGGTTGCCGAGACCTGGGGCGGCGGCGCAGGGCTGGTCGACAACGAGCACAAGGCTTGCGAGCGCGAAGGCATCAAGATTTTTTACGACACTCCCGCGCTGTCCCTGCTGACGGATGACGGTGGCACCGTGGTTGGCGTGAAAGCCAAATACAAAGGGCGCAACGCCGATATTCGGGCGAAAGCGGTTGTGCTCGCCTGCGGCGGCTTCGAGTCGAGCGCTGAGATGCGCGCGCGATATCTGGGTCCGGGCTGGGATCTCGCGAAAGTACGCGGCACGCGCTACAACCAAGGGGCAGGCATCAAGATGGCGCTCGACATCGGCGCGCTGCCCTACGGCCACTGGTCGGGCTGCCACGCGGTCGGCTGGGACCGCAATGCGCCGCCCTTCGGAGACGTGAACGTGGGCGATCAGTTCCAGAAGCACAGCTACCCCTGGGGCATCATGATCAATGCCAACGGTGAGCGCTTCGTCGACGAAGGCGCCGACTTCCGCAACTACACCTATGCGAAATACGGACGCGTCATTCTGAACCAGCCCGGCATGTTCGCGTGGCAGGTGTTCGATCAGAAGCTGATACCGATGCTGCGCGACGAGTACCGCATCAAGCAGGTCACCAAGGTGCGCGCGAACACGCTGGAAGAGCTCGTGCAGAAGATGGAAGGCGTCAACGCAGAGCGCGCGCTGCAGGAGATCAAGCAGTACAACGCCGCGGTGCAGAAGGATAAGAAATTCAACATGGCGATCAAGGATGGCCGGCGGACCGAAGGTCTCGCGATCGATAAGACCAACTGGGCTAACACGCTGGATGAGCCGCCGTTCGAAGCCTACGCCGTCACCTGCGGCGTCACGTTCAGCTTCGGCGGTCTGAAGATCACCAACGATGGGGAAGTCGAAGACACTTCGGGCAAGCCGATTCCGGGGCTTTTCGCTGCGGGCGAGCTGGTCGGCGGCATCTTCTATCATAACTATCCCGGCGGCACCGGCCTCACGTCGGGCTCGGTGTTCGGGAAAATTGCGGGAGCGGGTGCAGCCGGGTACGTAAAAGGCGGGTAGAGCGTCGCGCCGAGCGCGTCAAAAGATGCCGTAGGACCGCCACGCCGGCGGTATGGGGTAGCACGTCCAGTATCCGGACGCTCCGGTGCGCAGCGACGGTGGCGGCGTTAAAATGCTCCCGCCACTGTCGCTCGACATCGATCACTCACATTTAAGCGGGAACGTCCATGAACGCACCAGCCATCAAGATCTCTAAACCGGTCCGCGAACAGGTCAGCAAGGAAGAGTGGGAAGCCCGTGTCAATCTCGCAGCGTGCTACAGGCTCATGGCGGAACATGGCATGGTCGAGATGGTGGCAAATCACATTTCGGCTCGCGTTCCCGGAACCGAGAATCAGTTCCTGATCAACCCCTACGGCATGCTGTACGAAGAGATGACAGCCTCTTCGATGATCAAGATCGATATCGATAGCAACGTCCTGTTCAACGCGACCGACTACGGCATCAACGAGGCCGGCTATGTGATCCATAGTGCCATCCACGCGGCGCGTCACGACGTCGATTGCGTCATTCACACGCATACGCTCGCCGGCATGGCGGTGTCCGCCATGAAGTGCGGAATCATGCCGATCGCTCAATCTTCGCTGCGTTTCCTCGATATCGGTTATCACGACTACGAAGGTCCCGCGCTGCGTCTGGACGAGCGCGAGCGTCTGGTGCAGACGCTCGGGAATCGCGAAGCGATGGTCCTGCGCAATCACGGTCTTCTTACGGTCGCGCCGAGCATCCCCGAATGCTTCAACAACATGTTCCGGCTCGAGCGTGCGTGCCAGCTGCAAGTGATGGCGCTGTCGTGCAACACCGAGCTGCAGATGCCGCCGGACGAAGTGGTGCGATACGGCAACGAGCAGATGCTGCCGGGCACGCGCCGCCGCTTCGGTCTGCTCGAATGGCCGGCGATGCTGCGCAAGCTCGACCGCAAGGATCCTTCGTACGCCGAATAAGCGCTCAGCCGTCAGCGGCGAGCGTCAGCAGCGATCAAACGGGCTCGGCAAGAGCCCGTTGTCACACGGATACGGGTTTGCCACCGAATGAACCCGTGAGCGGCGTAAGCCGCTGCGCTCTATCCGCGAGCAAACCTTACCGCGCTCCGAGCTGGCTGCCCGGCGGGCATCTGCAGACGCTGTATGCAGCGCTTCTGGCGCCGCATCGGCGCGTGTCGTATCGCAGGGAGCGCTGGGAAACGCCTGACGGAGATTTCGTCGATGCCGATTGGTTGGTACACCCGTCAGCGGTCAGCAGTCAGCAGTCAGGCGTAGAGACGCCATCAGTGCTCAGCAATCAGGCGGCACCCACGACGACCGTGGCAAGCGCCCCACTGGTCGTGCTTTTCCACGGTTTGGAAGGCTGCTCGACGAGCCCATACGCCTACGCGTTGATGGCGCACGTTCTCGACCTCGGATGGGCCGGCGTTGTCGTGCATTTTCGAGGATGCAGCGGCGAAGCCAATCGTCTGCCGCGCGCATACCACTCCGGAGACAGTGCCGAAATCGAATGGATGCTGAACCACCTTCGCGAGTCGAATCCGGGGCGCGAGATTCATGCGGTCGGCGTTTCGCTTGGTGGGAACGCGCTGCTCAAATGGCTCGGTGAGCAGGGTAGCGCGGCCGCACCAGTAATATCTCGCGCCGCAGCCGTGTCAGCGCCGCTCGATCTGATGGTCGCAGGTGACGCGCTCGGACGCGGATTCAATCTCGTCTACACGCGCGCTTTCCTCTCGACGCTCAAGCGCAAATCATTGAGGAAGCTTGCAACACACCCCGATCTTTACGACCGCGCCCGCGTTCGCTCAGCGCGCACGCTGCGCGCTTTCGATAACGTCGTGACCGCACCGCTACATGGATTCCTCGACACGGACGACTACTGGACGCGTGCGAGCAGCAAACCGTGGCTTGCGCGCATCGCCGTTCCGACACTCATCGTGAACGCGCGCGACGATCCGTTCATGCCGGAGCACGCGCTGCCTGCCCAGAGCGAGGTGTCGAGCTTCGTGACACTGGAATTTCCGCGCGGAGGCGGACATGTCGGATTCGTGTCGGCGCCCTTCCCCGGGAACCTCGACTGGCTTCCGCGCCGGATCCTCGAGTTCTTCGGGCATTCGGATTGCTCGACGCGTGCGCCGTGACGCCTTATTGGGAAGTATCAGCCCCTTATTCGTGAGACCATTCTCCGTACTTACACTCCGCGTTTCTGACCCCCTTTCTCAGAGAACGAAATGACTGCAACGACGAGCTCGAAAAAAGCGCCGCCGGAAATTTTCAAGGCCTATGACATCCGCGGCATCGTAGGTCGTACGCTGACCGTCGACGTGACCGAGCTCATCGGCCGGGCGATCGGATCGGAGGCACGCGCGCGCAAACAGACGGCAATTGCGATTGGGCGTGATGGGCGATTGTCAGGGCCGGAGCTCTCGGCTGCACTCGCGCGCGGAATACAGGCGAGCGGCGTCGATGTCATCGACGTCGGGCGCGTTGCAACGCCGATTTTGTACTTCGCGACCTACCATCTCGGCACACGCTCAGGCGTATCGGTGACCGGCTCGCACAACCCGCCGGATTACAACGGTTTCAAAATCGTGCTCGGCGGCGAAACGCTCGCGGGTGAAGCCATCCAGGCGCTGCGCGCGCGGATCGAGACCGGGGATCTCGCCACCGGACAGGGCAAGTACAGCACGCGCGACGTGCGCGAGGACTACATGCAGCGCATCGTGTCCGATGTGAAGCTCGCACGCCCCGTAAGCATCGTGGTCGACTGCGGCAACGGTGTCGCGGGGGACACGGCGCCCGAACTTTATCGGCGGCTCGGTTGCACCGTGCGCGAGCTCTTCTGCGAAGTCGACGGTACGTTTCCCAATCACCATCCCGATCCTTCACATCCGGAGAACCTGCGCGATCTGATTGAGACATTGAGAACCGAGGGCGAGATCGGTTTTGCGTTCGACGGCGATGGCGACCGGCTCGGCGTCGTGACCAAGAGCGGCAAAATCATCTTTCCGGACCGGCAGCTCATGCTGTTTGCGGCCGACGTGCTCAAGCGCAACCCGGGCGCCGAGATCATTTTCGACGTGAAATCGACGCGCAACCTCGATTCCTGGATACGCGAACGGGGCGGAAAACCGACGATGTGGAAAACAGGCCACTCGTTCATCAAGAAGAAGCTGCAGGAAACCGGTGCACCGCTGGCAGGTGAAATGAGCGGCCACGTTTTCTTCAAGGAGCGCTGGTACGGATTCGACGATGCGCTGTACGCGGGTGCAAGGTTGCTCGAGATTCTGTCGCGCGACAAAGATGTCAGCCCCGCGCTGGAGCAGCTCCCGGATGCGCTAAGCACGCCCGAGCTTCACCTGAAAACGGCTGAAGGCGAGAACTACACGCTGATCGAGAAGCTGAAGCAGACCGCGCGTTTCGCCGGTGCGAAAGAGCTGATTACGATCGACGGCTTGCGCGTGGAATACCCCGACGGCTTCGGTCTTGCGCGACCGTCGAACACGACGCCGGTCGTCGTGCTGCGCTTCGAGGCGGACGATGCGCAGGCGCTGAAACGCATACAGGACGACTTCCGCAGCGCGCTGCTCGCCGTGAAACCCGATGCTCAGCTGCCTTTCTGAAGGAACAGCAGAAAGAAGGGACGCAAAGGAAGAAGCACGGACGCAAAGGGTTCACGCGAATGCGTGGGTCCTGACTCTTTCCTCGGCGTCCTTGCTCTTTCCTTGGCGTCCTTTTTCTACCTGCTTTTGACGTTTTCTCCCGCCGGAACCAGTAAATCCATATCGACGTACACATTCTTGCCATTGACGCGATAGCGGCGCTTTACCATTCGCGGGTAGTCGCAGATATCGAACGGCAACCGGTTGCCACCGACGAGATACAGCAGATCTTCCGCGTTCGGGTTGTGCAGGCAGTGAGGCAGTGACCCCGCCACGAAACCCATGAAATCACCGGCGCCGACTTCGTGCTTTTCATCGCCAATTTCGGCAATCGCGCGGCCCGAAAGCACATACACCCATTCCTCATCCTGATGATGGAAGTGATGGACGCTGCTCGTGTCGCCGTGTTTGAGCCGCACGAGGTGCACGCCGATCGTGGACAGGCCGGTGGCATCGCCCAGCGAGCGCGTATACCGCACGACCGCAGGGTTGAGCGCATGCGGGCGGACTTCTTCGTGCAGCGCTTCAATGTCGGCTTTGCGCAATAGCGTGGGCTTGCTGCTCATGTCTACTTCCTCGATTCAAGCGCGGACATGCTCGACCAGATATCAATAACTGATGACCGGCACCTTGTGAACGAACGCCCGTGTGCTCGCCTCGGCCAGCATGAAGTGCGCGACATCGGCCCGCGAGATCTTCGGCATGCCCTTGAGCTCGAGGTGCAGTCCGACGCGATAGTTGCCCGTGA
>JAQGNH010000392.1 GCA_028291945.1 Betaproteobacteria bacterium
CAAACGAATGCGTCATGGCTCAATTACGGCACGGTCGCTGAACAGGCGCTACCCGTATTTCGCAACGTGGTGGAAGCAATCACGTACGCTCTCTTTCCGCTGTTCGTCCTGCTCCTTCTGCTTACCAGCGGCCGCGACACAATGCTTGCTGTAAAGTCATACGTCGCGATTCTGATCTGGATTCAGCTGTGGCCACCTCTTTACGCGGTGCTCAACTACATGGCGTCGATCTACGCATCCTATGATCTGGCCGCCGCCGCCGATTTGGGCAGCGGTCTCAAGACGCTTTCGTTGCAGACCGCTTCGCCCATTTATTCCAGCGCGATCTCCGGCGAGGCTGTGGTCGGCTATCTAGTAATTAGCGTTCCCGTGATTGCGTGGGCTGCGCTGAAGCGCATGGAGAACTTCGGGACTGCTCTGGTGGGGGGACTGTCGGGCCTGCAGGGCTCATTGACCGCTGCGACAGGTGGTGCAGCTGCCGGAAACGTCAGCATGGGTAACGTGTCGATCGACCAGATGCAACTCGCACCGAACCGCACCTCTTCGTTCATGCGAACATGGCAGGACGACATCACGGGGAACACTGTTTCTTCGAACGTCCTTAATGGACGTACCGCTACCAGCCTCCTGCGCAATCAGGGCTTTGCCTCACGCGTGGTGTCGATGCGGGTTTCTGAGCAAGACGTCACCGAAGCGAGCAAGCAGGCCGAAACCGCACGTAGTGAAGCTATCTCGGCCAACACCGAGCGCTCGGCAGTGATAGCAGACACGTTCGCCCGCGGGCTGGCTAAATACCGGTCATCGCGTAGCAGCAGTGGCACCTCGTCGAGCAGCTTTGAGCAACTGGGCGAGAACCTCAGTCGCTTGGATCAAATTACCAAGGGCGTATCGCACCGCACCGACCTCACGCAAGCCCAAGTTGCTCAAATTGCATTCGGCGCATCCGGCTACCTCGGAGTCTCCACGCCTTTCGCCGGCGCGCGGATGAACGCAAATGCCGGAAAGTCCTATCAATCGAGCCTATCTGCAGATCAGCAAAAAGTACTTGGAGTTTTAACCAGCGATGAGCTCTCGGAATTTAAACAGTTTGGTGACCGCATTTCTCGCGATTCAAGTCTTATAAATGCCATTGCTTCTGATTCCAGAGAGGCCAAAGAGATGTCGTCGCGATTCGCGACAGCCACATCAAGGTCCGAACGTGCGGATGCTACGTTTGCGCAGCGTACGGCTTTTTCCGAAAGGCTTTCCGCTGCGCGCGAACGTGGGGAAACGATTTCAATTGATATCGCGCAGGATCCCCACAACGTTGAGACGTTCCTGCGTTATGCGGAGCAGTACGGGGGCAACAGCGCGTCCGCATTTGCGCTCTTCGACGCAGAACTTGCGCGCCAGGCATTGGGTCCAAATCGGGTCCTCTCAGATGGTACTGCGTTACCCGGTTCGTTCAATGACATCCGCACCGACCACCAGAATTCCAGCACCGATCCGCGTTTGAATCCAGATATTGCTGCAATCAATCGCAAGAATGGCGAGCACGTTTCCGGCTTTAATACATCGATGCCAAACAGCGGCGGCCCGCCGCGCGTATCTGGCCTCCGCCGTGACGTTCAAGAGGGTGGGGCAGCGATTCGCTCACAGACCGGTTCCGCAAACTCCGATTTCGATATGAAAGCGGACATCATCAAAACACCCGACGGAACGCTTGCTACTCGACGGTCATTGTTAAAGCAGACGGGCAAACAAGTGGCAGAAGACGCTGGCGCTACGATCAATGAGAGCAAAGAGGCGGTAAAAGACCTGCTCAAACGTTAGTGATCAAAGACGCTCGCGGTCAAAATCGTGGCGTGTGCCTTGCGGACCCGGAGCCCCGGAAAAAGGTACGACCTTTCCTTTGTCGCGCCAGAAGTTCCTCACCCTATCGTCGGGAGAAGTTCCCAGCCCATACGATGCGTCTAGATCCTCCAAAGGTGGCCGTCTGCTGCCAATACGCGCAATCGTACCGCCGATAGCCGCTCCCGCAACTGCGCCGATCGACATCATGACGATCTTCAATCCGATGCTGTCTGTCAGTGAGGCAAGCAAGCCTATGCCAGCCCCGAGCACCAGTCCAGCAGATAGAGCCACTTTTCTCATGACACCTCTTGATGAGCATTGCGGGTCTACTTCTGGCCGAGCTGTCGAGCTCCAGCACGTCGGCCGGCCTTCAGTGAATGCGCGCCGTTCTCCAGTGCCTCCAGGTAATCTGCCCACGCCTGCATCATCTTGCGACGCTCGGGAAGATACTCGGCGTAGTTGTATGCGCCACGAACCTTGTCGCGCTCGCCGTGCGCAAGCTGGCGCTCGATTGCATCCGGGTTCCACTTGCCCTGCTCGTTCAAAATGGTCGAGGCCATTGATCGGAAGCCATGGCCCGTCATCTCGTCCTTCGCGTAGCCTAGCCGGCGAAGCGCCGCATTGATCGTGTTATCGCTCATCGGCCGCTTCGTAGAGCGCACGCTGGGAAAAAGGTACTGGTCCGAACCAGTCAGCGGGTGGAGCTCGCGCAGGATGGCGACTGCCTGCTTAGAGAGCGGAACGATATGCGGTACACGCGACTTCATGCGCT
This sequence comes from Betaproteobacteria bacterium, assembly GCA_028291945.1. Taxonomy (GTDB): domain Bacteria; phylum Pseudomonadota; class Gammaproteobacteria; order Burkholderiales; family SG8-41; genus JAQGMV01. The sequence continues at coordinate 2,606 of JAQGNH010000392.1, forward strand.
CTGCGGGAATGCGCCAGTCGCGGGCGTCAAGATCGAACTCTGGCCACTTTGCTTCGCGCAGCTCGTTTGGGCGGACAAACACCAGCGGCGCCAGCCGCAGAGCACAGCGCGTTATGAACGAGCCCTGGTAAGCAGAGATATCGCATAGCAGATCCGCAACCTTCCTCGGTTCGGTGATTGATGCATGGTGATTTGTCACAACCGGCGGCAGCGCGCCGCGAAGGTCGGCCGCCGAATCGCGCTCAGCACGTCCGGTCGCGATCGCATATCTAAAGACCTTACTGCAATCAGCGCGAGCCCTGTGCGCCGTTTCGATCACACCGCGCGCTTCGATACGGCGCAGCACCGTAAGCAGCTCAGGCGCCGTCACTTGGCCGACGGGTTTTCTGCCGAGCCAGGGAAAGACGTCGGCCTCCAGCCGGCGTAGGATCCGATTGGCATGATCTTCCGTCCACTTCCGCCGCTGTTTGACGTGCCACTCACGCGCGACACCTTCGAAACTATTTTCGTCGCTCTTTGCGGCTTTGGTTGCCTTACGGTGCGCGCTCGGGTCGATGCCGTCCGCGAGCAGCCGGCGCGCAGCGTCGCGCTTGTCTCTTGCCTTGCCAAGCGGTGTATCTGGATACGTCCCGAGTGAAAGCAGCTTCTCTCTACCCTCGAACAAATACCTGAAGCGCCACCACTTCCCGCCGTTGGACGTAACGAGCAGGAAAAGCCCGCCTTCGTCGAAGAGCTTCAGCGGTTTCGCACCGGGTTTCTTGTTGCGGATCGCGGTATCGGTCAGAGACAGGGGTAACTCTCCACACGAGAAGTCAGTTACCCCGGAAAGTTACCCCTCCAGCGTTCGGGCTGTCAATGAGCTCAATGCGGCGTTGTGGGCCGGCTTTCAGAGGGAAAACCGGAAACTTTTGTGGTAAGTGGGCCGCCTTGAAACGACCTGAAACGGTATCTTGGAGGCGGGGGTCGGAATCGAACCGGCGTCCACGGCTTTGCAGGCCGCTGCATAACCACTCTGCCACCCCGCCGTGAACGTAAAAGAAACGGCTGGCTCAGTTCTCAAGAACTCGCACCAGCCGTTTTCGTGGATTTGGAGCGGGAAAGGAGTCTCGAACTCCCGACCTCAACCTTGGCAAGGTTGCGCTCTACCAACTGAGCTATTCCCGCGTTCAGGCCCGTAAATTATACGCTAAGCCTCGGTTTTCCGGCAACTATCGACGCCAGGCAAGCGGCATCGAAAGCTTGAGATACCATCCCATGGAAATGAGCGTAAGCACAGCAGCACTGTAGATGAGCCATGTACCCCATCGCTGTGGATCGAAAGCGTCGAGCGAGTCGTGGTACAACAGCAGCGGAATCGCAATCATCTGCGACACCGTCTTTATTTTGCCGATCAGCGACACGGCAACGCTCCTCGCCTGCCCGATTTGCGCCATCCACTCCCGCAGTGCTGAGATGGTGATCTCGCGGCCGATGATGATGAGGGCGATGATTGCGTCGACCCTACCGAGTTGTACGAGAATGATCAGCGCGGCAGCCACCATGAGCTTGTCAGCAACGGGGTCGAGGAATGCGCCAAACGCAGAAGTCTGATTCAGCCGGCGCGCGAGCCAACCGTCGAGCCAGTCAGTGATTGCTGCTGCCGTAAAGATGACGGTGGCTACCAGGTTCTGGTTTGGCTCCGATACCCAGCTTTTCTCGAAATAGAAAATCCCGACGAAGAGGGGTATGAGAACGATGCGCAACCATGTCAGAAGATTTGGCAGGTTGAGGGGCATCAGTGGAGTTCCTGATAAATTTTCTCGGCGAGCGAGCGGCTGATTCCGTCCACTTGCGCCATATCGTCAACGCTCGCAGCTAGCAGGCCGCGTAGGCCCCCGAAGCGTGACAGCAGTCGCTGCCTGCGCTTCGATCCGATACCTGCAATCGCTTCGAGCGGAGAAGTCGTCCGCGACTTTGCGCGCCGCGCCCTATGGCCCGTGATCGCGAAGCGATGAGCTTCGTCGCGAATCTGTTGCACGAGATGCAAGCCCGCGTGATCGGGGCCCAGAATGAGCGGCTCCGCATGCCCCGGTATGAAGAGTTGCTCGAGACCTGGTTTTCGCTCCACGCCTTTTGCGACACCGGCAAGGGGCACGTGCATTAGACCCAGTTCCGCGAAAACTTCGATTGCGACGCCAAGCTGCCCTTTGCCGCCATCGATCAACACGAGGTCCGGCAGCTTCCCTTCGGTAGCGACGATCTTCCCATATCGCCTCGATAGCACTTCGCGCATCGCGCCATAATCATCGCCCGGCTCGACACTGCGAATGTTGAACCGCCGGTACTCGCTTTTCTGCATTGCGCCTTTGTCGTAGACCACGCACGAAGCAACAGTCGCCTCACCCATGGTGTGACTGATGTCGAAGCATTCAATTCGCTGCATCGCGTCGCCGAGCTCCAGGGCCTGTTGAAGCGCAGCAAGCCGCATTTCCTGCGTTGACTGCGAGCTCACCGCCTGTTCAGCCCCCAGGCGGGCATTCTTCCAGGCCATTTCGAGCCAGGCCCGCCTCGCCCCCGTGGGGTTGATATTTATTTGAATTTTGCGTCCCGCCTGCAGGGCAAGCGCCTCCTCGAGCGGGGCAGCATGGAAACGGGCACCCACCACGATTTGCCGCGGCACGCCGTGTCGCAGGTAATGCTGAGCCACAAACGCTTCGAGCACTTCGTCTTCACTCCATTCTTCAGCGTTACGCGGAAAGAAGTTCTTGTCCCCGAGATGATGCCCGCCGCGAATCATCACGAGGTTGACACACGTTACGCCGGAAACCCGCGCACATGCAATGACGTCCGCATCGCGGCCGGACTCATCGCTGACGAACTGCTTCTCGCGGACTCTGCGCAGCGCGGTGATCTGATCGCGCAGCACTGCGGCTTCCTCGTAATCCATAAGCCCTGCCGCAGTTTCCATGCGGCTTTCCAGGCGCTGGACGACTTCGTCCTCTTTGCCGGACAGAAAGAGCTCCGCGCTATGTACATCTTCCGCATACGCTTCCGGGCTCACGAGCGCTACACAGGGCGCCGTACAGCGTTTGATCTGGTGCAACAGGCATGGGCGCGAACGATTGCTGAAAACCGTATCTTCGCAAGTTCGTATGCGGAACACTTTCTGCATGAGCTGTATGCTTTCGCGCACAGCCCCCGCGCCCGGAAACGGCCCGAAATACCGGTTCTGCGCATCCAGCGGGCCGCGATGAAAGCCAAGGCGCGGATAAGTGTGCCCGCTCACGACGAGGTAGGGGTAGGACTTGTCATCCCTGAAGAGAATGTTATAGCGAGGACTCAGCGCCTTGATCAGGTTGTTTTCCAGAAGCAGCGCTTCGCCTTCCGAACGCGTCACTGTGGTTTCGACGTTCGTCACGTGGGACACCATGATCTGGGTCCGAGGCGACTGGCCTGCTGTTTTCTGGAAATACGACGCGACGCGCTTGCGCAGATCGAGCGCCTTGCCGACGTACAGCACCTCGCCTGCCGCGTTCAGCATTCGGTAAACGCCAGGCAGGTGCGGCAAGCCTGCGATGATTTCGGCGGGGTCGGACATTGCGGGAGGGTACGCTGCTACGCCATTCTCCAATGAGAAAAGCGTCCTTAGCGCTAGTTCAAATACCTGCCGACCGCCTCAAAGACGTCGCGGAACATCTGATCGGTCAAGCGCCGGGTCTGCGTATTATAGCGGCTGCAATGGTAGCTATCGAAAAGGGCCCGCCCGTCCGGGAGGGTATGACGCGCGCCGTGCGAGAACACGTAGTCAGACCGGCGCAAGCTGAAAGCCATGAGCACGGCCTGGTGGGCAATAGCCCCCAGCGCCAGTATGGCGGCGCATTTCGGCAGCAACTCGAGCTCCCGCTTAAGGTGCGTATTGCAGCGGCGCACCTCGTCCGGCTGTGGTTTATTTTCGGGAGGCAAACATTTAACCGCGTTCGTGATGCGACAGGCGCTGAGCTCGAGCCCGTCATCGAGCGCGACAGCCTTGGGCTGATTCGAATACCCATACCGATGCAGCGTCTCGTATAGCAGGATGCCCGCGTAATCCCCGGTAAACGGACGTCCAGTGCGATTTGCCCCGTGCATGCCGGGCGCCAGGCCCACGATCAGCAGGCGGGGCTCGTCGACCCCGAAAGCCGGCACCGGCCTCGCGTGGTAATCGGCATATTCGGCGCGCACCTGAGCCAGGTGCTGCGCGAGTCTGGGACACGCCCGGCAATCAGTGGAAAAGGGTGCTTCAGCCGCCGCCTCCAAGCTGTGCGTCATGACGGCTTCTGTCCGCGCGGCCACATCGTGACTACGGCCTGCGCCGGCCGCTTGAGTGAAAGTTCGGGCTGCAACGTGACATGATCGACCGCAAAGCGCTGCCGCAGCATGTCCTGCGACGCTCGCAGTATCGTGGGCCATTCCTCCAAGCGCCCGATTTCGACATGCGCCGAGAGCGCCGCGCGCGAGCTTCCGATGCTCCAGACGTGCAGATCGTGGACCGCAGAGACTCCGGCCACTCCGGCTAATGCTGAGCCGATTTCGGCCAGATCCACTGCGGCAGGCACCCCTTCCATGAGCACATGCAGCGTGTCTCTGAGGAGTTGCAAGGTCGTGAACAGTATCAGAGCCGCGATAACCAGCGAAAGAATCGGGTCGATGAGGAGCCAACCGGTGAAATAAATGACTGCACCTGCGATGACGGCCGCCACGGAACTGACAAGATCACCGAGCACGTGGATGAGCGCCGCTCGTACATTCAGGTCGTGATGCTGCCCCCGGCTGAGAACGTAAGCCACCGCGCCGTTCACCACCAGTCCTATGGTGGCGATGAACATGACCGCACCGGCCATGACAGGCCGAGGATCGAGCAGCCGCTGCACGGCTTCTACCACCAGCACGACGATGATCGCGAGCATGATGAGCCCGTTCAACGTTGCACCGATCACTTCCGCCCGCGCAAGGCCGTAAGAGTGCTTGAGGCCCGGCGGCCGGCGGGCAAGCCACGCAGCACCCGCGGCTAGCGCGAGCGCCACGGCATCGGAAAACATGTGCCCTGCATCGCTCACCAGCGCAAGAGAGCTCGACCAGAACCCGCCCACGAGCTCTACGACCGCATAGCCGAGGGTGATCGTCAGCGCAGCCACGAAGGCGGGCCGACCGGGTCCGTGCGTATGTCCGTGGTGGGTGCTCATGCGAGAGGGAGATCCCCGCTCGATTTTCCGAGCCCCGCGATCGCACGCAAGCCTGCTGCGTAACGAGCGTCTTCACGCAGCTTGACCATCGACTCGGCCGCCGGGCGTCCATGCAACCGCGCGAGTCGCACGAGGGACACGGCGGGCATTTTCCACTCGAGGTGCGCATAGAGCTCATCGACGGCTGCCGAATCGTTGCATACGAGAACCATGTCGCAGCCCGCGTCGAACGCGGCTTGGGCGCGCTTGGTTATCCCGCCAGTCGCACGTGCGCCTTCCATGCTGAGGTCGTCGCTGAATATCAGCCCGTCGAAGCGCAGCTCCTCACGCAGTATGCGCTTGAGCCAGATGCTGGAAAAACCAGCGGGCTGTGTGTCGACGCTCGTATAAATCACGTGCGCCGGCATGACAGCCGGCAGACCATCCCGGATCAGCCGTGCAAAGGGAACAAGATCAGCAGCCTCGAGCTCGCTATAGGGACGCTCATCAACCGGCAACTCGAGATGCGAATCCGCACGCACGTGGCCATGTCCCGGAAAATGTTTGCCAACGGCGCTGACACCGCCCTGCCGCAAACCCTTCATCAGCGCAGAGGCAAGCTCCGCTACGGCTTGCGTATCGCGATGGAAAGAACGATCACCGATGATGCTGCTGTTGCCATGATCGATGTCCAGCACAGGTGTGAAGCTCAGGTCCACTCCGTGTGCCCTGAGCTCCGCCGCGAGCACGAACCCGAGCTCCAGCGCCAGATGCCGCGCCTGCTGACGATTACGGTCCCACGCATCGCCGAGCGCCCGCATCGGCGGAAGTACGGTAAAGCCCGAGCGGAAGCGCTGAACGCGTCCGCCTTCATGGTCGACGGAGATCAGGAGTGCCGGCTCGCGCAACCCGTGAATTTCGGCGGTCAGCCCGGCGAGCTGCTCGGGCGACCGATAGTTGCGCGTAAACAGGATCATTCCGCCCGTGAGCGGATTGAGCAGGCGCCTGCGATCCTCGTCCGTCAGCTCGGTGCCCGCAATGTCGATGATGACGGGCCCGAGCGCGATTGCTTTAGGTTGTGACATTCGGTCGTGCCTCGAGCACCACGCATGCGCAGGCGAGGCTCTTCTCGTCGCTGATCGTCAAATGATGACCGACGATGCCTTCGCTCTGCACGAGTGTTTGAAGGTTGGGATGGAACTCCAGACTCGGTTTTCCGAGCCTATTCTGAACCACGCTGATGCACTGTAGCGTCACGGGATATCGAAAGCCCGTTCCCATCGCCTTGGAAAATGCTTCCTTGGCTGCGAACCTGTTTGCAATGAACAGAACGGGCCGCACCGTTTTCTGATATCCCGGCCATTCCCGAGCCGTCAACACGCGGCGCGCGAATCGCTCCCCATACTTTTCGATGAGCCGGGCAATACGGTGCGGCTCGACGACATCGATGCCGATTCCGTAAATCAAGTGGGATGCCCGACCGCTGCAAGATACGTCCGGACCGTATGAGCGAGGCCTTCTTCGAGGGCATCTGAAATAAGGGCATGCCCGATCGAGACTTCCTCAATACCGGGCACGGCAGTGAGGAACCGCGGAAGGTTTGTGCGGTTCAGATCATGCCCTGCGTTGACGCCGAGCCCCGCACGTTGAGCAGCAAGCGCGGCAGCAGTGTAACGAGACAGGCTCTGAGCTTCGTCCGCCGCGCCGAAGCTTTTTGCATAAGGCTCGGTATAGAGCTCAACCCGATCCGCCCCCGCCTCCGCCGCATCAACCATCGCCTCGGGCACCGGGTCCATGAACAGGCTCACCCGCACACCAAGGGCTTTGACTTCGGCGATCAACGGTCGTAGCCGCTCAGCATGACGGCCGATATCCCAGCCTTGGTCTGACGTGTATGCACCCGGTTCATCCGGCACCAGCGTGAACTGATGGGGACGCACGGCGCGTACAAGCTCCAGCGCGTTTTCGAAAGGATTGCCTTCGATGTTGAACTCGGCGTCCGGGTACTCACCAAGAACGGCTTTCAGCTCATAGACGTCTGCGGTTCGGATGTGACGCCCGTCAGGCCGTGGATGCACGGTGATCCCGTGTGCACCGGCGGCAAGCGCGATCCGTGCTGAACGCGTGACACTCGGAATGCCGAGTGCGCGCGAATTGCGCAACAACGCGATCTTGTTCAGATTGACGCTAAGCTTGGTCATGCTGCGCACGCGCGGCTGCCGCTATAACGCCTGCAGGTCGCGCAGCAGCTGACGCGTGTGAAGTTCCTGCTCGCCAAGATAGTGATTGATAAGCGTGCGCATCAGCGCTTTGCTCTGCTGCTGGGTCACCGCGTTCGAATAGTCGTTCGATTGCATGTCGAGCAGAGTCTGGCCGACCAATTCTACCCCGATTCCGCCGCTCTCAGCGCTCGCACTGATCGGCCCGCGTTCGACCAGGTAGTTATAGCGTTGCTCAGCAGCGATCGGGTGTCCGCTTTCCACGTCGCGGTCGAGCGTGACGGCATAGCCGAGATCGCGCAAGAGGTTTTTCTCGAATGCGCGCAAGATTCCGCCGGGTCCTTGTGCTGCCGCAAGGTCTCGCAGCGTTTCACCGTACGTATCGAAGAGCCGCTCGTGCGCATCGTGTCTCGGCAGGAGCTTCAACAACAGTTCGTTGAGGTAGAAACCGCAGATCAGCGAAATGCCTTTCAGCGGCCGATATCCCGTGTGCCACTCGGCACGCAAAAGGGTCTGGAGCTCGCCTTTTCCGGACCATGAGACGAGCAGCGGCTGAAATGCGAGCAGCACGCCCCGCAGTGCGGATTTCGGGCGCCGCGCGCCGCGGGCAACCACGCCGATACGGCCGAATTCTCGGGTGAGCAGCTCCACCACCAGGCTCGTCTCGCGGAAAGGATAGCTGTGGAGTACGAAGGCAGGCTGCGCGTCCTGGCGGAACGCATCGCGCGCGCTCATTGCCGAGCCATGAATGACGAATGGCCGCGCCTGTTCATCATTCCGCATCGAAGATTCATTCGATCCCCATGCGCTTCAATGTCGCTTCATCGTCCGCCCAGCCGCTGCGCACACGAACCCAGGTCTCCAGAAAAACTTTGCCGCCGAACAGCTCTTCCATGTCCTTGCGGGCCTGCGTGCCGATCTTCTTCAGCTTTTCGCCCTCCTTGCCGATGACGATCGCTTTCTGGTTCGCTCGATCTACAAGAATCCCGACGCCAATCCGGCGCAGATTGCCGATAGTTTCAAAGGTTTCGATTTCAACCGCTGTTGCGTAGGGCAGCTCATCGCCAAGGAGGCGGAAAAGCTTTTCACGCACCAGCTCTGCCGCGAGGAATCGTTCCGAGAGTGTAGTGACCTCGTCTTCGCCGTACACGCGCTCGCCCTCCGGCAAGAGCTGCACCATGGTTTGAACCAGCTCCGGGAGTTGCTGGTCACGTTCCGCTGAGATCGGAACGATGGCGGCGAACTCACGCTTGTCACTCATCTGCTTGGTGAACGGCAGCAGGCTCCGCTTGTCTTTGAGGCGGTCTATCTTGTTCATCACGAGAACCACCGGCACTTTTTCGGGCATAAGCTTGAGAAGCGCCTCGTCACGCGCGTCGAACTTCCCTGCCTCTATGACCCACATGACCAGGTCGACCTCCTCGAGTGCGCGGCGCACCGTCCGGTTCATGACGCGGTTGAGTGCGGTGCGATGTTCCGTCTGAAAACCGGGTGTATCGACGAATACGACCTGGCCTTCGGGTCGCGTGAGTATGCCGGTGATGCGCTGGCGCGTGGTCTGAGGCTTCCTCGACGTGATGCTGATCTTTTGACCCACGAGATGATTGAGCAGCGTCGATTTACCGACGTTGGGTCGGCCGACGATCGCCGCGAGCCCACTTCGATGCGCCATTTCGCTCATGAACCAGTGGCCTGCTCGTAAGCTGCGCGTGCGGCCTCCTGTTCGGCGCTCCGCCGGCTGGTGCCTTCTCCGCCTGCCTGAATATTGAGCTGTGCTATTTCGCAGCTGACTTCGAATATCTGCTCGTGGGCTTCACCGCGCGTTGCGACGACGGAGTAATGCGGCAAAGGCAGGCGCCTGCCCTGAAGGTATTCCTGTAACAGTGTTTTCGGGTCCTTGCCAGTCGTATGCGGATCGATTGTTTGTAGGGCTTCGCGGAAAAGCACTTCAACCACGCCCGCGGCCTCATCGAATCCGGCGTCCAGGAAAACGGCTCCGATAACAGCTTCAACTGCATCCGCAAGCATAGAAGGCCGGCTTGCGCCCCCGCTCTTGAGCTCGCCCTCTCCAAGCCGAAGGTAAGCGCCCAAATCGACGGTCCGAGCAACCGCCGCTAAGGACGGTTGCGATACGAGGCTCGCGCGCAATCTCGAGAGCTCGCCTTCGGTCAGATCCGGAAACTTGCGATACAGCTGAAGGGCCACAGCACAGTTGACGACGCTGTCGCCCAAGAATTCGAGGCGCTCATTATGGACGCCGCTGAAACTGCGATGGGTGAGCGCCCTGAGCAGGAGGTCTGGGTCTTTGAACTGGTGTCCGATCGTTCGGGTGAAGCCGTCTAGGTCCATCGCGACCCGTACAGGATCCCCTCACTCCTTGGAGCTGGGGTGAAACTCGAAGCAGGCGCTGACGTTCCGAAAGAGCGGGACTTTGACATCATAGTCGGCGCTGACGACGAGCTCGCCGCCGTCGCGCGTGATTTCGATCTGGTCCGAGCTTACGGCTTTGATGTCATCGACCATCGCGCGCGAGACGAATGCGCGGCGGACTTGCTCCTTGGTCGCTCCACGCAACGCAGGATCCTGCGCCATGCCCTTGAAACCCCTCTGTATCGCGTTGTACTCGAGCAACACCGGTACTATTTTTAGACCCAGCAGCACGAGTACGAAGAGGAGTGCAGACGCGATCAGCAGACCCGAGAGCGATATCCCCCTCTGTTTTTTCATAGCCTCTCTTTCATTCGATGGTACGGCCGATCCGCTTCAGATCGTCGAAATTCCACCAGATCAAGAATGCCTTGCCGACGATATTCGCTTCCGGCACGAATCCCCAGTAGCGGCTGTCATCGCTGCTATCTCGGTTATCGCCCATCATGAAGTAATGGCCGGGCGGAACCTTGCACGTAAAACCCTCGTCATTGTAGGCGCAATTTTCACGGAAAGGAACGGTACTGCGGACGCCGCTCACGTGAAAGGCCGGTGCATCGGGTTGAATGAGTATCGCGTGCTCGTGAGCGTTGAGTTTTTCGCGATAGCGCTGTGCGGATACGAAGTTCAGACCGTTCTCGACATAGTTGTACTCGCCGTCGCGCGTAACCTCCACCTGCCGTCCATTAATCGAAAGCCGCTTGTTCCGGTACGCCACTTGATCACCCGGCAAGCCCACCACCCGCTTGATGTAATCCAGCGACGGATTGACCGGGTAGCGGAAGACCATGACTTCACCGCGCTTCGGTTCGTTCACGTCGACTACTTTCATGTTGATGACCGGCAATCTGACACCATAAGTGTATTTGTTGACCAGTATGAAGTCGCCCACGAGCAGCGTCGGAAGCATCGAGCCCGAAGGGATCTTGAATGGCTCTACGAGAAACGAGCGCAGCAGGAATACGACGAGGATGACAGGAAAGAAGCTCTTCGGATATTCCACCCACCAGGGCTCACGCTGCCCGGGAGGTCGACGTTTGTGCAGCAGGAGCTTGTCGAGCAGCCATATCGCGCCGGTGAGGACCAGCAGCAGAAACATGATCAATGCGAAGTTCATTTTTTTTGTCCGTAAGCGGTCAGCGGTCAGACGAGTGCATTTGGAACGCTGCAGCGAAGCGTTCCTGGTAAACGGCTGACCGCTGAGGTCATTTCTCCACCTGCAGAATGGCCAGAAACGCTTCCTGGGGTATCTCCACGCTGCCCACCTGCTTCATGCGCTTCTTGCCGGCTTTCTGTTTCTCGAGCAGTTTCTTCTTGCGTGAAATGTCACCCCCGTAGCACTTGGCGAGCACGTTCTTGCGCAGCGCTTTTACCGTCTCCCGTGCAATGACATGCGCGCCGATCGCCGCCTGAACGGCGATATCGAACATTTGCCGCGGAATCAGTTGGCGCATTTTCGCGGCGATGTCGCGCCCGCGGTATTGAGCATTTTCCCGGTGCACGATGAGAGAGAGTGCATCGACCTTCTCGCCGTTGATGAGTATGTCGAGCTTCACGAGATCGCCAGCGCGGTATTCCAGAAATTCATAATCGAGCGACGCGTAGCCACGCGAAACGGACTTGAGTCGGTCAAAAAAGTCCATCACGACCTCGTTTAACGGCAGCTCGTACGTGAGCATGACCTGCCGCCCCATGTATTGCATGTTCTTCTGAGCGCCGCGCTTTTGCATGCACAGCGTGATCACAGGTCCCACATAGTCCTGCGGGACGAGTATGGAGGCGGTGATGATTGGCTCGCGAACCTCCTCAACCTTGGACAAATCGGGCAGCTTGGAAGGATTCTCGATTTCCATCACGGTGCCGTCGTTGAGAGCGACCTGATATACGACGGTAGGTGCGGTCGTGATTAGTGCCATTCCGTATTCACGCTCGAGGCGCTCCTGCACGATGTCCATGTGCAGCAGGCCTAGAAAGCCGCAGCGGAAACCGAATCCGAGCGCCTGCGAGGACTCGGGCTCGAAGCGCAGCGAGGCGTCGTTCAGATGCAGCTTTTCGAGCGCATCGCGTAGGGCATCGTATTCATTCGAGTCCACAGGGTACAGGCCCGCGAAAACCTGGGGCTTGATCTCCTTGAAGCCGGGCAGTGCCTCCTTGGCGGGATCATCTGCCCGCGTCAGGGTGTCGCCGACTTGCGCCGCTTTGAGCTCCTTGATACCCGCGATGACAAAACCCACTTCGCCCGCAGACAGCGCGTCTTTCGGACGCGACTTCGGCGTAAAGACCCCTACCTGCTCGCAGAGGTAGCTCGTCCCCGTGGACATGAACTGAATGCGGTCCTTGGGTCGCAGCACACCGTCGACCACGCGCACGAGCATCACGACACCGACATAATTGTCGAACCAGGAATCGATGATCAGCGCTTTGAGCGGCTTGTCGACATTTCCGGTCGGCGCCGGAATCCGGGCAATGACGGCCTCGAGAATGTCGGCCACGCCTTCACCCGTCTTGGCGCTGACCTTGATCGCGTCCTGCGCAGGAATGCCGATGATGTCTTCGATCTCCGCAATCACTCGCGCCGGATCGGCCTGGGGCAGATCCATTTTGTTGAGCGCTGGGACGACTTCCACGCCCTGCTCGATCGCGGTGTAACAATTTGCGACCGTCTGCGCCTCGACGCCCTGGGAGGCGTCAACCACGAGCACCGCACCCTCGCATGCCGCAAGCGAGCGCGAAACCTCGTACGAAAAGTCGACGTGCCCGGGTGTATCGATCAAATTGAGCTGATACGTGCGGCCATCGCGCGCGAGATAAGTCAGTGCGGCGGTCTGCGCCTTGATCGTGATGCCGCGCTCGCGCTCGAGGTCCATCGAATCGAGCACCTGCGCTTCCATCTCGCGGTCCGAAAGGCCACCACACATCTGGATAATGCGGTCGGCGAGCGTCGATTTGCCGTGGTCGATATGCGCGATGATGGAAAAATTGCGGATATGCTGCATTAGAAAAGGGCACCTCCAAGGTGCCCTTGCCTGCGTAGGAAGGGCGGGATTTTAGCCGATTTCCACCAAATAATCAGTAACGAGGCTTTCGTTCAACCGGTGCCGGCACAGCTCGCGATCCCCGTGAACGAGCACCGGCACGTCATTTCCGTAACGCGCTTCGAGCGCTACGTCGCAGGCGACGTCAATGATCGCAATTTCGAAATGGGAACGGGCCTGCAGCGCGCGCAGGCCCGAGATCAAGTCGTCGCAGAGATGACAGTAGTTGCGGCTGTAAACGGTCAGCAGCGGACTGGGCCGTTCAGCTGCCATCGACCCTGAACGGGATATAGAGCGAATTGGCGCCGCGGCGCACGAGCAGCGCAACGATGCGTCCCTTCTCCACCTGTCCCATGAGCTCCCGAAAATGCTCGACGGATTTCACATCCTGGTTGTTGACAGCGAGGATCACGTCGCCACGCCGAATGCCGGCGCGCGCCGCCACCCCCTGCACTTCGCCCACCAGCACACCGCCTTCGACTTTGAGCTCCTTGCGCTGTGCTTCAGTGAGATCGGTCAACGACATACCAAACACGCCCGGCGTAGCGGCCGGCGGTTTGGCCCCGCGCTTCTGCTGCGCCGCCCGATCGTCTTGCAGCTCCGCCACGGTGACCTGCACGTCGCGCGCGGTCTTGTTGCGCCAGATCTGCATCGCGACGCGGCTGCCCGGTTTGGTCGCACCGACGACTCGCGGCAGATCTTCGGACGAACTCACGGCCTTGCCATCGAATTTCAAGATCACATCGCCGGGCTCAACGCCCGCCTTTTCGGCCGGACCACCCTTTTCCACCGAATTGACGAGGGCACCCTGCGGTTTCTGCAAGCCGAACCCATCAGCGAGCTCGCGGGTCACGGGCTGAATCACTACGCCGATACGCCCGCGTATGACTCTTCCGGTCGATTTCAACTGCTGTACGACCTCATTCGCCACATCGATCGGAATCGCGAAGGAAAGCCCCATGAAACCGCCTGTGCGGCTGTAGATGGCGGAATTGATGCCCACGACTTCGCCGCGCAGGTTGAAGAGCGGACCGCCTGAGTTGCCGGGATTGACCGCCACGTCGGTTTGTATGAAGGGGACGAAGTTTTCCTGAGGCAGCGATCGCCCCTTAGCGCTGACGATTCCGGCGGTAACGCTGTTTTCGAACCCGAACGGGGATCCGATCGCAACCACCCATTCACCGACGCGAAGTCGGTTGGGATCGCCAAACCTCACCGTCGGAAGACCGGTCGCATCGATTTTCAGCAATGCGATGTCGGTACGCTTATCAGCCCCGATCACTTTTGCTCTCAATTCCCGCTTGTCGGTGAGCTTGACCGTGATTTCATCGGCTGCCTCGACGACATGGGCATTCGTCAGAACGAAACCGTCGGCAGTGATGATGAAGCCCGAACCGAGAGACTGCGATTGAAACTCCCGGGGAGCATTCGGCCCGGGGTTGGGCATGAAGCGTCTGAAGAACTCGTAAAACGGATCGTCCTCGGGGATATTCGGCGGGGCGCGCCCGGCGAGAGGATTGCGCGCATTCTGGGTCGTGCTGATGTTGACCACAGCGCTCCCGTACTTTTCGACGAGATCCGTAAAATCCGGCAGCTGTGCAAAAACCTGGAGTGGGACAAGGAGCAGGAGCGCCAGAACGTATCGTTTCAGCATGAAGGCCTCTTAACTATTGCTTCGTTTTGTATTTATCGAGGGTAGTACAGGTCAATCTTTACTGCACAGCGGCTGTCGTTGGCCTCAACTCGAGAGAATTCCCAATTTGCATGATCGTCGCGGCAGGTGCCTCGCCCAGCACCGTAACGACGTGATTTCCATAGGGGCGCTTGTAAATGTTCACTGCACCCTGATGGCTGAGCGCCTGCGCAGCCTGCACGCGAGGCATGGGCTCGATGAATATGGAAACCGCAGCGAGCCCGTCCGAAAGTACGATTTGAGAGATCGCGCCGGTTTTTCCGACCAGCGACCGCTTGGCTTCCATCAGCTTCTTGAATCCTGGTAACTGGCTCGTGAGGACCCACCCCGTGTCGGCAGGTGTCGAAGGCGCCATGCTCAACGCCGAACGATCGATACGCCAGTTCTGAGCGCGACTCATCTCGGCGTACTTCGATTTCACTTTGTCGCGGCTGAAGTTTCCTCCCAGCGTGAGCTCGGTGAAAGCGAACGATTCGATCGGTTCGCCTTTATCATTTACCGTGTGCGCACGCAACGGAAGCGCGGACCCGAGCTCGGCACAGAAGCGGCGGCCGTAACGCAGATTATCGCGGGGAGCGAGTGCGATCCACTGGCAGTCGTAGCCCGCAACACGATCAACCTCCTCCTTGCGGATTTGGTAGCTGTCGCTGAGCCCGTTCATGGATTCCGGGACGAGCGCGGGAAAATTACGCGCGTTACGGCTGCGCTCTTCGATCAGCACCGTTTTCGCGGTCGGGAGATAACAAATCACCTGCTCGTTGCTGCGGACGACCTCGCGAGGCGGACCATCCAGGGCTTCGAGCTTTTCGAATTCGCCTCCCGCGCTGTTCACAAAGTGGACGACGCGCGAGGTCTCGACCTGGTTTCCGAATTGGTAAACGATGGTACCACTGTAATTCTGTTGCCGTGATGCATTGGCCATTTTTTTAAGCCAGGCAAATGCCTCGCTCTGGCTGCCGCTATCTGCGCCGTGGACGGCACCTGTAGCGCCGAGCAGAACGATGGTCCAGATGCGCATCTCGTCCTACCTGACGCTCAGGCGTCAGCGCCCCTCGGGCGCTCGCGTTGCGCTGACACTACGCATGTAGGGCGCCAGTCCCTGAATGGCAGTGCTCGGGGAAAAGCCCTGATGAGCCAGCAGATATTCATTCATATGCCCTTCGCTCGAGACGCTTGCCATAGACGCGCTTGCGGGCGTAGCAACCACCCCGCTCCCGGGCGTCACCCCAGCCTGCAGCGCTCCGGGCACTGTCGGGGATAACGCAACCCAACCCACGAAGGCCACGGCGCAAAGCGAAGCTGCTGCAGAAAGTGCGTAAGTGACTCGTCTTGCCTGGCGTGTGCTGCGACGGGGCGCGAGGACAGTGGGCTCTTCCTGCAAGCGCTTGGAAAGCGACTCCGCAAAGCCAGAAGACAGAAGGCCCTGGCCTCTCATGGCATCGCCGATTAGGTGAAAGCTGTCCCAGCGCTCGCGCAACTCGGCGTCGCTTTTGAGGCGAACCACTTCCCGTTGAGCCTGAGGCTCGTCCAGCTCGCCGTCCATCAATGCGGATATCGCGTCCATTACCATCTCCTGTCCTTACTCGTGCCGAGCAAGGGTCTCAGCTTTTCCGCGATCGCTTCACGCGCGCGGAATATTCTCGAACGTACTGTCCCGATCGGACAATTCATGATATTCGCAATGTCCTCGTAACTCAGGCCTTCGATCTCGCGCAGCGTGATCGCAGTACGTAACTCTTCTGGCAGTTCTTCGAGGGTTTGGTTCACGGTTTCACCGACTTGCCGGCTCATCATCTCGTTTTCCGGCGTGTTTAAGTCGCGCAGCTGCTCTCCGTCCTCGAATCCCTCAGCTTCCTCACTATCAATGTCGGTGGTCGTAGGCGCGCGGCGACCCATCGCCACCAGGTAATTTTTGGCGGTATTGATGCCTATGCGATACAACCAAGTATAGAACGCGCTGTCCCCCCGAAAGCTCGGCAAGGCCCGGTAAGCCTTGATGAAGGCTTCCTGGGTCACGTCTTCGACCTCGGTCGAATCCCGTATGAAGCGCGACAACAGGCGCCCGAGCTTGCGTTGATACTTGCTGACCAGCAGCTCGAAAGCGTGCTTGTCTCCACGTTGCGCACGCTCGACCAATTGCTGATCGATCTCGCGATCGCTCATCGATTCCGTCCCTGACCTTCGCGTTTTTATCCAAGTAGAGCGGCAGTACCGGCTGGACAAAGGCGACAGTATAACCGTCCGACCCTGTGCCGTGCGAACGTGAGGGAGCGATCGTTACTGCACTGACCGGGCACCCTGGATTAAGTTCACTACGCAACCGTGAGACCGACATGCCGTGTGCGGAAAACGTCCGACTGGAGCGCATGAAAATCATTCCAGCTCGGCTAAGTTGGACGGAGCCGCAATCCCTCCGGCACGACCAGGCGCTCCAATCCATCGAAGGCCCACTGCATCGCGAGCGCAAGCGCAGCAGCGGGAATGGCGCCGGCGAGCAGCATCGACGTGTCGTTGACAGCAAGGCCCGAGACGATGCGTTCGCCATAGCCGCCTGCGCCTATGAACGCAGCTATCGTGGCAGTACCTACAGCAATCACTGCTGAAGTCTTGATGCCTGCAAGTATGCTGCGGCTGGCGAGCGGCAATTCGACACGGCGCAGGCGCGACAACGCAGGCAGGCCAAGTACGCGTGCCGCCTCCTGCAGCGGCGGCGGCAGGTCGGCAAGTCCGCTTGCGGTATTACGAACGATCGGCAGTAACGCGTAGAGGAACAGCGCAACCAGCGCGGGCACGGTGCCAATAGCACCCATTAGAGTGATGAGAAATGCAAGCAGCGCCAGAGCGGGCACCGTTTGCATCAGCCCGACAATGGCCATGATCGCCGTTGATGCACGCCGCGAGCGCGCAGCCACGATTCCGAGGGGGACGCCTATGGCAACAGCCGGTCCGAGAGAACCCAGGACGAGCGCCAAATGCTGCAGGGTGAGGTGTCCGAGATCGGGACCGAAGAGAACTGCGATAAAGGATCTGCTTGCACTCTTTCCCGCACGGCTATCCACGTTCGGTGGGGTCTGCCCCGAAACAAAGGTTGCCGCAGCTTCGCTAAACGTTTTTCCAGCGAGCTCGACCTGGGCGTTCATCGCGGCCATGCGCGAAGCGTCAATGCGACCTTCCAGCGACTGAATCGCTGCCCACGTGCGCGGGAAACGCTTGGGAAAATCGAGCCGGTACAGCAACACCGCGTCATATGCAGGGAAAAACTGTTTGTCATCCTCGAGGAGGCGAACCTGATACCGGGCGATCTTTGCATCCGTCGAATACACGTCGATCACGTCGATCTTGCCTGTGCTGAGCGCGTCGTATGCAAGTCCATGATCGAGACCCCGCGCGGCCTGAGGCAAAGCATATGCGGCTTTGACGGCGGGCCAGCCGTCCTTGCGGCTGAGAAATTCCTGCGTCAATCCGAACCTGAGCTCGGGATGGCGAGCGAGATCCGAGATGCGGGATATGCCGAGGTCTTGGGCACGTTTCCCCGACATCGCGAGCGAGTAGGTATTGTTGAACCCGAGCGGCACGCCGACTCCGAGCCCATCCTTCGCCAGCGCCTGGCGCAATTCTTCGAGGTTGGCCGACTGCTTGAGGCCGAGGAGCTCGAACGCAATAGTTCCGGTGTATTCGGGATACAGATCGACCGCACCGTTCTTCAATGCTCCAAACACGATTGCAGTGTTTCCCAGCCCTTGCCGATGCGTCACCTCGGCTTCGCCGGCCTGTCTTGCCGTTTGCGTAAGGATTTCGCCGAGGATGTAGGACTCGGTGAAGCGCTTGGAACCTACGTTCGCGGTTTCAGCGCCGCAAAGGGTGGGCAGGAGCAACAGGAGCAGCCACTTGATCATGTGTGCGCAGATAACGTGGGGACGCGCTGGGCGCGGATAAAACTCTCGACATAGGGCTCTGCAGGCCGCTGCACAAGATCGTCGAAGCTTCCCCGCTGCACCACTCTGCCATCCCTCATCATGACGATGTCGTCCCCTAAATACGCGGCTTCCGACATGTCGTGGGTAACCATGATCACCGTTTTGTTGAGCTCGCTGAATATGGATTTCAGCTGATCCTGCAGCTCGTAGCGTGTTACCGGATCGAGAGCACCGAGCGGCTCATCGAGCAAGATCAGTGGAGGATCGAGCATGAGCGCGCGCATCAGACCGATGCGCTGACGCTGGCCGCCGGAGAGCTGCTGCGGATATCGTTCGAGTGCATCAGGCGGAATGCTCACGAGTTTCGCAAGGACGTGCACGCGGTCGCTGATCGCTGGCGAGCTCATCCCAAGATGACGCGCGAGCAACGTGACGTTCTGTGCGGCGGTCAGATGAGGAAAGAGTCCGCCATCCTGGATAACGTATCCGGTTCGATGACGCAATTCATCAACGTTCGCGGGCGTCAGCACTTTGCCGTCGATCAGCACATGTCCCGTATCCGGCTCTACCAGGCCGACGATCATGCGCAATAGTGTGGACTTTCCGCATCCGCTCGGGCCGATCAGGACCGTCGTGCGGGCGCGTGCGAACTCGAGGGTCACCGGCACAACCGCGGTCCGACGACCATATCTTTTGGAAACGTTGTCGAGTGTGACCAAGGAAAATTAGTTGCCGATGAATGGAGATCGAGGCCGATCTAAAGTCTGCCGTCGCACGTGTCTTTGCTTCTGAACGGCGTCCATCGGCTTATTCGTGATTTATACAGCGGCCGGCGCTGGCGCTGGCGCTCGCTTCTCGTACTCAGCGGCCGCATCTTCGACCGTCATGAATACGGCACCGTTCTCCTTTAACGTCCGGATGAGCTTCTCCAGTGCGACCATCCGATGGCCGCGACCGATCACGAAGGGATGGAACGTATAGGTGAGAACACCCCAATCGAGGTTCGCTTTCAAGTACAGGAAGTCGTCCACCCAGTTTCCGAGGACACTGTTCGCATTCATGTTACCGGGCAGTATCCACGTCGGCGTTCGGATGAATTCAAAATGCGGATAGTCATCGAGCGTCCAGCTGATCGGCATTTCGATCAGCCGGGTCGAGCGCCCAAATACGGCGGGTTGTTCCAGCGTGATGATGTCGCCTTCACGCACGCGATACGGGAGGTAATCGTCCGCCATCATGCTGCTGTCGTAGAGAAAGCCATGCTTCAGCAGCAGCTCGACCGAATGCGCGCTCAGGTCCCAAGAAGGCGATCGATAGCCCCGCGCAAGACGGCCCGTCAGTCTGTGTATTGCTTCGTTTGCGCGGATGAGCTCCTCCTCTTCCTCCTCATGGGTGAGCGAGGCCGGAGGACGGTGGGTCCATCCGTGATGCCCCACTTCATGGCCTGCATCAGCCACGCTACGGCATTGATCGGGGTAGGTTTCCAATGTATGGCCCGGGATGTACCACGAGCTCACGATCTCGTAACGCCTCAGGAGATCAAGTATGCGAGGCACGCCCACATGAGGTCCGAATTCTCCGCGCGAGATCGGGCCGGGTGAAGTCATTCCACGCGCGATCCAGCCCGAGATCGCATCGAAGTCGAATGTGAGGCAAACGATGCAGCGTGCCATAGAGGTGCTCAGTAAATAGTTCGTGCACAGGTAGATCGGGATTTCGCCACACCGATACGCGCACGGGTCATCGGGACGACTAACTCCGACGCCGAAAAGGGCGTCAATATACCATCCGTTCGCAGCATTCTCGCGACGTCTCCATCTGAAGCGCGAGCCCACAGCAGCGCTACTCGTTCAAGCCATGCACGGCCTCGGCAGTCGAGCCGACCCGGTTGGCTTACGGTGGCATCCGCACCTTAAGTGGCCGCTCAGCCGGCCCGCTGGCACAATAGGGTTTTCACTCCCTTGGCGGCCATGAATCCGCAAGACTATCAGTTCGATCCGTTCTGGATGCCGTTTACGGCGAACCGCCAGTTCAAGAAAAGCCCGCGAATGCTCGTTTCAGCGCGCGACATGCACTTCATCTCTGATGACGGGCGAAAAATCCTCGATGGCACCTCGGGTCTGTGGTGTTCGAACGCCGGCCATTGCCGGCCGAAGATCACCGAAGCGATACAGCGCCAGGCGGGAGAGCTTGACTATGCCCCCGCATTCCAGATGGGTCATCCCGGGCCGTTCAAAGTCGCGGAACGACTCAAGAGCATCATGCCCGCGGACCTCGACTATACGTTCTTTACGAATTCCGGCTCGGAATCGGTAGACACGGCACTCAAGATCGCGCTTGCCTACCATCGCGCGCGAGGTGAAGGTACGCGGCGCTGGCTGATCGGTCGCGAGCGCGGATACCACGGCGCGAACTTCGGCGGCATTTCGGTTGGCGGCATGCCGGCGAACAGAAAAACTTTTGGCACCCTGCTTTCGAACGTCGATCATCTGCAGCACACGCACAACCTCGAGCAGAACTCGTTCTCGCGCGGCCAGCCTGCATGGGGCGCGCATCTAGCCGATGAGCTCGAAACACGCCTGGTGGCGCTGCACGACGCGAGCAACATCGCAGCCGTCATCATCGAGCCTATGGCGGGCTCCACTGGCGTGCTCGTGCCGCCGAAGGGCTATCTCGAACGGCTGCGCGCGCTCTGCGACAAACACGGGATTTTGCTCATTTTTGACGAGGTGATCACCGGCTTTGGCAGGCTGGGTGCCCCGTTTGCGACGAGCCTTTTCGGCGTGGTTCCGGACATGGTCTGTCTCGCGAAAGGCCTCACTAACGGTGCGGTGCCGATGGGCGCAGTCGTGGTCCGTAAGCACATCTACGAAAACATGATGACAGCCGCACCGGAAAACACGATCGAGCTCTTCCACGGCTACACCTATTCCGGGCATCCGCTCGCTGCGGCAGCAGCGCTCGCAAGTTTGGACGTGTTCGAACAGGAAGGCCTTTACGAGCGGGCTCGGGAGCTTGCGCCCTATTTCGAGAACGCAGTTCACTCGTTACGCGAGCTGCCGCATGTCATCGACGTACGCAGCATCGGAATGGTGGCAGGCATCGAGCTGGAACCGCTCGCGGGCAAGCCGGCGGCCCGCGCATTCGAAGCGTTCCTGCGCTGCTTCGACAAGGATGTTCTGGTCAGAACTACGGGTGACACCATCGCGCTTTCGCCGCCGCTCATCATCAGCAAGCAGCAGATCGATGAGCTCGTCGGGAAACTCGGCGACGTCCTGCGTGAAGTCGGCAGAGCCTAACGCTAAGTCAATAGTTAGAAAAGGAGGACGCAAAGGTAACGAACGTAAGCATGCCATGAGGCTGGATCACTAATCCATTCCTTAGCGACCCTGCTTCTTCCTTTGCGTCCGCTGTTATCCCTGCTTTTCGGATTAAGTCTTACGTTTTGTTTTAGCGTGACCGCGCTCAGATCCGTTGCATCTCTCGCGCGCCCGCAGCGACAAGGCAATGGTCGATCCACTCGGCAGTAAGCTTTTCCTGCACGCTGTTCTGTCGCAGCCGCGCCTCCAGCGCTCGCCAGTCGACGACGTCCAGCGGCTGGTCCTGGTTGAAGCAGGAGAAGACATAGCTGGTCTTGCCCGTATTCGGGTCAATCTGCGGCTGCAGGCACTGCGCGCAAATCTCCTTCATCATGCATTGCATCGGCGAATTGATCGAGCCGATCGCGAAATGGTGCGGCTTGAGATAAGGTTTGAGCACGTCATGTCGTGCTCGTGCCACCGCTGCCATCATACGATCCGAGCCGATCGCGATGACGCGGTCCGCAGCCGCAAAACGAATCGGCTGCTCGCCCAATTCGCCAGACGCATAGGCGTGCATGGCCTGCACCACATTGCCGACGAACGTCTTGTCCTGTGGGCGGTCCGGGCTGAATCCGGGTTCCTCGTCGCAACACCAGACGACAGCATCGCTCGCCGCTTCAATCTCCTCGATCTTGTAGCGGTCGTTCATATGTTTGTACGCTGCGAAGTACAACACTCTGCTGCCTGCGGCGCGCATCGCCTGGCCGATCGAAAACAGCACCGCGTTGCCGAGCCCCCCGCCCGCAAGCACGATGGTCTCGTCCGCGGGAATCTCGGTCGGCGAGCCTGTCGGACCCATGAGCACGACCGGCTCCCCCGGCTTCAGCATGGCGCACAAATCGGACGAACCGCCCATTTCGAGCACGATGGTCGAAATGAGTCCACGCTGTCGATCCACCCATGCTCCCGTCAGCGCCAGCCCCTCCATTGCAAGCCGGGTTCCTTCTACGCTCGCCGCGCGCGTTTCGAAATTCTGAAGGCGATAGAACTGACCGGGCCTGAAACGCCTCGCAGCGAGCGGCGCGCGCACGACAACCTCGACGATCGTCGGTGTGAGGCGCTCGACCTTGTGCACTGTTGCCCGCAACAGGTCGTTCAGCTGTCCTAAGAACAAGTCATCGGTTTCACCTGAAGCCGGCTCGACTTCGGTGAGAACGCCGCTGACCAGCGGGTACCCCTGCTTTGCCGAACCAATCGCTTTCACGACGTTCCCGAAGAACGACGGATGCACATCACCGAAGTAGCTCATGCAGCGGGCATCCGCGCGCCGTCTGAGTAGCACCCGCACTTCGTTCGGTTTGGAGATCGATTTTTCGGCCCGCACAGGGTTGCCCGCTTCATCCACAGCCTGAAAATAGCGCTGGTCGAGCGCGAAGTGCTCCGCGTCTTCGCGCGCGAGGACCGTATTCGGTTGGGTGCCTGCAGCGACGAAAATAGTTTTCGCCGGCATTTCGCTCTGGCCTGCGTCGATCCATTTGCCGTCATCCGCACGCTGTTGGATCCCGAGCTTCAAAGCCTGTGCATGCCCGTAGCGGTCAAGCTCGACAGCGAGCGGCGTCAGCCCCTCCGCGAACGCAATGCCCTCTTCAAGTGCCTTCTGTACTTCCTCATGGTTCAGCGTATATGACGGACTATCGATGAGCCGTTTGCGGTATGCGATGGTGACCCCGCCCCAGGTTTTGAGCAGCTCGGTGATGCTCGCGGGCCTGTTCTCTTTCGCGGCAGCGGAACGTTCGGCGCGAATAGCTTGCCCATGCGCCAGAAACTCATCCGCGATCGAGCGTTCCTCTTCGGTCCACGCAATTCGAGCGGCCGCCTCGCCGTGTTCGCGGGCCAGGCGCTCGTAGCGGCCAAGGAATTTCTCGACCTGCAGCGGATAGTAGGCGAGCGCTTCGGTCGCGGTATCGATTGCAGTCAAACCGCCGCCAATGACGACCACCGGAAGCCGAACCTGCATGTTCGCTATCGAATCCGTTTTGGCTGCGCCCGTCAGCTGCAACGCCATCAGAAAATCCGAAGCAGTCCGCACACCGCGTGCGAGGCCGTTCGGCATATCGAGCACCGTGGGACGTCCCGCGCCAACAGCGAGCGCGACATGATCGAAGCCGAGCGCGAACGCGTCTTCAGTCGTGATCGTTCCGCCGAACCGCACGCCGCCAAACAGCGCAAACTGGCTGCGACGCTCCAGAAGAAGCCGTACGATCTTGAGAAAATTCTTGTCCCAACGCACCGTAATACCGTACTCGGCGACGCCCCCGAAACCTGCCATCACGCGCGATTCGAGCGGCTCGTTGAGCTCAGTAACATCGCGTATCGGTCTGAACGGCACGCGGGCCCCCGCGGCATCGACACCTGACACCTCGGGTGCGAGAGACTCGATCTTCAACCCATCGACGCCGACGACGGTATGCCCATCGTTCATCAGGTAATGCGCGAGCGAAAAGCCCGCCGGTCCCATGCCGGCGATCAACACGCGCTTACCCGTGGGCGGCTTGGGGTACGGCATGCGCAAGTTGAGGGGATTCCAGCGCGTAAGCAGACTGTAGATCTCGAAACCCCACGGCAGCTCGAGTACGTCCTTGAGCGTGCGCGTTTCGGCCTGAGGGATGTCGACCGGCTCCTGTTTCTGGTAAATGCACGCTTTCATGCAGTCGTTACAGATGCGATGTCCTGTCGCTGCACACATCGGATTGTCGACCGCGATGACGGCCAGCGCGCCTATCGCGTGACCCTGTGTCTTCACCTTGTGAAACTCGGAGATTTTTTCGTCGAGCGGACAACCTGCGAGCGTCACCCCGAAAACGGTCTTCTTGAAGGAAGCCTCGCCACGGCCGGTCGCGCCTTTCTCACGCAGCCCTTTCGAGCACGAATCCTTGCCCTGCTCATGACACCAGATGCAGTAGTGAGCCTGGTCCAGCGCGCCCACGAGATCCGTGCCCAAGTCCGTCAGTCTGAACCCTTCCCGGCGACGCAGTTTTTCCTCAGGCTGAGTGTAAACCGCGTAGCCTGCGCTGTTGTCCACGACTGCAGGCACGAGGCGCTGGTGATCGAGCTTGTGCGGGGCTTTGAAAAGTACACCGGTCTGGTGTTTCTGCTTGCCGGCCGTGGATAGTGCAGCCCATGCTGCATACTTCAACGCGAGCTCTAGCGCATCGCGATTCAAAGCTTCATCCTGCTGCCACAGCAGCACATGGCGTGCGAAAGAGAGCTCGGTGAGCGATTCTCCGAACAATGCTTCAAGCTTGCGGGCGAGCGCGAGGCCATCGATGCCTTCCGCGTCTTCGGACTTGATCTTGTGCATTGCTTTGCGCTGTACGAAGTTGCGCTTGACGCCAAAGATAGGATTGAGCTCGTGATGGCGAGCGGTCAGCGCGGTGACTTCGTTTTCAATGCCGAACAACCATCCGAGAAAATCGTCGACGTGCGGCGCGAGCGCGATCAGCAGCTCGGACTCCTGCTTCGGCGCGAGCGCGTTCGCGTTCTGACGCGCCAGTATCAAATCCTCATGAAGCGCGGTTTCGGACCCTTTAAGGCGCGCCAGAAAAAGCGCGTCGAGGTGCACGAGACCGCTTTGCTCGT
This sequence comes from Betaproteobacteria bacterium, assembly GCA_028291945.1. Taxonomy (GTDB): domain Bacteria; phylum Pseudomonadota; class Gammaproteobacteria; order Burkholderiales; family SG8-41; genus JAQGMV01. The sequence continues at coordinate 28,018 of JAQGNH010000392.1, forward strand.
AGAGATCGCTGAATGAAAGGCCCGCTTCGGGAACCGGCACGCTTGCTGTAAGCACAGGGAGGGAAAGAAAAAGGTGAATTATAGCAATGACTTGCAATGCGCCTTAGGCCGCGCTGCGCTATCGTTATGCACCGTCGGGAGGAAGCGAGTGAGCCCTGGTGGAGATAATCAGACGCGCCTCAAACTCATCATGTCGACATGACCACGCACAGGATGAAGCGCTGTTCCGCTAGGGCGCGCTGCAACTAACGCGCATGTGATGTGGATGCTGCTGTCGGGCTCGCAGCGCTACTCGGCTACTTCACTTACGACGCTATCTCGAACCGCAGTTGTTGTTCCACTTCGCAACTCGCTCTATCGCTAAGGCGAGACTCCCGCGGCGCGTTCGGCCGCCAGCACTGTATTTGCGACCAGCATGGCGACAGTCATGCGGCCCACGCCGCCCGGCACAGGACTGATCGCCCCCGCCTTCAGGCGCACCGCTTCATAGTCGACGTCCCCGGTCAGCTTGCCATCAGGCAACCGGTTTATGCCGACGTCGATTACGACCGCGCCCGCTTTGACCATATCAGCCGTCACGAGCTTAGCGCGGCCGGCGGCTGCAATCAGGATATCGGCTGAACGGGTATGCGAGCCAAGATCTGGCGTTTTCGAGTTGCAGACCGTCACCGTCGCGCCGCGCGAAATCATGAGCAGCGCCATGGGCTTGCCAACGATGCTGCTGCGACCGATCACCACTGCGTGTGTGCCTTCGAGCGGCACACTCGTACGCTCGAGCATTGTGATGACGCCCAGCGGCGTGCACGGCACGAGCCGGGGATGGCCGTCCACGATCGCGCCGAGATTGCACCAATTGAATCCATCGACGTCCTTCTCGAGCGCGACGGACTGCAGCACACGTTGTGCATCCACACCCGGGGGCAGGGGCAATTGAACGATGATGCCGTGAATGTCTCTGTTGCTATTCAATGCGGCTACCTCCGCCATGATCGCGGCTTCCCCGCAGTCGATATCGAGCTCATGAACCTCGGCATGGACGCCCACCTCGGCGCAGGCCCGCACCTTGTTACGCACGTAGGCGAGCGAGGCCACATTGTTTCCAACGAGTACCGTTGCGAGCCCCGGCCGGATACGCTTGCGCTCGAGCACAGCGACGCGTGGCTTGAGCTCGGACAAAACTTCACGCGCGATCGCCGCGCCGTCGAGGACCAGAGCTGTCATGCGAGATCAAATCGGGGAATTAGGAGATGCAACGCGCCGTAGCAATTGCGGGCGGAGTATTGCACAGGCACTGATGGCGTGTCACCGAAGCTTTTTTGGGTTGCGTCCGCTGCCCTCGAGCACCTCGAAGAAAACTTCGTCCTGCTTGATCATGCCGAGCTCGCTCCGAGCGCGCTCTTCTATGGCTTCGTAGCCGCGTTTCAGATCGCCCACATCGGCTTCGAGGGCGGCATTGCGCGTCTTGAGCCGTGTGTTGATCTCGCGCTGATCGTTGATCTGCTGATCGACCTCCCGTACGCGCAGCCAACCTCCCTTACCCAACCAGAGTGGATATTGGATCAACCCGACAAGCGCCAGGAGAAACACGGTGAGCCACTTCATGGTGGCAATAACACGATAGGCGAGGTGCGAGAAAAACGCGAAAATTGGTCAGCTGTAGCTGCCGCGTTCGTAGCACCACTTTTCGCTCTGCTTACTCGTCTCACCGCAACTGGTAAAACGCGCTGCGGCCGGGATACGTCGCCGTTTCGCCCAAGTCCTCTTCGATGCGCAGCAGCTGGTTGTATTTGGCAAGACGGTCGGACCGCGACATCGATCCCGTCTTGATCTGCATGGCATTCGTTGCGACGGCGATATCTGCAATCGTCGTGTCCTCGGTCTCTCCGGAGCGGTGCGATACGACAGCCGTATAGCGGGCGCGCTTCGCCATTTCGATCGCAGCCAGTGTCTCCGTCAAAGTGCCGATCTGGTTGACCTTGATCAGTATCGAATTGGCGACGCCCTGCTCGATGCCTTGACGCAGGTATTTGGTGTTGGTCACGAAAAGATCGTCGCCCACGAGCTGGACCTTGTGGCCCAGACGCTGAGTGAGGAGCTTCCAACCCTCCCAGTCGTTCTCGGCCATGCCGTCTTCGATGCTGAGAATGGGATACTTCTCGACCCACTGCGCGAGGTAATCCACGAGCTCTGGCGCTTTCATACTGCGCCCTTCAGAGCGCAGCTTGTACACGCCGTTGTCGTAAAATTCGGAGCTTGCGCAGTCGAGCGCCAACGACACGTCTTCACCCGGCCGATAGCCTGCAGCGTCGATCGCCTCGATGATCAGTTTGATTGCCGCCTCGTGGTTAGGAAGCCGCGGCGCAAAGCCGCCTTCGTCGCCGACCGCCGTGGAAAGCCCCCGGTCGTGCAAAATCTTCTTCAGTGTTTGAAATATCTCGGCCCCGCAGCGCACGGCGTCCCTGAACGACTTCATGCTGAGCGGCAGCAGCATGAACTCCTGCATATCGAGGCCGTTGTCAGCGTGAGCACCGCCATTGATGACGTTCATCATTGGTACGGGCATCGCCATCGGGCCAGCGCCGCCGAGGTAGCGATGCAAAGGTAGACCCGATTCTTCTGCAGCCGCTTTCGCCACTGCCATGGAAACCGCGAGAATGGCATTGGCGCCGAGGCGCGACTTGTTCTCGGTGCCGTCGAGATCGATCAAAGTCTTATCGACGAAACTCTGTTCCGTGGCATCGACGCCTATGATCGCTTCGCACAGCTCGGTATTGACGTGCTCGACCGCTTTGAGCACCCCTTTACCACCGAAGCGTTTCTTGTCGCCGTCTCGCAGCTCGATCGCCTCACGGCTGCCTGTAGATGCGCCTGACGGAACGGCGGCACGTCCCATGACGCCCGATTCCAGCAGGACGTCGGCCTCGACCGTCGGATTGCCCCGCGAGTCCAGAATTTCACGCGCAACGACGTCTACGATCGCACTCATGCTGCCCTCGAATTATTTTTTTTCCGACACCGGAGCCACCAGCATTTCAGCGAAGCCCGAACGCTTGACTGCGTCATCGAGCTGTTTCAGCGTCACCAGCAACTGCTTCATGTGCTTGAGCGGCCAGGCATTGGGCCCGTCCGACAGCGCTTTTTCAGGATTCGGGTGAGTCTCCATGAACACGCCCGCCACTCCGGTGGCGACAGCCGCTCGCGCAAGCACCGGCACGAATTCGCGCTGGCCTCCGCTCGAGCTTCCTTGGCCACCCGGGAGCTGCACCGAATGCGTGGCATCGTAGACGACTGGACAGCCGGTCTCGCGCATGATGGCGAGCGAACGCATGTCGGACACGAGATTGTTGTAGCCGAACGAGGCGCCGCGCTCACACACCATGAGATGTTCGCCCGCCTGCGGATCGTTGGGCCGGCCCTGGCGCGCAGCATCGCGTGCCTTTTCAACCACGTTTTTCATGTCGCCGGGCGCGAGGAACTGCCCTTTCTTGATATTCACGGGCTTGCCGGCGCTGGCGACCGCGCAAATGAAATCGGTCTGCCGGCACAGGAACGCCGGTGTCTGCAGCACATCGACTGCAGCAGCCGCATCTTCGATCTCATCGATCGCATGCACGTCGGTGAGCACCGGCACGCCGAGTTTCTTGCGCACGTCCGCGAGGATCTCGAGGCCCTTATCCATGCCGAGACCGCGAAACGATTTGATCGAGCTGCGATTCGCCTTGTCGTACGACGATTTATAGATGAAGGGGATGCCGAGGTCGGCGGCAATCTGCTTCAATTCACCCGCTGTGTCGAATGCGAGATCGCGGGACTCGACGACACACGGACCCGCTATCAAAAAGAAGGGTCTGTCGAGTCCGACATCGAAGCCGCAGAGTTTCATGATTATGCGATGTTCTGCAGCCGCTCGGGCACGAGCGCCTGCACCGGCTCCGAGCCTGCATTATCGATTGCAGCCTGGACGAAAGCCTTGAACAACGGATGGCCCGCACGCGGCGTCGAAGTGAATTCGGGATGGAATTGGCAGCCGACAAACCAGGGATGGCCCGGCAGCTCGATCATTTCGCACAGTCCTTCGCGTGACGAGACGCCGCTCACTTTGAGACCTGCATCTTTGAGTCGCGGCAGATAGTGATTGTTGACCTCGTAACGGTGTCGGTGACGCTCGATGATGCGCTCCGCGCCATACACGGCGCTGGCCATAGACCCGGGCTCCAGCGCACACTCCTGCCCGCCGAGACGCATGGTGCCGCCGAGCTCGGACTGCACGTCGCGACGCTCGACTCGTCCATCCCGGTCCTGCCACTCGGTAATCAGCGCGATCACCGGATGCGGCGTTTCCGGCTCGAATTCGGTACTGTGCGCGCCGTCAAGGGAGACGATGTGCCGTGAATACTCGATGACCGCGAGCTGCATGCCGAGGCAGATGCCCAGATAAGGGACACGTTTTTCGCGCGCATAACGAATCGCCTGGATTTTGCCTTCCACTCCGCGCTTGCCGAAGCCGCCCGGCACGAGTATCGCGTCCATCGCCGCGAGCGCACTTGTACCGTTCTTCTCGATCGTTTCCGAATCGATGTAGTGGATCTTGATCCTCGCGCCGGTGTGTATGCCCGCATGGATCAGGGCCTCCGAAAGCGATTTGTACGACTCCGTCAGATCCACATACTTGCCGACGAGCGCGATGTCCACGGTCCGTTTCGGATGCTCGAGCGCATAGACGAGTCTGTCCCAGGTCGTGAGATTCGCAGGCGGCGGGGTGAGATGGAGCCTATGGCAAATAATCTCGTCAAGCTTCTGTACGTGCAGCATCCCCGGTATTTTGTAGATGCTGTCCACGTCGACGGCGGAAATGACGGCTTCCACCGCGACGTTGGTGAATAGCGCGATCTTGCGCCGCTCATCGTCGGGCAGCGGCCGATCTGCGCGGCACAGCAGGACGTCCGGCTGAATACCGATTTCGCGCAGTTCTTTTACCGAATGCTGTGTGGGCTTGGTCTTGATCTCGCCCGCCGACGCGATGTAGGGCACCAGGGTGAGGTGGATAAAACACGCGTTGTCGCGCCCCACCTCGATCGCCATCTGACGAATCGCCTCGAGGAAAGGAAGCGATTCGATGTCGCCCACGGTGCCGCCAATCTCGACCATGGCGACTTCCGCATCGCCGGCCCCGCGCCGGATGAACTGCTTGATCTCATCGGTGATATGGGGAATCACCTGCACCGTTCCGCCAAGGTAATCGCCGCGGCGCTCCTTGCGAATCACGCTCTCGTAAATCTGTCCCGTGGTGAAATTGTTGCGCTTGCTCATCTTCGCCTGAACGAAGCGCTCGTAGTGCCCGAGATCCAGGTCGGTCTCGGCGCCGTCCTCAGTGACAAAGACTTCGCCATGCTGGAACGGACTCATCGTACCCGGATCCACGTTGAGATAGGGATCCAGCTTGACCATCGAGATTTTGATGCCGCGCGTTTCGAGTATGGCGGCGAGGGAGGCGGCGGCGATGCCTTTGCCAAGGGAGGAGACTACACCACCAGTGACAAAGATAAATTTGGTCATCACATAATAAGCCAGCCGTTTGCGCATTTTATCGCGCAAACCGCCGGCCAGTCCAATGAAAGTTTAGGGAAAAAAGCTTCGCACCGCCTTTGAGCACGACGGCGCAACGCGCGCGAGAACGGGCGCGGATCTGTGCGCGTCGACAGGCTCGAGCGCGCCGTCCCACATGCGACAGCGGCAGCGCAAAGAGCCGCCAGAGAGAGTCTGAAGCGCGAAAGCTTACGCGCGAAGCAGCCTCGCACACTACGGTATCAAGCGGGCAGAGAAGCCTCACCCGCAACGGATCAAGGGCGGAGGAGCTTCGCGCGCAACGGCATCAGGGGCGTGGAGCGACCTCGCGCGCAACGGCATCAAGGGCGCGGAGAAGCTTCGCGCGCAACGGTATCAGGGCCGCGGAGAGCTTCGCGCGCAAGATATAGCCAGGTTTCGACCACCGAGTCGGGATTGAGCGACAAACTTTCGATGCCTTCGTCCATCAGCCATTTGGCGAGGTCAGGATGGTCGGAAGGTCCCTGACCGCAGATGCCCACGTACTTGCCGGCCTTGCGGCACGCCTGGATCGCGAGGTGCAGCATGTGTTTGACGGCGGGATCGCGCTCGTCGAACGCATCGGCAATGAGTCCGCCGGAATCCCTGTCGAGCGCAAGCGTCATCTGCGTCATGTCGTTGGAGCCGATGGAAAACCCGTCGAAGTGCTCGAGGAACTGCTCGGCAAGCACCGCATTCGCAGGGATTTCACACATCATGATGATGCGCAGTCCATTTTCGCCGCGCTTCAGGCCATGTTCCGCGAGTAGCTCGATCACTTTGCGCGCTTCAGCGATGGTGCGCACGAAAGGCACCATGATTTCGACGTTGGTGAGTCCCATCTCCTCGCGCACTTTCTTCATCGCCCGGCACTCGAGGGCGAAGCAATCGCGAAAAGAAGACGACACGTAGCGTGACGCGCCGCGAAAACCGAGCATCGGATTCTCTTCGTGAGGCTCGTACCGGGAACCGCCGGTGAGGCTGGAGTACTCGTTCGACTTGAAATCAGAGAGCCGCACTATCACAGGCTTGGGCCAGAACGCAGCACCCAGCGTGGCGACGCCCTCCGTGAGCTTCTCGACATAAAAGGTCACAGGATCCGCATAGCCCGCACTGTGCTCCTCCACCGCGACCTTGAGGTCCGCCGACAGGTCAGGGTACGCGAGCACCGCTTTCGGATGCACACCGATCATGCGGGCGATGATGAATTCGAGCCGCGCGAGACCAACGCCTTCATTCGGAAGTCGTTGAAATTCGAATGCGAGCTCCGGATTACCCACATTCATCGTGATTTTGACCGGCGGCTTCGGCATTTTCGCGAGCGACAGGTCGATCACCTCCGTTTCGAGCACCCCGCGGTAGACGAATCCCGTGTCTCCTTCGCAACATGAGACCGTGACCGACTTGCCATCCTTCAGCACGCGCGTCGCGTCACCACAACCGACCACCGCGGGAATGCCCAGCTCGCGCGCGATGATTGCGGCGTGGCAAGTACGACCTCCGCGGTTCGTAACGATCGCGGCGGCGCGCTTCATGACCGGTTCCCAGTCCGGATCAGTCATGTCAGTGACGAGCACCTCGCCTTCGCGAACGCTGTCCATTTCCGCTGCGCTCTTCACCAGCCGAACAGGACCAGCACCGATGCGCTGCCCGATCGCGCGGCCCGTAGCGAGCACCTCAGAGCGTTGTTTGAGGCGATAGCGGCGCAGGGTGTCTACCCGTTCGCCTGCTTTGACTGTTTCAGGGCGCGCCTGCAGGACGTACAACTTACCGTCGACACCGTCCTTGCCCCACTCGATGTCCATGGGCCGGCCATAGTGTTTTTCGATCGTCATCGCATAGCGCGCGAGCTCTTCGACTTCCGTATCGGTGATGGAAAATCGGCCCCGCTCGTCTTCCGACACGCTCACCGTCTTCACTGAACGGCCGGCCTGCTGCTCATCACCGTACACCATCTTGACGGCTTTCGATCCCAGGCCCCGTCTGAGGATCGCTTTTTTGCCCTCCTTGAGCCCGCGCTTGTAGACGTAGAACTCATCGGGGTTCACCTGGCCTTGCACGATGGTCTCGCCCAGCCCATACGACGACGTGATCAGCACCACTTGATCGAATCCCGACTCGGTATCCAGCGTAAACATCACGCCGCTCGATGCGAGATCGCTGCGTACCATCCTCTGCACAGCGGCCGAGAGCGCAACATCCGCGTGCGCGTAGCCCTGGTGCACGCGATACGAAATCGCGCGATCGTTGTAGAGCGATGCGTAAACGTGCCGGATCGCCTCCAGCAGGTTCTCCAAGCCGTGCACGTTGAGAAACGATTCCTGCTGCCCGGCGAAGGAAGCGTCCGGGAGATCTTCAGCGGTAGCAGATGAACGCACCGCGAACGAAGTGTCGGCATCGGAGTTTCGGGTGAGTGCCTTGTAGCTCGCACCAATTTGCTCTGTCAGCTCGGGCGGGAAAGGCTGCGCGATGATCCATTCCCGGATTTCCTTACCCGCGGTAGCGAGCGCCTTGATGTCTTCGGCATTCAGTTTGGCAAGGCGCTGCGAAATCCGCTCGGCGAGACGGTCTTTGGCCAGAAACAGCCGGTAGGCCTGCGCCGTTGTGGCAAACCCACCCGGAACCCGCACGCCTGCGGCCCCAAGCTGACTTATCATTTCACCGAGCGAAGCGCTTTTGCCCCCGACGTTCGCAACGTCAGTCATGCGGACTTTTGACAGGTCGAGTACCAGAGACTCATTCATGGATGTCACCGCGTGTTTGTGCATGTCGGGAAAACACGATATTTTACCGGAAGCCTCACTCTCCCCTCCTGACTATCTATGGCCGCCCAGAAACGGATTGCGTTTTTCATTTCCGACCGCACCGGAATCACGGCCGAGATGCTGGGCCATAGCCTGCTCACGCAATTCGAGGGCGTCCGGTTCCAGGAGGTGACGCTGCCCTTCGTCGACACGGTGGAAAAGGCCCACGAAATCGTGCTGCGGATCAACGAGAGCGCGGCGACCGAAGGCGTGCGACCCATCGTCATCAGCACACTCGTCAATACCGAGATCGCGACGATCGTCGGGGCCGCCAACGCTCTTTTCCTCGACTGCTTTGAAATTTTCATCTCACCGCTCGAAAAAGAGCTCGGCGAGCGCGCATCTCACGCGATCGGACGCAGTCACAGCGTCAACGACCTGGTGAACTACTATCACCGCATCGATGCGGTCAATTATGCGCTCGGCCATGACGACGGCGTTGCAACGCGTGACCTCGCCGATGCCGACATCATCCTCGTCGGCGTGTCGCGCTCGGGCAAGACGCCCACATGCCTCTACATGGCGATGCAGTTCGGCATACGCGCCGCCAATTACCCGCTCATCCCCGAGGACTTCAGCAGTATGCAACTACCGGGCCAACTGCGTCCTCTGCGCGGCCGATTGCGTGGTCTGACAATCAAGCCCGAGCGGCTGCAGCAGATCCGCAATGAGCGGCGTCCCGGCAGTAAATACGCGACGCTCGCCAATTGCGAATTCGAAGTGCGCGAAGCGGAAGCCCTCATGCGACAGGAGGGCATTCCCTATCTCGATGCCACGAGCAAGTCGGTGGAGGAGCTTGCGACGACCATACTGCACGAGGCGAAGCTGCTGAGGCGGATCTACTGACAAACCCGTGCGCCGCGAAGCGTGAACCGTGAGTCGTGAACTGTGACGAATCTCATTCTGGCCGACCCTAAACGATAAGCAGTCAGATCTTGCGCCTCGTGACGCGCTCAGCGGGGTGAAACGCGATGCGCCAGACAAAGCGAGTAACCATACGGCTCACGGCTCACGGCTCACCGCTTGTTGCCTCACCCTCTCGAACAAGCACACCGCCGCTGCGGCAGCTACGTTCAGCGACTCGGCGTGACCCGGCATCGGTATGGAAATACTTGCATGTGCCGCATCGCGCAGGGATGCAGAGAGCCCGCTGCCCTCATTCCCAAAGAGAAGCGCTACACGCCCGCTCAGGTCGGCTGAATAAAATGCGGTCGCGCTGTCACTCGCGACCGCCAGCACGCGGCCCGGATAGTCACGAGCGAGCGCCTCCAGATCTACACCTTCGTGGATGCGCAGACTGAAATGGGCGCCCATCGCTGCCCGCAGCACGCGCGGTGACCACGCTTGAACGCAGCTCGTGGACAAATACACCTCTTTGATCCCGGCGGCGGCGGCCGACCTGAAGATCGAGCCCACGTTGCCGGGATCCTGCACGTCCTCCAGCAACACGCACGCGTCAGGTTGCGCCGGCAATGCAGACGGCTGGGGCGTTCTCACCGCCGCGATGATGCCGGTCGGCGTAGACACTGACGACAATTGCCGAAACAGCGCGTCACTGAAGATCAACGGCGCGGGCACAGTGGAGGACCCGAGTAACGCGGCAATCTCGACGTCATCAAGATGAGACCGGCTGATGGCGACATATTCAGGCGCTCCGACATGCTCCAGATACGCAGCGACGAGATGTACTCCGTCGAGCAGCGACAATCCGGCTTTGCGCCGCTCGCGCGAAGACTGGTGCAGTTTGAGCAAGGTGCGGAACCGCGGGTTTTCGGCCGATGTGATCTGCAGGGGCGAGGCTCGGGTCATGCGCAGGTACGAAAACCGGCAAACACGTCGCGGCGATCAGGCGTATAGAAGTTGCGCCAGGTGTTGCGGATCAGGTCGGCGCGCGTCGCAAAGCATCCACCGCGAAGCACTTTGTGATCGCCAAACCACGGCTGCGAGTATTCCTTGTAGGCATCGACCACGAATCCAGGATAGGGCTCGAACGCGTCAGCGGTCCACTCCCAGACATTACCGATCATTTGCCGGCATCCCCACGCGCTCTCCCCCTGCGCATAACCCGCAACATCGACCGCGTGGTCCGAACTGCCATAAAGATTGGCGCGTTGCGCATCAGGCTCTTGATTGCCCCACGGATAGCGCCGCTTGCGAGAGAGATCAGCCGGCTCGCTGGCTGCCGCGAATTCCCATTCTGCTTCTGACGGTAACCGTCGGCGCGCCCATCGGCAATATGCGTCCGCTTCATACCAATTGACGTGGATCACCGCCGCATCCGCCACGATGGGCAACCACCTATCATAAACACGCGCACACCATGCGTTTCCGGCTTTGCGCCAATAAGCCGGATGCGATGCGTTTGCGGACGCACACCATGCCCATCCGTCGCCAGACCATAGCTCAGGTCGCGAGTAACCTGCGTCTTCAACGAACGACACGAACTCAGCGTTTGTCACGCATGCCCGCGCGATGCTGAAAGGGGCGACCGTCACTTGATGCGCCCATTTCTCGTTGTCGAATACGAAACCATCGTCCGGTCTCGCGCCGAGCATGAAGATGCCTCCAGCGATGTCGGCGTCACCCTGGGGCACGCTATGCTTGTCGCGGAGTGAACTCGCGCCAGAACCGCATGGCGCACTGTAGCCCAGCGTTTGCCGCGTGTAGGTGAACGCTTCGCAATGCATTTCTTCGTGCAAGGCAGCAAGCTGTGCGAAGTACGACCACGCGCCGGCCGGCTTCGCCGCCAGTTTGTCGAGCACGCGCTGCAGCACTTCATGCAGGTATTCCAGCGTCCTTTCGAGCCCAGGCAACGGAAGATGCCATCGCCTGTCGTGCGGCACCGAAGACGAATCGTACAGGCCATCAGCGTCATGGCGGACGGAAGGAAGAAGCTCAGGCTCTCCTTCGCGATGACGCAGGCACCAGCGCTCCTGAAACCACGCGAGGTGGCCGATCTCCCACAGCGGCGGATTTACGATCTTCAATCGCGGACCGAGCAGCTGCGAGCCTGTCAGGTCCAACGTGAGGCTCAGCGTGCGTGCGCGCGCATCGAGCAGCTGCTGCTGAAGGACTTCGGTGTCGACGTGGATCATGCGCGCAGGCGTTTGCTGTAGTATCCCGCGTTAGTTTAGCTTGCGCCGTCAGCGCATGAGAATTTCGATCATCACACCCGCAGCCGCCCGCGTGCGCAATGGCAATCGCAACACCGCAGCACGCTGGGCGGGTTTTCTGCGAGACCTGGGGCACCGCGTGACAGTCGAACAGGACTGGAGTGGCCGGCCTGCAGATCTCATGATCGCTTTGCATGCCCGCCGCAGCTTCGACTCAATCGCACGCTATGCTGACGTGTGTCCCGGCCGACCGCTGATCGTCGTTCTTACTGGTACCGACGTGTATCGCGATATCCGCAGTGACGCCGATGCGAAACGTGCTCTCCAGCTCGCGACGCGCCTTGTCGTTCTGCAGGAAATGGCGGTCAAGGAGCTCACTCCGGCGCTGCGCAGAAAAGTGCGTGTGATCTACCAATCGTCGCGAACAATCGCGCGGCCGCCTGCCCTGACCTCGTGTTTCGAAGTGATCGTGAGCGGACACTTGCGCGAGGAAAAAGACCCCTTCAGGACAGCAGCCGCTCTGGAGTATCTGCCTGGCAGCAGCCGCATACGTGTTACGCACATCGGCCGTGCGCTCGCTGCCGATGCTGCAGCAGAGGCACGCGCCTGGATGGAGCGGGAGCCACGCTATCGGTGGGTCAGCGAAGTCCCGCACTGGCGTGCGATGCGCCTGTTGGGCCGCGCCCGCCTCATGGTCATCAGCTCGCGCATGGAGGGTGGCGCGAACGTCGTGTCCGAAGCGCTGCGCCTCGGCGTGCCCATCGTCGCGTCGAAGGTTTCAGGCAACATCGGCATGCTCGGAGTACCCTATGCGGGCTACTATCCTGTGGGAAACGAACGCGCGCTCGCGCGCATCTTGTCCCGCGCCGAGCGCGATCATGACTACTACCGCCTTCTGAACAATGCTTGCGCAGCGCGGGCACCGCTGGTAGCGCCGAAGCGCGAGCGTGACGCGCTGCGCGCGCTTATCTCGGAATGGACGTCGGGCGACCGCGTCGAGACTCGCGGCACGCGCCACTTGCCACTCGCGAAGAGCGCGTTGTTTCGCTGACAGCGCTCACACCGGCACACGCGAGAGCAGCGGCATCAGTGCGGCAGCGGCTTTCTCAGCGGTATTCTGACGCAAATCGTGGCGCATCGATTCGAAATGGGTGTCGAGCCGCGCCCGCGCGTCCTTGTCGTAAAGAAGCGTCTTGACGGCTTCGGCGAGCGTCTCCGGAGTTGCTGCATCCTGCAGGAGTTCTGGGACCACTGACTCTCCCGCCAGGATATTCGGCATGCCGACGAAAGAAAGATACGCACGCTTTCGCAGCATCCACCAAGACAGCCGATTCATCTTGTACGTGATCACCATCGGACGCTTCAGCAGTGCGGCTTCGAGGGACGCCGTTCCTGATGCAACGAGCACCACATCGGCTGCGGCCATCGCCTCGAGTGAATGTCCGATGACCATCGTGAGATTCAGATTCTCCGGTTCGACCCGGTACAGCGCCGCTTCGAACAAAGCCTTCGTATCGCGGCTGGCAAAAGGTACGAGGAAACGGATATTCTCGATCTGCTCGTTCAGTTTGACTGCGGTGCGCACGAAAAGCTCCGCCATATTCTCGAGCTCGCTTACCCGACTTCCGGGCAGCATGGCAACGACCGGCACGCCGATCGGCACTCTCAATTCTTCCCGCACCAGTTCCGGCGGCGGCAGATCCGCGAGCAGATCCGCGAGAGGATGCCCTACGTAGCACACGGGCACTCCCGCGCCTTCGTACAGCCGGGTCTCGAATGGAAACAGCGTCAGTAGCGCCGAGACGGCCTGTTTTACTTTCTGGATCCGTTCGCGGCGCCACGCCCATACGGCGGGCGCCACGTACTGAACCGTGGGAATTCCCGCCTTCCTCAGGTCGATCTCGAGGTCGAGGTTGAAATCAGGCGCATCGACGCCGATGAAAAGCGCCGGCGGGTTTCGAAGAAAATATCTGCGCAGCCGGCGGCGGATGCCGACGATTTCCCAGTAATGCCTGATCACTTCGACATAGCCGCGCACCGCGAGCTTTTCCATCGGAAAAAGTATTTCGGCGCCCGCCGCTTCCATTTTCGGACCGCCGATGCCGACGAAATGCAATCGTGGATTGCGCGCGAGAAGGGATCGCATGAGATGTGCACCGAGCTGGTCGCCCGAGGCTTCGCCCGCGACAATACCGATCACATACGCGCGATCGGTGGACTTAGGCATTTCGACGATATCCGTTCAGCGAATGATGCCGCGACTCGGCGCGGCAACGAAATCGAGCAAGGGTTGCACCTCAGGACACTCTTGCGCCTGTTGCGCGAGCTCGCGCTGTGCTTCCTCGAGTCCGAGACTCGAACGGTACAGTGTCCTGTAGGCGCGCTTGAGCCCGGCGATGGCTTGGGCGGAAAAGCCGCGGCGGCGCAGTCCTTCCGCATTGATGCCGTAGGGTCGCGATGGATTTCCTGATACTTTTATGTAAGGCGGCACGTCCTGCAGCAGGATCGTGCCCATACCCGATATGCTGTGCTTACCGATGCGTACGAACTGATGCACGACCGTGAAGCCGCCCAGGATCGCGTCATCGTCTACGCGCACATGCCCGGCAAGCTGCGCATTGTTCGCGAAGACGGTGCGGCTTCCGATCTGGCAATCGTGGGCGATATGAACGTAAGCCATGATCCAGTTGTCGTCACCGATGCGCGTGACGCCAGCGTCCTGCGCCGTTCCACGGTTCAAAGTACAGAACTCACGTATGGTGTTGTTATCGCCGATCTCGAGTCGTGTCGGCTCGCCGCCATACTTCTTGTCCTGCGGCGCGTCTCCCAGCGACACGAACTGGGAGACCGTGTTGTTCTTTCCAAGGCGCGTGTGACCAGTGATCACCGTATGCGGGCCGATACGGCTGCCCGACCCAATTTCGACATGGGGTCCGAGGACGGTATAAGGACCGACTTCCACGTCAGCGGCGATCAACGCGGCGGGATCGACAATCGCCGTCGGGTGAATAGCATCACGCCTCGAAGCGCTTTTCGCGCGCGTCGCGCGTTCAGCGCCCATGCTCGTTATTCAGTTCGCGTATCGTGCATAGCAGATCAGCTTCGGCCACGGTCGAATCCTCGACGCGCGCGATGCCATGGAATTTCCACAGTCCGCGCATGTGCCGCACCAGCGAAACATCCAGGTGCAAAGCGTCCCCGGCCGTGACCGGCTTTTTGAAGCGCGCATTGTCGATGCCGACGAAGTAGTACACCATGTTCTCGTCCGCTTTATGTCCTTCCGTCGAGAACGTCAGTATTGCGGCGGCCTGTGCCATCGCTTCGATGATCAGCACTCCGGGCATTACCGGGTGATGCGGGAAGTGCCCCCCAAAAAACGGTTCATTGATCGTCACGTTCTTCAGCGCGACCACATTCTTGCCCGGATCGCACGACAGCACACGATCGATCATCAGGAATGGATACCGGTGCGGCAGATACTCGAGGACACGATGTATGTCCATGCTGTTCAAGATTGGCTCCTTCTAATCTGAGCGAGTCCATCCTCGAGAGCCGCCACGCGCTTGGCAATTTCTGCGAGATGGCGTAGTTGCACTGCATTTCGACGCCAGTCGCGGTTCGGCTCGAACGGGTACACACCGCTGTAGACGCCGGGTTTATCGATCGATTTCGTAATCGACGTGTGACCCGACACCTCCACGTGATCTGCGATCGTGACGTGCCCGGCGATACCCACCGCACCTCCAATTCGGCAATGCCGCCCGATGCGTACGCTGCCTGCAATGCCGGTGCATGCCGCTATCGCGGTGTGGGCGCCGATGTGGACGTTATGGGCGATCTGAATCTGGTTGTCGAGTTTCACACCGTCTTCTATGACGGTGTCGTCGATCGCGCCGCGATCGATCGTTGTGTTCGCGCCAATCTCGACATCATCTGCGATGCGCACACGGCCGACCTGGGGTACTTTCACCCAACGATCGCCATCAAACGCAATGCCGAAGCCGTCGGCACCGATCACCACGCCCGCGTGAGCGATGACGCGATCACCCAGTAGGCATTCCGCGTATATCGCGACGTGCGCGTGAAGATGGCAATCACGTCCCACGCGCGCGTTCTCCCCCAGCGTGGCGCCGGGACCGATGACGGAGCCTTGTCCGACACGCGCGCCGCGGCCAATGACGACGTAAGGGCCGATCTCTGCGCTGCTATCGACGTGAGCCTCCGAGTGAACCGTGGCCGTGGTATGTATTCCAGGTACAGGCGTACGGGGAGACGCAAGCAGCGTTGACACGCGCGCAAAGTACAAATAAGGCTGCTCGTGCACGATTCGGGCAGTCTGGGCAAGATCGCGCTCAGTCGGAGACAGTATGACTGCGGCGGCTTTCGTAGTGGCGAGATGCCTCAGATAGCGCGGGTTTGCGAGAAAAGCGATCGTTTCGGGACCCGCGTTTTCCAGGGTCGCCACGCGGCTCACCCTCACTTCAGGGTCACCGACGACTTCGCCCCCGAAGCGCGCGATGAGTTCGCGCAGGCTGTAGGAAACTACGCTGCCGTTCATGAGCGCGAGGCTGGGCGCTCGCAGGCGGCGGCTCGTGTTATCTCTCGGACGCGAGCGCTTTCAGCACTCGCTCGGTGATGTCGAGACGAGGACTGCGGTAAACAGCCTCCTGCACGATCAGATCGAATTTTTCGGCTTCCGCGATTTGCTTGATCACCCGGTTCGCGCGCTCGAACAGCGTCTGCAGTTCCTGGTTGCGACGCAGATTGAGGTCTTCCGTGTAGGAGCGCTGCATCCGCTGGAAATCAAGGGTCATGCGCGACAGCTCCTGCTCTTTCGCCCGGCGATCGCTCTCGCTCATGGTCATAGCTTCTTTTTCGAGCTGTCCCTGAAGGCTTTTAATCTGACCCTCACGCCGCTGCAGCTCCTGCGCTCGCGGAGCGAACTCCTTCTCGAGGCGTTTGCTCGCAACCTCGGCGGGCGCGGACTCGCGATTGATGCGCTCCGCGTCGATGAATCCGATCTTGAGCTCCGCCGCCGCCACGGCAGCCGCAGTGGACAACAGCGCGAACGACAGCGCCACGCGACCGAGCGCCCCATAAAAATGCTTCAATGTCGTCTCCTTCATCGCCGTCAAAACGCTCCACCGAACGTAAACTGAAAGATCTGCTTGCTATCGCCCTCCAGCGACCGGATTGGCGCTGCAACACTTATTTTAAGCGGACCCATGGGTGAAACCCAGAGTACGCCGAGACCGACCGCAGCGCGCATCTCGCTGAAGGCGAAGCTTTCCGAAGCCATCCCGGTATCGACGAATGCGCTCATGCGCACGCTCTTTTCACCCTGCAACCCAGGGAACGGAAACAGGAACTCCGCGTTACCCAGGACCTTGTGGCTGCCCCCGCGGGGATTACCCTGCACGTCCTTGGGCCCGGCCGTGAACACCTTGAAGCCGCGCAGGGAGTTTACTCCACCAACGTAGAAGTTTTTGAAGAATGGCAGCGCAGTCGTATCGCTATAGCCCGCGCCATAGCCGAGTTCGCCATTAAGCATGAGCGTGTAATCGCGGCTGATCGGGAAATATCGCTGATACTGATACTGGGCTTTATAGTATTTGAGGCTGGCGCCCGGCACCCCGACTTCTGCGCTTGCTCGCTGCATGACGCCCTTCGTCGGATAGATCAGGCTGTCGCGGTTGTCGCGCGTCCAGCCGACCGTGGCCAGTATCGCGTCGCTGGTGCTCCCGAACGTTTTGACATAATCGAGATAAATGAGAGGACTGTCGGCAAACGTCGATATGCTGGTTCTCTCATAGCCCAGTCCGTAATTGATTGTGTCGATATCCGTGATGGGCACGCCGAACCGTACCGCACCGCCTGTGGTCTGCGTGGTGTAGTCGCCAAGACCGGCGTTGGCGGCATTGATTTTGCGCTGGTAAATGTCAAAGCCACGGCTCACGCCGTCGACCGTGTAAAACGGATCGGTATAGGACAGTGCGTAGTTCGTGTTGAGCTTGCTCGTGTTGAGCCCGATCGACACGTGCTTGCCGGATCCGAAAATGTTCTGTTGCGTTACCGAACCCGACAATATGACGCCTTCGCCGCTTCCGAACCCTGCACCGAGCAGCACGGAGCCCGTAGGTTTCTCGGTTACCGAGACGTTCACATCGACCTGGTCGGTTGTCCCCTGCACCGCCGGCGTTTCGATATTGACCTCGTTGAAATAGCCCAGGCGGTCTATCCGGCTGCGTGAATTCGCTATCTTGTCGGACGAGAACCAGCCGCCCTCCATCTGGCGGAATTCCCGCCGTATGACTTCATCGCGGGTGCGGTTGTTACCCAGCACATTGATGCGCCGGACATACACGCGGCGGCCTGGGTCGATGAAAAAAGTAAACGACGCCTGCCTCTTCTCCTTGTCAAGCTCCGGTGCTGCGTTCACGTTGGCGAAGGCGTAGCCCTCGCTACCGAGACGGTCGCTGATTTTCTTGGTTGATTCTGCGACACGTGCGCGAGAAAAAACGTCGCCGCGCTTTAGCGTGATGAGTTTGCGGATCTCGGCCTCGGGCAGCAGCAGTTCGCCACCAACTTTGACGTCCGCTACCGTGTACTTGGGACCTTCAGTGATCGAGATCGATATGTAGATGTCTTTCTTGTCCGGCGTGATCGACACCTGCGTGGATTCAACATTGAATTCCAGATAGCCGCGGTCCAGATAGTAGGACCGCAGCGTCTCCAGATCCGCAGCGAGTTTCTGGCGGGAATATTGATCCGCTTTGCTGTACCACGTGAGGATGCCGGGCGTGCGAAGACTGATCTGCCGCTTCAGCTCTTTTTCGCTGAAAGCCTGATTTCCGATGATGCTGACCTGCCGGATCTTTGCAGCATCGCCTTCTTCGACGGCGAAATTGAGCGCGACGCGGTTGCGTTCGAGTGGCGTCACGGTGGTGCTGACGTTCGCGCCGTAACGGCCCCGCGTCAGGTATTGCCGTTTCAATTCCTGTTCGGCGCGGTCGAGGAGTCCTTTATCGAAGATCCTGCCCTCGGCAAGGCCGATCTGATTCATTGCCTTCAAAACGGTGTCCTTATCGAACTCGCGCAGCCCGGTAAATTCAATCTGGGCGATTGAAGGCCGCTCCTGTACGACTACGACGAGCACGCCCTCTTCAGCTTCGATCGAGACGTCTCTGAAAAACCCCGTGGCAAACAGCGCTCTGATGGTCTGGGAGGCTTTTTCGTCTGTCATCGTATCGCCAACCTTGACAGGAAGGTAGCTGAAGACAGTGCCGGCCTCGGTTCGCTGTATCCCTTCTACGCGGATGTCTTTGATGACGAAGGGTTCGATTGCTCGCGCCGGGAGGGAACTCAACGCCAACGCCAAAACACCTACACGCAAAAAATGCATCGATCAGCCGCTGATGAGACGATTTATGTCGTTATAAAGTGCGAAAGCCATCAATACGAACAACAGCGCCATGCCCAAGTGTTGTCCGATTTCGATGGCTTTGTCCGATACCGGACTGCCTTTGAAAACTTCGAAGACATAATACATCAAATGCCCACCATCCAATAATGGTATTGGCAGCAGGTTCAGCACACCCAAACTGATGCTGATAAGCGCGAGAAACAGCAGAAAAGAAACCCAGCCCATTTGCGCGGACTGTCCTGCGTAATCAGCAATAGTGATCGGGCCACTCAGATTTTTGAGCGACACCTCGCCGACGATCATCTTGCCCAGCATCTGCAGACTGAATGCCGAGGTATCCCACGTTTTATAAAGTGCCTTTGCAATGCTTTCGACAGGACCGTAACGCACTTCCGTCATGAGCTCGGCGAATGCGTCGCGATCCACTTTGGGTCCCGCACCGATTCTCCCGATGGCTTTTCCACTCTCCGTAAAAACCTCAGGCGTGACCGGCACGGTCGTCGCTGTCTTTTCCGCGCGTTTGACTTCGAACATCAGAGGTTCACCTGGATGCGCGCGAACAGCTGATACGACCTCTTCCCAGGTTTTGACCGGACGATCATTGATCGCCACGATCTGATCGCCGGGTTGCAGTCCAGCGCGCTCCGCCACGCCGCCGGCAACAACATTGCCGATCACAGGCGCGATCGGCGGCTGGTAACGCGCAAGGCCGAGCACGCGCAGAAAGTCGCTGTCGAGGTCACCAGCGCTGACATGGCTCAAGTCGAGCTCGCGCTGCACGATCTCGCCGGAACGTGTACGTACCGTTACGGGAACGCGATCTTTCTTCACTGCCCGCTGCAACAGCACCCAGCGCGCGTCCTGCCACGTGTCTACCGTTTCGTTTCCGATTTTGGCAATGGTGTCGCCGTTAGCGAATCCCGCCACCGCTGCGGGCGTGTTCGCCGCGACCGGCCCCAGCACGGCTTTCATGCCCGGAACGCCGTGCATGAACAGGATCCAGTACAGGAAGATCGCGAGCAGGAAGTTCGCTACGGGACCCGCGAGTACTATTCCGAAGCGCCGTGCGACGGACTGCCTGTTGAACGCCCGATGAGCTTCGCTCGAATCCACCGGACCTTCCCGCTCGTCGAGCATTTTCACGTAGCCGCCGAATGGAAACGCTGAAATGCTCCACTCGGTTTGATCCGGACCGCGCCTGCGCGACCACAGCGGGCGACCGAATCCGACGGAAAAGCGCAACACCTTTACATTACACAGCCGGGCCACACAGTAATGACCCAACTCGTGAATGATGATAAGCAGCCCGAGCGTGACGACGAATGCGACGATCGTAGTAAGGAAGTTCATGTGCGTGCCTGCGGCGTCGATGTGACATGATGTAAGAGCGGCGAACTGCGCGATGCGTTCCCGCGTGTGCCGGCGAATCGCTCGGCGAGACAGCGCTCGGCGCATACGCGCGCGGCGCGGTCGGCTTCGAGCACGTCCTCCAGTTTCTCCACCCGCCCGCTCTCGCAACGCGCAAGCACATCCTGTATCAGCTGCGCAATTTGCGGAAACGCGATATCGCCGGCGAGGAAGCGCTCGACCGCGATCTCATTCGCAGCATTCAGGATGGCTGGCGCTCGACCGCCTGCTGAGAGCGCTTCGTAAGCGAGCCGCAGACAGGGAAAGCGTGCGGTATCCGGCTCCTCGAAGTGCAGCAGCCCGGTGCGCGCCAGATCCAGAAACTTTACGCCCGCGTCGATGCGGTCGGGATAAGCGAGAGCGTGCGCGATGGGCGTTCGCATGTCGGGATTGCCGAGCTGCGCGATCACTGAGCCATCGACGTATTCGACCAGTGAATGCACCACGCTTTCCGGGTGGATCACCACTTCGATCTGATCCGGGCTGGCATTGAATAGCCAATGGGCTTCGATCACTTCGAGCCCCTTGTTCATCATCGTTGCGGAGTCTACCGAAATTTTGCGTCCCATCGTCCAGTTCGGATGTGCGCAAGCGGCTTCGGGGCTAACGTGCACAAGCTCGCTGAGCGGCGTCTGTCTGAACGGACCGCCAGAAGCGGTCAGCAGTATGCGGCGAACGCCGACTGCCTTGAGATCGCCCGTGAAGCTGCGGGGCAGCGACTGGAAAACCGCGTTGTGCTCGCTATCGATCGGCAGCAGTGGCGCGCCACCGGAGCGCGCCGCCTGCATGAGCACGGCGCCGGCAGTGACGAGGGCTTCCTTATTCGCGAGGAGCAGCTTCTTTCCAGCTTCAGCCGCGACGATCGTGGGTTTGAGACCGGCGATGCCGACGATCGCTGCCATGACGGTGTCCACTTCAGGCAGGCTCGCAACATACTCGAGCGCCTCAGTCCCGCAGAGCACTTGCGTATCGAGACCCGCGCGCTTCATACGGCGAGCAAGGTCCTCTGCGGCCTGCGGCTGGGAAATCACTGCGTAACGCGGCTGGTACCTGACGCATTGAGCGAACAAAATCGCTGATTGCGTATGCGCTGTCAGGGCGATAACCCGAAAACGGTCGGGATGACGCTGCACGACATCAAGCGTACTCGCACCCACACTGCCGGTAGAGCCGAGAATCGTCAGATTTTGAAGAGAGGGCATGGGTGGGGGCGCTTCAGCGCAGATAGTAGGCTAACGCCGCCGCGGGCATGGTTGCGGTCAGACCATCGATGCGGTCCAGGATACCGCCGTGCCCGGGTAGAAGCTGCCCGCTGTCTTTCACTCCGGCGGTACGTTTGATCCACGACTCGAAGAGATCGCCTTCGACGCTCAGAACCAGGATCACTGCGAACACGATAAGCCCCCACGAGCGGTCGAGATAGTGATTGCTCGCGGGCAGAGTAAGCAACAGGATGGCGTAATAGATGGCCACCGCTGTGGCCGCTCCCAAGGCGCCTTCCCACGTTTTCCCCGGACTGATGAGCGGCGCAAGTTTGCGGCGACCCCATCGCTTGCCCGTCAGATACGCTGCGGTGTCTGACACCCACACCACCGACATAAAAAGCAGCAGAGCCCACGGCGCGGCCTGCAACTGCACCAGCGCGAGCCACATCGGAACGAGCACGATCCAGCCGACGAGCGCGAGCAGCAAGGGATTGCGAGTAGCCCACCGCTCGACGAGCCACACCGGCGCAATCGCGAGCCAGAAGACGCAACTCAGGGCGTAGATTCCAATGTCAACGCGCACTGGAACACCGCCAGCACGCGGCACCAGATAGAAGAGCGCCGCCGCGGAAATGACGAGTGTGGCAGCATACGCCAGACGCGACGCGGGCGTATAGCCGGCAAGCCCCGCCCATTCCCAGCTCGCGATGGCAAGGACGGGGAACATCACCAACGCCCACAGTTGTTGCGGCAGGAACAGCAGCGCCGCGATGACAAACGGAAGCGATATCGCAACGGTGAGCAGGCGCGTCACGAACATGGAAGAGCGTTCCTGCTGCGGCGCGCGCGGAAAATGCGGATCAGCCTGCGGAGATCCGAGCCACGCGGCGGCTCGACTGCACTTGTTCGCTGGTGCGGCCGAAACGGCGTTCGCGCTCCTGATACGACCGGATCGCGTCATCGAGTGCCGCGACGTCGAAATCGGGCCACAGCGTATCGGTAAAATAGAGCTCGCTGTAGGCGAGCTGCCACAGGAGAAAATTGCTGATGCGCTGCTCGCCCCCGGTGCGCACGAAGAGGTCCGGCTCCGGTGCGTAACTCATCGAGAAATACGGCGTCAGATCTGCTTCGGAGAAGCCGGCCGCCAGCTCAGGCCGTTCCTGCAGCATACGATTGGCCGCTTGCAGCATATCCCATCGCCCGCCGTAGTTCGCTGCAATGGTGAGTAATAGACGGTTGTTCTCTGCGGTACGGGCTTCGGCCTCTTCGACCAGACGCACGATGCGAGGCTCGAAACGGCTCAAGTCACCCACGACCCGAAAGCGCACACCGTTCGCATGCAGTTTTTCGATTTCCTGCTCGAGCGCCGCGACGAAGAGCTGCATGAGAAACTTCACTTCGTCCTGCGGACGACGCCAGTTCTCACTGCTGAAGGCGAACAGCGTCAGGTACTCCACCCCACGCTTCACGCACGCCTTGACTGTGGCGCGAACGGCTTCGAGGCCCCGCTTGTGTCCCGCCACACGCGGCAGAAAACGCTGCTTTGCCCAGCGACCGTTGCCATCCATGATGATTGCGACATGCCGGGGAACGCTGCGCGACTCGGGTATGGCGAGAGTAGAGCTCTTGTGCTTGTCCACGGGTCAGATCGCCATCAAATCCGCTTCTTTCGCCTGCAGAGCCTTGTCGATGTCGGCGATATAGCGGTCCGTCAGTTTCTGAACATCGTCCTGGGCCCGGCGCTCTTCGTCCTCCGCCACCTTTTTCTGTTTGAGCAGGTCCTTTAGCTGGTGTATTGCATCGCGCCTCACGTTGCGGATGGCCACGCGCGCGTTCTCACCTTCCTTGTGCACGACTTTGATCAGATCCTTGCGCCGCTCTTCCGTGAGAGCCGGCATCGGCACACGCACCGTGTCACCCATGCTCGAGGGATTCAAGCCGAGATCGGAGTCCCGAATCGCTTTTTCGATCGCGGACGCCATTTTTTTCTCCCAAGGTGTGACGCCTATCGTGCGCGCGTCGAGCAGCGTCACGTTTGCAACCTGCGGCACTGCGGTGGGCGTCCCGTAATAGTCCACCATCACGTGGTCGAGCAAGCCTGCGTGCGCGCGGCCGGTGCGGACTTTGGACAAATCATTTTTTAGCGCTTCCAGGCTCTTCTTCATTTTCTGGTCAGCGGTTTTTTTTACGTCGGCAATCATGCTGCAGCCCTCCGCAAGTTAGAGTGCGTGACACTCTCACCCATTTACACGTGCACCATCGTACCTTCGTCCTGCCCCAGTACGACACGTTTCAGCGCATGCGGCTTGAAGATGCTAAATACGTTGATCGGAAGTTTCTGGTCACGGCACAAAGTAAGAGCAGTCGCGTCCATCACCTTCAGATTTTTGATGATGGCTTCATCAAACGTGAGGTCCTTGTATCGCACGGCGTCAGGGTGGGTTTTCGGATCGTCGGTATAAACGCCGTCCACTTTGGTCGCCTTGAGCACCAGCTCCACATTCATTTCCATGCCACGGAGGGCTGCTGCGGTATCGGTCGTGAAAAACGGATTGCCAGTACCGGCAGCGAAAATCACGATCTTGCCCTCTTCCAGATAGCGCATGGCTTTGCCGCGTATATAAGGCTCCACCACCTGCTCGATATTGAGTGCAGATTGTACGCGGCTCACCAAATTGACACGCCGCATCGCGTCCTGTAACGCAAGCGCGTTCATGACTGTCGCAAGCATCCCCATGTAATCGGCTGTCGCGCGGTCCATGTGGGACGCTCCGGGAGCTACCCCGCGAAAGATGTTGCCTCCGCCAATCACGACTGCAACCTCGATGCCGAGATGCGCGACCTCCGCCACTTCGTTGACGATGCTCTCGATCGTCTGACGGTTGATGCCGTAGCTGTCCTCGCCCATCAGAGCTTCGCCGCTCAACTTCAGAAGTATGCGCTTATAGGCGGGTGTCTCGGCCATGTTCTGCTCGACGAGGGATCAGGAGGGTTGTGCGCTTTTTTCTGACTTGCTGCCTGCCTGACCGACCTGCGCCATTACTTCGGCTGCGAAATCGTCCTTGCGTTTTTCGATGCCCTCACCGACCACGTACAGTGAAAATGCTGCGACTGACGCGCCTTTCGATTTCAACAGATCGGCGATGGTTTGTTTGTCGTTCTTCACGAAAGGCTGCCCGAGAAGGGTCACGTCCTTCAGGAATTTGCTGACGGCGCCCTCGACCATTTTTTCCACGATGTTCGCGGGCTTGCCCGATTCCGCGGCTTTCGCTGCAGCGATATCGCGCTCTTTCTGCACGATCTCCGGAGACACTTCATCACGCGACAACGCCAGAGGTTTGCTCGCAGCGACATGCATGGCGATGTCCTTGGCAAGCGCATCGTCGCCACCGACCACGTCTACCAGCACGCCGATTTTCGAACCGCCGTGGACGTAGCTCGCCAGGCGGCCTTTCGCCTCGCGGCGCTGGAAGCGCCGCAACGATACGTTTTCTCCAATCTTGCCCACGAGGCTCTTGCGGCGCTCTTCCACCGTCGCACCGTCGAGCGCAAGCTGAGACAACGCGGTGACATCGACGGGATTGCTGTTCGCCACAAGCCGTGCGACGGCGTCCGCAAATGCACGAAACTCTTCGTTTTTGGCGACGAAATCTGTTTCGCTGTTCACTTCGATGATCGCGCCGAGCTTGCCATCACCTGCGATGTACGCGGCAACTACGCCTTCCGCGGCTACCCGTCCTGCCGCTTTGCTCGCCTTGTTACCCAGTTTGATGCGCAGTATCTCTTCGGCCTTGCCCAGATCGCCTGCGGCCTCGGTCAACGCCTTTTTGCACTCCATCATGGGTGCATCGGTTTTCTCGCGTAGCTCGCGGACCATACCCGCTGTTATTTCAGCCATGTAACCAGTCTCCGCTCTTAAAAAAAGGGGCTCGCGCCCCTCTTAGCGCACCGGCGTGAAGCCGGTCTCGTGTTCGATCGCCCGCGTCAGCGAGACTCTTCCTCGACCTCGACGAACTCATCGCCGCCGGTCACAATTTCCTGCAGGCTATCGTTGCGACCCTCGAGGTACGCGTCCGCGATACCGCGCACATACAGGCGAATGGCGCGGCTTGAGTCGTCGTTCCCTGGAATGATGTAATCGACACCAATAGGCGTGTGGTTGGTATCGACCACAGCGATCACGGGGATGCCGAGCTTATTGGCTTCGGCGATTGCGTTCTTCTGGTAGCCCACGTCGATTACGAACATCGCGTCGGGCAATCCGTTCATGTCCTTGATGCCGCCGAGACTGCGATCCAGCTTGGCCATTTCTCTCTGATAATTGAGGGCTTCTTTTTTCGTAAGCTTGTCGAACGTTCCATCCTGCTGCATCTGCTCCATGTCCTTCAGACGCTTGATCGACTGCTTGACGGTTTTGTAGTTCGTCAGCATTCCTCCGAGCCAGCGGTGATCGACGAACGGCGCGCCGGAACGCAGCGCCTCTTCCCGAATGATCTCGCGCGCCTGACGCTTCGTGCCTACGAAAAGGACGCTTCCCTTGTTCGCGGATAGCTGACGCACGAACTTCAGCGCGTCCTGATACATCGCGAGGGTTTTTTCGAGGTTTACGATATGGATCTTGTTGCGATGCCCGAAGATATAAGGCGCCATCTTCGGGTTCCAATAACGGGTTTGATGTCCGAAATGGACGCCCGCTTCCAGCATTTCACGCATAGTAACCGACATACTGCCTGACTCCTGACAAGGGTTGAGCCTCCATCCGCCAGCACACCCCGCTCGGCTTCGAGCGCGGCACCCTGGGTAATTACGGCGGATGTGCGAATTCGGCGCGCTGGACGGCAGACTTTCCTGGAATGCCCGCCACGCCGTACTGTAGCCCGTCCATGACGAGCTAACCGCCTATTTTACCACTGTAAGTCGTCAGCTCTCAAGCATCCGTGGGCAGGCCGGCAGCGGGTGCCGTGTCGCAACCGGATCTGGACTACAATTCCGGTTGCCTGCAAAACCAAGCACTTGGAATTCCTTCTTCCGGACCCATGTCCGGATTGCTATGTCCGTTACGCTCAAATCCTCAGAAGATATCGCTCAGATGCGGGTCGCCGGCCGGCTCGCAGCCGAAGTGCTCGATTACATCGGTCCACTCGTCAAACCGGGCGTATCAACCGGTGAGATCGACCGTCTTTGCCATGAATACATGGTCGAAGTCCAGGGCACGACACCCGCCCCTCTGAACTACGCGCCTCCAGGTTACCAGCCTTATCCGAAGTCCATCTGCACGTCGGTTAATCATGTCGTCTGTCACGGGGTGCCCGGCGAAAAAAAACTCAAGTCCGGCGACGTCGTGAACATCGATATCACTGTGATCAAGGACGGCTATCACGGCGACACGAGCCGCATGTTTTATGTGGGGCAGCCTTCGATACAGGCTCGGCGGCTGTGTGACGTGACTTTCGACTGCATGTGGCGAGGCATCGATGCGGTCCGAGCCGGGGCTCATCTGGGTGACATAGGATTCGCGATACAAAGCCATGCCGAACAGCACGGATTCAGCGTCGTGCGCGAGTTTTGTGGACACGGCATCGGCCGCAAATTCCACGAGGAGCCTCAGGTGCTCCACTACGGGCGGCCGGGGACGGGTTTGAGGCTGCAGGCGGGAATGATATTCACCGTAGAGCCCATGATCAATGCAGGCAAGGCGGACATCCGTCAACTCGCCGATGGCTGGACCATCGTCACCAAAGACCACAGCTTGTCCGCGCAATGGGAGCACACCGTTCTTGTCACCGAAACCGGCCACGAGATTCTGACGTCGTCAGCCGGTACGCCTGCGCGGCCTCACGCCGCATTCTGAGCTCATGGACGCCTCCGCGGCGGTCGCGCGCCCCGCACCTGGGTCCACACTCACGCACTGGAAGCAGCGGCTGGCGCTCGAACGCCAGCAGCTCAAAACGCAATTTCTGAACCGCCCAGCGCCTGCGGGACTATTGCGGCGCCTGAGCTCTGTCGTCGACCGACAGCTGCGCGAAGTCTGGGACAGTTATGCAATGCCCGCCGGCCTTGCCTTAGTCGCCGTAGGTGGCTACGGCCGGGGCGCGCTCTATCCCTATTCCGACGTTGATCTGCTTATTCTTCTCCCCAGCCCGGCTCACGAAGTTCCCGAGCGCGAGTTGCAGCAGTTCATCGGCACCTTGTGGGACATCGGCCTCGAAGTGGGTCACAGCGTTCGCACCGTCGCACAGTGTCTGTCTCTGGCGGAACAGGACATTACCGTGCAGACAACGCTGCTCGAGTCCCGACTGATCACCGGAAATCGGGCGCTCTTCCGGGAGTTCGAGGCGGCGACCTCTGCTGCCATGGACACCCGGGCCTTCTTGGAGGCAAAGCAACTAGAGCAGCAGCAGCGACACGCACGCTTTCAGGCAACAAACCTGGAACCCAATATCAAGGAAAGTGCCGGCGGCTTGCGGGACCTGCAAACAATACTCTGGATCGCGCGTGCTGCAGGCATCGGTAAGAGCTGGAAGGAGGTTGCCGAGCGCGACCTGATCACGGCGACCGAGGCACGAGAGATTCAGCGCCACGAACGTTTTCTGCAGACCCTGCGCACGCGGCTGCATTATCTCGCCTCGCGGCGTGAGGATCGGCTCCTCTTCGACCATCAATCGGCGCTCGCGGCGCAGATGGGTTTGCAGGACAAACCGCATCGGCTCGCGAGCGAACAGCTCATGCAGCAGTATTATCAAGCGGCCAAAGCCGTCGCACAGCTGAATACGATTTTGCTTCAAAACCTTACGGCACTGATCTCACCGCCACAGGATCGCGAGTTTCACCCGATCAATGATCGCTTCGGCATGCGGGGAGAGTTGCTCGAGGCAAAGACCGACGATCTCTACGAACGCCATCCTGCCGCGCTGCTGGAGACTTTCGTGCTGTTACAGACCCATCACGAGCTGAAAGGCATCAGCGCAGGCACGCTGCGCGCTTTGTGGCGAGGCCGCCGTTTGATCGACGATCAGTTCAGACGGAACGCTGTGAATCGCGATCTCTTCATGCGCATACTGAAAAGCCCATCCAGAGTGGACCGCGAGCTTCGACGGATGAACCAGTACGGCGTTCTCGGCCGATATCTTCCCGAATTCGGGCGCGTGGTCGGGCAGATGCAACACGATCTGTACCACGTATACACTGTTGACGAGCACATCCTAAAAGTCGTGCGCAACCTGCGCCGATTTGCCGTGCCTGAGCTCGCTCACGAATTCCCGTTGTGCACTCGTCTGATGACCGACTTCGCGCAGCCCGAAGTTCTTTACCTCGCGGGACTGTTCCACGATATCGCAAAGGGGCGTGGCGGCGATCACTCACATCTCGGTGCGCAGGACGCGCTCCGTTTTGCCCGCACGCACGAGCTCTCTGCCGAGGACGCGAATCTCGTGGCATGGCTCGTGGAAAATCACCTGGTCATGTCATCGACGGCGCAAAAGCAGGACATCAGTGACCCCGATGTCATCCGTGCATTTGCGGAACGCGTGGGCGATGACCGCAGGCTTAGCGCACTCTACTTGCTCACCGTCGCAGATATACGAGGCACCAGTCCGAAGGTCTGGAACGCGTGGAAAGCGAAGCTCCTGGAGGATCTATTTCATCTTACGCGGCGCCTCCTGGCAGGTCACGGCGCGAGCGTCGAAAGCAGTATTCAGACGCGCCAGGAAGAAGCGCGCTCAAAATTGCGCCTCTATGCGGTCCCGGAACACGCACACGAAAAGCTGTGGGCACAGCTCGACACCGCTTATTTTCTGCGCCACGACCCCCAGGAAATCGCCTGGCATACGCGACTTCTGTATTACCGCCCCGACACCCCGACACCCGTGGTGAAGGCACGGCTGTCCCCCGCCGGTGAAGGGCTGCAGGTCATGGTCTACGCTGAGGACCAGAAAGAACTGTTTGCGCGCATCTGCAGCTTCTTCGAAAGCATCAGCTACGACATCCACGAAGCCAAGGTATACACCTCCCGCACCGGATACGCGCTTGACACCTTTCAGGTGCAGGACCCGAACAACGACAGCCCGCGCTATCGGGACATCATGAGCTACATCGAATACGAGCTTGCGGAGCGCCTCGTGCACAAGTCGCCGCTCCCGGCGTTACCGCATCCGCGCCTGAATCGGCAGCTTCGACATTTTCCGATATCACCTGAAGTCAACATCCAACCCGACGACAAAGGTACTTATCAGGTGCTTTCCGTCATCGCAGGTGACCGGCCGGGGCTGCTGTCGCGAATCGCACGGGTGCTCACGGCGTACGACATCAGCCTGCATACCGCAAAAATCAATACGCTGGGCGCCCGTGCCGAAGACGTATTTCTGATCAGCGGCAATACACTGCACAATGCGAAGCGGGTGATCCGTTTCGAAGCAGATCTCATCGAGCAGCTGCGTACGTAGACAACGATGAGTCAGATCCTGCAGGCTGATTTCTGTGAGTTAAGGAGTGAGGGCCTCATCGCTTTCAGCGGGGAAGATGCGCTTTCTTTTCTCCACGCGCAGTTAACGAGCGATGTTGCCGGCCTCTTCGAATCGCAGACTCAATACAGCGGCTACTGCTCCCCTAAAGGGCGTCTGCTCGCCACGTTTTTACTGTGGCGGCGGCCGGCGGATGTCCTCATGCAGCTGCCCGCCGATTTGCGGGAAAGCGTGCAGCAACGCCTCTCAAAATACGTGCTGCGTGCACGCGTTCGCGTGAGTGCTGCAAGCGGGCGGTATCTGATGTTCGGATTGGCGGGCGAACGCGCGCGCTCAGTCCTGGCCGAAATGAACTTGCCGCTGCCGAGCGCCGACCACGAGGTCACTTCGGCGGGCGATGTATACGTCACACGTCTGCCTGTGAACCGATATGTAATCCTCGCAGAGGCTGATCGCGGAGCGAGCCTGCGTGCAAGCCTCGATAAACACGCGCGGCCTCAGGACGTCACCCTCTGGGACCGGCTCGACATTGAGGCGGGCATCCCTGTGATCACGAGTCAGACTCAAGATCAGCACGTTCCGCAGATGGTGAACCTGGATTTGATCGGGGCCGTAAGCTACAGCAAGGGGTGTTATCCCGGACAAGAGATTGTGGCGCGCACGCATTACCTGGGGCGGCTGAAACAGCGTATGTACAGACTGTCTGTTCCAACACTCCAGCCGGTGCGCGCGGGCGATCCGCTTTTCAGTGCGCAGTTCGGTGACGCGCAGGCAAGCGGCTCGATCGTGCAGGCAACCCGCCGCCACAGCGCTGTTTTTGAGGCACTTGCGGTCATTCAGACGGCCAGCGTGCAGGCAGGCGCCGTTCACTTCACCTCCCCGCAGGGTCCTGTCGTGGATTTTCTCTCTTTGCCATACGCGATACCCAGCTGATTTCCGCTGGATGAATCCATGCCGTGGCATGCCGCTTGCTGATTCATTACCGAAGCGCAACTGCCGTTGCGCACTTAATAGTCAGCAGGGAAACATCATGGCCGGATTTGAATCGCTGTTCGCATCGATAGACGCCTGGTTTGGTTTCGTGGGCTCGTGTGTAGCGGGTGGCGGTTCGGCCTGCCGTCCCTTTCTCGCGTTTGTCGCTTTGACTGCGGCTGCCGGCGCGGCGCTCGCGCTTCTCGCCCTCGCGTATAGGGCACTGCTGCAGCAGGACCAGTCGCGACAAGTTGAGTCAAGTCAAAAGCCTCAACGCGAGCCGCAAGCTCGCCAACCCGTGCGCAGTCTTCCAGCGCGAGTACCTGGCGCGAACGCTGCGCCGGTAGGCGGCTGGCGAATGACCGCCTAGAGTCGAGTAGGCCTCCATAGCACGGCAATCGCTCCCTGACGGGCGCGATCAGCTTACAATGCGGTGGCGGGGTCTGCATGGCTTATTCGTATTACATCTATTATCGCGTCGCAACCGATCACGCCAACAGCTGCGAATCGCGCGTACTCGAGCTCTTTTCAGCGATCAAGCAAGCGACGAACATCGCAGGCCGGCTGCTGAAGAAGCGCAGCGAACCGCTGCTGTGGATGGAAGTGTACGAGAACGTCCGTGATGATGCGAAGTTCGAGCTTGAGCTCGAGCAGGCAGCCGCGCAGCTGAAAATTGCGGAGTGTCTGCAGGAGGGATCCACGCGTCGCGCCGAATGCTTTGAGGCGTGACGCATGTGCGTGATCCTCTTCGCCGTCGGAGCCCATCCCCGATTTCCGCTGATTGTTGCTGCGAACCGCGACGAAGCCTACGCCCGCCCCGCCGCACAGGCCGAATTCTGGCAGGACCCGCCCCACGTCTACGGCGGCAGGGATCTCGAACGGGGTGGCACATGGCTCGGCCTTGCATTGAACGGTCGCTTTGCCGCGATCACCAATTATCGCCAAGGTCATCACGGGAAAGCTCCAAGATCGCGCGGTGATCTCACTCGTGACTACCTGGCCGGAATCGCGGAACCCTTGCATTATCTGCGCGGGGCGGAGGAACGCTGCAGGCAATATCGCGGCTTCAGCCTGATCGCGGGCACCGTCTACGGCCTGTACTTTTATTCGAACCGCAGCCACGGAATCCAGGCGATCGAGCCCGGTGTGCATGGCCTCAGCAATCGTCTCCTCGATGAACCATGGCCCAAGGTTGAGCGTGGTGTGGCCGTACTGACGAGTCTGCTCGAGAGTTCCGAAACCGACATTACGCAAGCGCTACTCGCGCTGCTCCGCGACCGCACGCCGGCGCCGGACCATCTTCTTCCATCGACGGGCATTGCACTGGAACGCGAGCGCGCGCTATCCGCAGCTTTTATCGCGGGCGACACTTACGGAACGCGCGCTTCAACGGTCTTACTGGTCAGTCAAGATGGGGAAGTGCTGTATTGCGAGCGCAGCTTCGGCCCGCACGGCACACCTCTTGGCAGTGTCGATCGGCGTTTTCAGCTCAACGACGCGTCACGTGTCAGCGCGCCGATACCAGCGGCAGCTCCATTATCCGGTGCGGGATACCAGCCTCCGTAAACTCCGGACCCACCGCGATGAACCCGCAACGCGCGTAGAAGCCGATCGCGTGGGTTTGAGCGTGCAGCCGCACAGTGCTGCAGCCATCGTTTCGAGCGATTTCCACCAGCGTTCTCAGGATGGCGTCCCCGACGCCGCGGCCGCGCCATCCTTTCAAAACGGCCATTCGCCCGATGTGACAGTCGCTCTTAAGTCTTCCCGTGCCGATCGGAGCGCCATCAGGATCGATGGCAAGCACGTGACGCGAGCGCTCGTCTTCGTCGTCCCATTCGAGATTTTCGGGAACGCTCTGCTCTTCGATGAAGACCGCGCGGCGGACGAAGTGGAGGTCGGCCCGCCTTGCATCCCACTCGACGCGCTGTACCGTGAATGACGCAATAGCTGGCATCGCCATGCGGTATTGTAACGGCCGCAAGCACTGCCCCGAGCACCCCGCCGTGGAACTGCTGCTACCGGGTTATGAACGGCAACAGCTCGATGTAATCAGCAACGCGGCCTTTGCAGCCGCCAGCCGCGCTGAGCTCGCCTAGATCGTGAGCCCGCCGCTAACTTCGATAACGGCACCGTTGATGTAGCTGGCTTCGTCCGACGCCAGAAATGCGAAGGTGTTGGCGACCTCCTCCGGCCTGCCGAGTCGGCCCATCGGGACCTTTTCTTCGAGGGCGTGGAGCACGCGCTCCGGAATCGAGCCCAGGATGCTCGTTGCGATAAAACCCGGGCAAACCGCATTCGCCCGTATACCTTTACGGCCCAGCTCGCGCGCCCACGTTTTCACCATGCCGATTACACCGAACTTGCTCGCCGCATAGTTCGTCTGGCCGAAATTGCCATACAGACCGACGATTGACGACGCGTTCAGGATCACGCCTGACTGCTGCGCGAGCATCGTGTTCACGACCGCCTTGGTACAGTTGTAGACGCCCTTCAGATTGATTTCGATGACGCTATCGAACTGATCGTCCGTCATATTCTTCAACTGTGCATCCATGACGATGCCGGCGTTGTTGACGAGGCAGTCCACACGTCCCCACTTGGCGATGGTCACTTCGACCATCTGCTCCAGTGACTTGACGTCTCGCACATCGGCGACGTAGCCGAATGCGTCGCCGCGGGTTTCCTTGCACATCTCAACCGTTTCTTCGATCCATTCGGGCGAGAGGTCACAGACGACGACTTTCGCGCCTTCGCGCGCGAACTTGACGGCTGTGGCCTGCCCAATGCCCCGGCCTGCCCCCGTGATGATCGCTACTTTGTCTTGGAGTCTCATCGACCTACAACCTCTCTGTCAGGAATACGCCGCGCTGCGCCGCACAATGTAGCGTAATTTTCTGCGTTGCACAATCCGTGCCCGATTCAGCGCACCCCCTACTTATGCGGTTAAGTTCCACTTAAGACGCTAGATGTAGGGGAACGTGCCAAAATACACGCAGCGTTCTGCGGCGCGTCCGCGCGGACTGTCAACACCGCTTTACAGCACAGAGCGTCGGCGCGCGGCAAAAAACTGTTGCAGCAGTGTTCCGCATTCCATCGCCAGCACGTTAGGCAAGACGGTCGCATGGTGATTGAGGCGGGGTTCGGAGAAAAGATCGACGACACTGCCGCAGGCACCCGTTCTGGGATCGGCAGCTCCGTAGACGAGGCGCACGATACGGGAGTGCAGGATCGCGCCTGCGCACATCGTGCACGGCTCGAGCGTCACGTACAGCTCGCAACCGCTCAAACGGTAGTTGCCTAGGCGGCGGGCAGCATCGCGTAAAGCAACGATCTCCGCGTGTGCGGTTGGATCGTGCGCGGCAATAGGGTGGTTGTAACCGCGCCCTACGATCTCGCCCTCTTTCACGACTACGGCCCCGACTGGGACTTCACCCGCTGCAGCGGCTTGTTGCGCAAGATCCAAAGCCGCGCGCATGAAATGCTGCTCATCTACTGCGCCTCCGGTGGATAAGCCCCCTACTCCCATTCGATGGTGGCGGGCGGCTTACCCGAGATGTCGTAGACGACGCGATTGATCCCGCGCACTTCATTGATGATCCGGTTGGAAATTCGAGACAGGAGCGCGTGCGGGAGCTCGGCCCAGTGCGCAGTCATGAAATCGAGTGTCTGCACCGCGCGCAGCGCGACGACATATTCATACGTGCGCCCGTCTCCCATGACTCCCACCGATCTGACAGGCAGAAAAACAGCGAAAGCCTGTGCGGTCTGCTCATACCACCCGGCTGCGCGCAGCTCGTCGATGAAGATCGCATCGGCGCGTCGAAGCAGCTCTGCAAACTCGCGCTTCACCTCTCCAAGTATACGCACACCCAAGCCTGGGCCAGGGAACGGATGCCGGAACACCATATCGTGCGGGAGACCGAGTGCGATTCCGAGCTCGCGAACCTCGTCCTTGAAAAGCTCGCGCAACGGCTCGAGCAGCTTCAGATGCAGTGTCTCCGGCAATCCTCCGACGTTGTGGTGCGACTTGATACTCATCGCTTTTTTTGTCTTGGCTCCGGCGGACTCGATCACGTCCGGATAGATGGTGCCCTGTGCCAGCCATTTCGCGTTCGGGATCTTCGCAGCTTCGCGTTGAAACACCTCGACGAAGTGTTTGCCGATGATCTTGCGTTTCTGCTCCGGATCGGAAACGCCCGCAAGCGCGGAATAGAATTCATCCGCAGCGTCGACATGGATTACTTTCACGTACATATGACGGGCGAACGTCTCCATCACCTGTTGCGCTTCGTTCAGCCGCAACAGGCCGTGGTCGACGAAAACGCACGTCAGCTGATCACCAATCGCCTTGTGAACCAGCGCAGCGGCGACCGACGAATCGACGCCGCCCGAAAGCCCAAGAATCACTTCGTCCGTGCCGACCTGTTCGCGGATTCTCGTCACAGCTTCCGAGACATAGTCGGGCATATTCCAGTCGCCCGCACAACCGCATATGTCGTACACGAACCGTTGCAGCAGCGCCTTACCTTGCAGCGTATGTGTCACTTCGGGATGAAACTGCACACCGTAGAATTTTCGCTCTTCGTCCGCCATCCCCGCGATCGGACACGATGCTGTGGAGGCCATTACTTTGAAGCCCGCCGGCACCTCAACAACTTTATCGCCGTGGCTCATCCAGACCTTCAGCACGCCGTGTCCTTCGGACGTTCGCAAGTCCTCGATGCCGTCGAGCAGCCGCGTGTGGCCGCGCGCCCGTACCTCAGCATAGCCATACTCGCGTACTGTGCCGGGCTCGACGCGGCCGCCCAGCTGCTGCGCCATCGTCTGCATTCCATAACAGATTCCAAGCACGGGCACGCCCAGCTCGAACACTGCACGCGGCGCCCGCTCGGTCTCGGCCTCGTAGGCCGACATGTGACTGCCCGATAAAATGATGCCCTTGGGCGCGTAATCGCGGACGAAAGCATCGCTCACGTCGGCCGGATGGATTTCGCAATACACACGCAATTCCCGCACACGGCGCGCGATCAACTGCGTGTACTGCGCGCCGAAATCGAGGATGAGAATTTTTTGGTGGGACATAACAGGCGTCAGCGGTCAGGCTTAAACGGTCCGCAGGGGAACGGCAGTGCACGTGCAAGCAAGCGACTCGAAATTGCGGTAACCCGCAACGGCTGACCGCTGACCGGTTTACTCAATACGGTAGTTCGGAGCTTCCTTGGTGATCTGCACGTCGTGCACATGAGACTCGCGGATCCCGGCCGCAGTAATTTCGACAAACTCTGCTTTCGTTCTGACCTCTTCGATCGTGCCGCAGCCGAGATAACCCATGCTTGCGCGCAAACCGCCCATCAACTGCTGGATCAGCGGAACGAGCCCGCCCTTGTAAGGCACACGACCCTCGACGCCTTCCGGCACGAGTTTGTCAGTGTCGAGCTCGTCATTGTCCTGAAAATAGCGGTCGGCGGAGCCTTGCTGCATCGCGCCCAGCGAGCCCATGCCGCGGTAAGCCTTATACGAGCGCCCCTGATAGAGCTCCGTCTCGCCGGGTGCCTCTTCGGTCCCGGCAAAGAGGCTGCCGATCATGACACTGTGCGCGCCGGCGGCGAGGGCTTTCGCAATGTCGCCCGAGTAACGGATGCCGCCATCTGCAATGAGCGGCACGTCAGTGCGCGCAAGCGCTTTCGCAACGTTTGCCACCGCTGTGATCTGGGGTACGCCGATGCCTGCGACGATGCGCGTCGTGCAAATCGAGCCCGGTCCGATGCCGACTTTAACCCCGTCTGCGCCGTTGTCGACGAGCGCTTTTGCCGCAGCCGCCGTCGCAATATTTCCGCCTATCACCTGCGTCTTGGGATGCGTGCGTTTGATCCAGCGCACGCGGCTGAGTACGCCTTCCGAGTGACCGTGTGCAGTGTCGACGACAATGACGTCGACAGCCGCTTCAAGCAAGGCTTCTACGCGTTCCTCGGTGCCCTCGCCCACCCCCACGGCCGCACCGACGCGCAGCCGCCCAAGATCGTCCTTGCTCGCGTGCGGATGTTCCGATGACTTCAGGATATCCTTCACCGTAATCAGTCCACGCAGCTCGAAGTTGTCGTTGATGACGAGCACGCGTTCGAGACGATGCTTGTGCATCAGGGCCAGCGCCTCCTCTCGCGGCGAACCTTCGCGCACCGTAACGAGCCGCTCGCGCGGCGTCATGATGTTCTTGATCGGTTGGTCGAGCTCAGTCTCGAAACGCAGATCTCGGTTAGTGACGATCCCGATGATCTTGCCGGAGGCGTTGATGACCGGCAGTCCTGAGATGCGGTGCTGCTGCGTGATCTGCAAAACATCACGCACCGTCATCGCCTCGGTGACCGTGATCGGATCCTTGACAATGCCGCTCTCGAAGCGCTTCACCTTGGTGACTTCGACGGCTTGCGCTTTCGGCGACATATTCTTGTGCACGATGCCGATGCCGCCTTCCTGAGCAACCGCGATAGCCAAACGCGCTTCCGTGACGGTGTCCATGGCAGCGGAGGCCACGGGAATATTCAGGGTAATGCCGCGGGTCAGACGTGACTTCAGGTTTACGTCGCGCGGAAGGATAGTCGAGTGGGCCGGAACCAGGAGAACGTCGTCGAAGGTTAGGGCTTTCTCCACCACGCGCATATTTGTTCCTTCGCAAAGTCAGCATTATACGTGCGGTCACGTAAACCGCCAACGAAACCAGGCGTTAGTGGTTTGACTGTGCACGACAAAATGGCTATGTTCGCGCTCGCCCATGGGCGCTCGAAGCGCCTGTGCATACACATTGGGGGACGTTCATGAAAATATTTGCCGTGCTGTTCATGATGATGGTGTCCGCTGTTGCTTCCGCGCAGATCAATAAATGCATCGATAAGAGCGGTAAGGTGGTGGGCTATGGTAACGAGTGCCCTGACGGCATGACGTCCGAGCAAAGCGGTGTCAAGAGCACGTCGCCCGCTTCTTCTGCTCCCGCGTCGGCGCCACAGCAGAAATCACTTGCGGAGCGTGACGCGGAATTCCGTAAGCGGCAGATCGAGAAGCAGGAAGCCGCGGCGAAAGCAGAAAAGAAGAGCGCAGAAGTCGAACAGCGCAAGCGCGCATGCGACGACTCGCAAGCGTATCTAAAGACGCTGCAAGCTGGGCAGCGGATAAGCCGCACCGATCCGAAAACGGGCGAGCGAATCTTTCTTTCTGATGGTGAATATCCGAAGGAAATCGCAACCGCCGAACGTTCGGTCGCCGGTAACTGCAAGTAACCGCCCTACTTAAGCCCGCGAGCGGCGCGGCGGTGGCGCGCCTGTTTCGCATCCGCTAGGAGCGGACGATAGATCTCCACCCGGTCGCCATCGCGCAAAAGGACATCGCCAGTTACGAGCCTTCCGTAGATGCCCACCGGCGCCTGCTGCAGTTCGGCAAGGCTTGTCTGCAGCGCCGCGCGATCAACCGCTTCGCGGACCGTGCTACCCGCAGGCATGCTGAGTGCGATTACGATCTGCTTCTCCGGCCGCGCGTAAACAACCTCGACGCCGATAGTCTGTTCAGGCGCCATACACTTTGTCCGCGCGATGCACGAAGGCGTCGACGAGTGTATTCGCGATGTAGGTAAACACAGGCCCGACCAGCATTTCGAGGATCTTGCTCGAAAACTCGTAGTGCAGGCAGAACTCGATCTTGCAGGCGTTTTCAGCCAAGCTTGTGAAGCGCCATTCGCCATCGAGTACTCTGAAAGGCCCTTCCACCAGCCGAATGGACATCAGCCGCGGCGCTTCCTTTGTATTCTCAGTGGTAAAGCTCTGCTTGGCACCGTGATAGTTGACGTTTATGGTCGCCCGTGTGCGGGTCGCGTCGCGGTAGATCACCTTCGTTCCGTTGCACCACGGGAGGAATTCCGGATAGGCCTCCACCGCATCGACCAGCGCGAACATCTGCTGCGCGGAATGGCCGACGAGCACTGATTTTTGTACGAGCACTTTTTCTCCGTCCAGCCAACCGCACGTGGGCTGCTAGAATACCCGCGCACGGCAGTCACCCATGAGTATTATTGAAAACAAGAAAGCGTTCCACGACTATTTTATAGAGGAGCGCTACGAGGCCGGTATCGCCCTGGAGGGGTGGGAAGTTAAAGCCATCCGTGCCGGACGCGCGCAGCTTAAGGAAGCTTACGTAATCGTCAGCAACGGCGAGCTCTTTCTGCTCGGCTCTCATATCAGTCCGCTGACGAGCGCATCGACGCACGTGCAGCCCGATCCGACACGCACGAGGAAGCTCTTGCTCAATGCTTCCGAAATCAGCAAACTGATCGGCGCAGTAGAGCGCGCCGGCTATACGCTCGTGCCGATCAACATGCATT
Organism: Betaproteobacteria bacterium; assembly: GCA_028291945.1. GTDB lineage: Bacteria > Pseudomonadota > Gammaproteobacteria > Burkholderiales > SG8-41 > JAQGMV01. Next base: position 67,349 of record JAQGNH010000392.1, read on the forward strand.
ACATGCGTGGCCGCATCAAGCTCGAGATCGGGCTTGCCAAAGGCAAGAAGCAACACGACAAGCGTGACGCGGAAAAAGACCGCGACTGGAAACGGGAACAGCAGCGTTTGCTGCGCCACAATCGGTGATCCGACATCATAGCGCGGCTGGCTTTGCTGTTTATCGGAAGCAGCCGGCTGCGGGGATACGAGAGCAGCAGCTGAAAGAATGATGGGCTGCCTCGTCAGAACATCGGATGTGAATTGCATTAACCGCGTAGACTGTTCGCACACACAAGGGAGCGCCGTTTGGAGATTCAGGTTACCAAACGCAGAAAAAGGACGCACCGGCCGAGCCTCAAATTCGAAAAAGAGGCTGCCTGCGTCGTTTGCGGGGTTGATGAAGTCGGCTGTGCACCGCTCGCCGGGCCGGTTGTCGCGGCGGCAGTAATCCTGCCGAGCACGGGATTACCGAGGAAACTCGCCGCACTGATCAACGACAGCAAGATCGTCCCCGCACCGAAACGCGAGGCGGCTGCATTCGCGCTTCCCCAATACTGCGTGATCAGTTTTGGGGAGGCCAGCGTCGAAGAGATCGACACGCTGAATATTTACCACGCGCGAATGCTGGCCATGCGGCGCGCGGTGGCAGGACTGAGTGTGCTTCCGCAGCTGGCGCTGATCGACGGCAACGCAACGCCGAAAGACCTCGCATGCCCTGCGCGCACGATCGTCGATGGAGATGCGAAGTGCCTGTCGATCGCGGCCGCCTCGATCGTTGCCAAAGTTTTTCGCGATGCCTATATGCACAAGCTCGCAGATGAATTCCCCGGCTATGGGTGGGAAACAAACGTCGGGTATGGGACCCGCGACCATCGCAGCGCCCTCGTTCGCCTGGGACTCACGCCGCACCATCGCCGCAGCTTCGCGCCCGTTCGCATGCACCTCGGTCTACCGCTTTTTCCCGACGACTGTCCAATCCCCGCAATCGACGACCCAGAACAGGACCACTGGGACTGAAGCACATCACACGACCGTGTGAGAGCGTGCCATACCGGAGGATGGGAGGTTACGGACGAAAACCTTGGGTTTCCCTCTGTCCGTTCATAGGCCCGCCTCGCGGAGCGAGCTTCCGAGGGCAAACAAGCACTGGGCGCAATCAGCGCACCGCATTGGCTCAGTGCCTCAAAGCGAGCGCTGCGAGCCGAAGGAAGAGAGGTTACGGAGAGAAACCTAAGTGTCTCTGTTCGTTCAGGCGGGGCGCCTAGCGGAGCAAGGTTGCGCAGCGAAACTATCGCCGGGCGCAATCCAGCGCATCGCATTGGCTCAGTGCCCCGAAGCGAGCGACGAGCCCGACGATGGGAGGTTACGGAGGGAAACCTTGGTTTCCCTCTGTTCGTAAATTCCATTATCGCGCTTCACGCGATAATGGGGTGGCTGATGGGACTCGAACCCACGACAACCGGAATCACAACCCGGACGCCACAGATTCTGAATTTTGTTAAATCAACAGGTTAGGCAGCGCCGGCTCTTCCTGTGTCGATTTAATAGCCCCTGATGGCCTATCCTTCCAGCACACTTTTGACACAGCATTTCATACCGACGTCGCTTCCCATACTGTCCGCGGGGGAAGCGTTACTGCGACATGTAGGTGAGCCAGACCCGGACTAGCCTCATCGACGAGCTCAATTGAACGGATTTCGAACCGTTAATTGCCGCTCGAAAATCTGTCCGTGCTGCAGTCTTCGGAATAAAGCTCTTTGCATCCCGCCAGAAGCGCCGAAGCGACGATCATCGCGTCTTAAATACTAAGCCCGTAACGAGCGGCAATTGCGGAACATCGCGACAGTAGGCAAGCTGGGTAAGCCATGTCAGCACTGAGGTGCTACAGTTCCGCCATAAACCACTCACAGCTGAGTCTAGTGTGAATCACGGCCTCGAGTACAACCGCCAGCTCTTGTTACTTGGTGCCAAGCGGAACGCAGTTCTTGAACTGTCGGAAGTGCAGCGTTATGGAACGGATAGCTACGGCGATCCTGACTACGTAACGATTTACGGTTTGCGACCCGCCGACTGGTTCGCGAAGGGAGTCCGGCTCCTCGGGCGCACAGCGGTCGAATGCACCCGAGATGAGCTCGCCAACGCAGTCGGAAAAGAAATCGCGGCAATTGCTGCAAGTGGCGCAGAGGCGGCGCATGTCGTTTTGGACCCGTTTGCTGGGTCCGGCAACACGCTGTACTGGATCTTGCGCCACCTGCCTGGTGCGCGCGCTACCGGTTTCGAGCTCGATCCTAAAGTTTTTGAGCTCACCCGAGCCAATCTGTCGATACTCGGGCTTCCAGTTACGATCCTGAACGCCGACTACGCGAGCGAACTGTCCAATGTTGCACCTGCTACCGATGAGCTTCTGGTTACGTTCATAGCCCCACCTTGGGGCGAAGCGCTCAGCGCAAAGTCAGGACTCGATCTACGACGCACCACTCCGGCCGTAACCGAAATCGTTGACCTACTCACGAAACAGTATCGGCACAATCGGCTCGTATGCGCCGTTCAGGTTCACGAGCGACTTGATCATGCCGGTGTACGCGAAATTACGCAGCGCTTCGACTGGTCAGCGTTATCCATCTTTGATCTGAATCCGCCCGGAGAACGGCACGGACTTCTTCTTGGCACAATCGGGTGGGTGCCACGACTCGGAGCTGCAGCAGCGAATCATGCATAGCTACGCTGCTGTGGCGTTCAATCGCCAGGACGTCGCGGCACAAGTATGTGTGGTGCCGCTTATGGCCCGATAGCTGCCTGCTGCTTGGCGCTGCCCCAGTTGGTGTAACAGGGGACCTACGGATACAGGCGGAGCGCGTAATCGCATGATTACGCATCCCTGCTCTGCCATAAAACGCATTAGGACGAAAACAACGAGCGCCGCCTCAGCTCATGCCTACTTGTTTTCGTCATAACGCGTCTATGAGGCGGTCTTTCATCAACGAATTTCTATCCGCCAAGCGGTTTTGATCAGACAGCGTTTAATCATACTGCTGCCCTTGCAAGCGGGCGCATGCTGATTACCTCCACGGTTAAGTTGTTGCTCAATTCTCCGTGCTAATCCCCGAGCTAATCGCGATATCCCTTTTTTTTGCCACCATTTCTCATTGCGCGACGATACGAGACCAATCAAGATCACCAGCAACATCGCCTGAACAGTGCATCGATTGACGCGCAAAAAGTGACGGCGTAAAAATGAGTCTCACGTTGTACAGGTAGTTGGCATCCTGGCCGTTCGTTGCGAGCGGCGAAGCCAGCGCAGTGGTTATCGCAGCCGATCATCGCGATCGAGTAACACACGCCAGCTCGCCGCGTGGGAAGTAGCCAAGCCCAAGAGAAAGATTCAAAAGAGCGCGAGGTTAACCCGTATTGCCTCGTGCGCGCGCCTGCAAGGGCGTTCGGGAGAGAGTGACGCGCGTGGCTTGACAGTGCGCGTCGCAAGCCCTCGAGCTTGCAGAGAGACGGCCGTCCCCAAGACGGTCGCATAGGATTGCACAGTGGCCGTCGCTTCCTGGGCGGCCTGTCAAAGAGATCCCGAACGGGATCACCGAGCGTTCACGGCAAGTGAGCGCCCGGTCACGAGATCGAGCGAGTTTGTTGTCTCGCCTCGATCGTGGACGCGTGACGTCCAGTAGCAACGTGTCGGTCCGGTGCTCGATGCCAGACCGACACGTTTTCCGACATTGATTCCGAGAGTCGCCGCCTGTTTCGGTGCGTGACGTGCGAAGGCCGCACGCCGCCCGTGTGCCGCGAGCCTTGAGCTCGCGTGCACGCGACGTGGGGTAACGGCCGTAGCCGCTCACGCACACAGCTATCGCCACCCGCACGCGCGTCGTTACTAGCGGGCCACCGCTAGTGACGTACGCGCTAACACGACCGGCGCGGGGTGCAAGTCCCGCGTGTCTGCGAACTCGGAACCACGTGACGAACCTCCTGAAGGCGAGTCATGCCAGCTTTGCGATGGGTGCAATGCCCTCGCCGAATGATTCGCGTAACGGACCGATGAGACGCGCCTTAACGGCGCTCCTTGAGTCCTGGGTTAATGACTCTCGCGACGGGCGATTCTGCAGGATCGCCCTCGCGACGCCTACAAGGCGGCGTGCGGCGCCGGCGAGCAGCAAAAACTTCCGCACGAAACGGGAGTGGTGTCCCGTGCTCAATCTTAGTCCTCGTGGCCGCTACGGCGTCACAGGCGAGCAGAAACACTTACCTGACACGAACACACCAAGGCAGCACAGGCAGCACGGCAGAAACGCTTTACGGGACGAATGGAACGCTTTTCAAGAAAGGACCTGAATCATGCGAGACAAACGATCACCGCTCCCGCCGTCGGTTCCCACTCTGGCGGCGGCGCTTCAAATCGCGGGCATGGATTGCCTCCCGCGTGTTCGCTCTCACTCACATGACAAGGACGCGCCCATGCGTGATCTGAACTACGCCTTGAAGCAGCTCTCCATGCGAAACCGTGATGGCAGCTTCGCGACCCAGGCCGACCGCCAGCACATCCTCAATCTCGTTGCCAATCAGCTCCACGAGATGGGGTTCCGGCACATGGACGCCCACAGCCTGAAGCCCAAGCACGTAGAGAAGCTCGTTGAGCGCTGGCTTGGCGAGGACCTGTCGGCGGGGACGCTCAAGAACCGGATGACGGCGCTGCGCTGGTGGGCCGAGAAGATCGGCAAGGAGAACGTTGTCGCGCGCAGCAACGACGCCTACGGCATTCCGGATCGAGTCTTCGTGACCAATGTTTCGAAGGCCACCGAGCTTGACGCCGAGAAGGTCGGGCAAATTCGGGATGCCTACATCCAAATGTCACTCCGACTGCAAGCCGCATTTGGCCTGCGCCGCGAAGCCTCGATCAAGATCATTCCGGCGCTGGCGGATCAAGGCACCTGGCTCGTACTCCAAGAGTCCTGGAACAAGGGCGGGCGAGAGATCAGACTTCCCATCCTCACGCCGGAGCAGCGCGATCTCCTCGACCAGGCCAAAGCACTTGCTCAAGGCAAGAGCCTCGTTGCGCCCGGCCATACCACCTACCGCGACTATCTCGCGCACTTTCGTTACGAATGCAAGCGCGTCGGCATTCACGCCTTCCACGGCCATCGACATTTCTACGCGCAGGCGCGCTACAAAGCATTGACCGGTCACGAATGCCCGGCGCGGGGTGGCCCTACTTCCAAACAACTCACGCCCGAGCAGAAGGCCGCCGATCGCGAGGCGCGGCAGACGATCAGTCACGAGATGGGCCATAACCGCGAACAGATCACTGCCGTGTATTTGGGACGCTGACGCACAACGCACGTGCGAGAGCTGGCAGATAGCGAGATGAGTCACGCAGTCCCACTCACTCAAGCGGCCGCCGTCTTGGGGGTCGCCTATAAGACGGTGTGGAAAGCCGCCGCTACGGGGAAGATCAAGGCGTTCCGTGCGTGGCCAGGTGGGCCATGGCGCATATGGCAGCACGAGCTCGACCGCTTATTGCATAATGAGCACGGGCCGGCGCTGCCTCCAGATATGGAGGTTGCATGCCCCATAAGCGTGAAGGGAGCCGATATTGGTGGGTGCGTATCGGCGGAGTACGACAATCTGCTGAAACAGAGGACTTCGAAGCAGCGACGCGGATCGAGCGTGACGGCAACGAGATAATTCAGCTGTCACGTCAGAAGGCCAAGATAGAGGCGATGCGCCTTGAATTGGTCGGCGCCAAACCGGCGCGGTCGTGGAAAGAGCTTTGTGTTCGCTGGTCGAAGGAGAAAGCAGCAAAGGCGTCTTGGCTGGATGATCTGAGGATGATCGAGTGGTGGGGTCAGCATCTGGATCACATTACTGACATCCGCGTGATCACTCGCGAGCGGGTTGACGATGTCATGCGGACGCATCGCAGCGGCATAACCGTAGCATCAGCAGTACCGGCCAATTCAACGGCTAACCGCTACGTGGCGTTGCTCTCCGCCATGCTGAATGCCGCGTGCAAGCGGTGGGACTGGATCGAGCGTGCCCCGCTCTTGATGCGCTACCCAGAACCGGAAGGCCGCGAGTCGTGGCTGACGGTTACCGAGTGGCGCTTACTCGAGCAGCAGTGCCCCGAGCACCTGCGGCGGCCAGCGACATTTGCACTGGCTACCGGGTTACGCGATGCCAAGGTGTTTGGTTTGGAATGGCCACAGATAAACATGTCGGAGCGGTATTTGATGCACAAGGGAACCGGGAACAAGCTGGGCAACGTCATTCCGTTGAACGATACGGCCATGGCGGTGCTGCGCGAGATCCAGGCATCCCCGGTGCGTCATATGACGCGGGTGTTTACGTGGATGAAGCCAAAGAAGGTGGATGATGTTCTAACGTACACGGTCGAGCCGTTGAATGATTACGGTAAGGCGTGGTGGAAAGCGCTCGCGCGTGCTGGTCTGGGGCATTACGATGCAGATGGACGCTGGCGGGGGGAATTTACGTGGCATGGACTACGCCACACCTTCGCAACGTGGCTACGCAGCGGTGGTGCTCCCGATTGGGCAATCGACGCTTTGGGAGGCTGGTCAAGGGCTGCAACACGCGAGCGTTATTCGCATGTGTACGTCGAGTCTCTGCGGCCGTTCGCGCAGATGATCGACACAGTTCTGACACAGCAACCGGATATTAGAGCAGCACAACACCGGTAAGTCGTTGAACTGCAGGTGAGAAGATGGGGTGGCTGACGGGACTCGAACCCGCGACAACCGGAATCACAATCCGGGACTCTACCAGCTGAGCTACAGCCACCATCGGAAAACTAGGAGCGCAATTGGAATGGCGCGCCCGGCGGGACTCGAACCCACAACCCCCGGCTTAGAAGGCCGGTGCTCTATCCGATTGAGCTACGGGCACTGTCGACGCTAAGGGCAACCGCCACGCTTGACGGACGCCTCCAAGAGGCCCGTAATCATATATCCCGGCTGCTTCGACGGTCAATCTAAAGTAGGCTCCGAATGCAATGTCCGAGTTTCCTTGCTACCCCTGGGGAATTCTGATAGAAAAGCGCTCTTTTAACGACTGGACAGTACATTCAAATGCCCTCCGAACTGCACAAAGCCATCCCTCCGTACAAGCCCAAGGGCAAGGAGGAGTACATGAATGCGCGCCAGCTCGACTACTTCCGCAAAATGCTGGAAGAGATGAAACGAGAGCTGTCGCAGGATATCGATCGCACGGTCCACACGATGCAGGACGAGGCCACGATCTTCGCCGACCCCAATGATCGCGCGAGTCAGGAGTCCGATATGTCGCTCGAGCTGCGCAATCGCGATCGCGAGCGCAAGCTGATCAAGAAGATCGACGAGACCATTATGCGCATCGACCAGGGCGAGTACGGTTACTGCGACTCGTGCGGCGTCGAAATAGGGCTGAAGCGACTCGAAGTGCGCCCGACCGCCACGCTTTGCATCGACTGCAAGACGCTCGACGAGATGAGGGAACGCCAGGTCGCGAAGTAGTCTGCGAGAATCTGGGAGGGCTCTCGCCGGCGATCAGCGCGACCGGAAGCGACGAACAAAAAGGGGCAGCCTGAGCTGCCCCTTTCTTATTACGAGCCTGAAATCCTACTGCACAGGTTGCGGTTGCGGCTGTTGCTGCTGCGTTTGTGGCTGCTGGCCCTGCTGACTTTCGTTCGCCGCGGCTTTCATCGACAGCCGGAGGCGGCCCTTGTCATCCGCTTCGAGGACCTTCACGCGAACCTGCTGGCCTTCCTTCAGGTGGTCCGAGACCGCGTTCACGCGCTCGTTCGCGATCTGAGAAATGTGCAGCAGCCCGTCGCGTCCCGGGAGCACGCTGACGATCGCACCGAAGTCGAGCAGCTTCAACACTGTGCCATCGTAGATCTTGCCCACTTCGACATCTGCTGTCAGCTCTTCGATACGTTTCCTCGCGGCCTCTCCGCCCTCCGAGGACACGCAGGCAATCGTCACAGTGCCGTCGTCTTGAATGTCTATCGTGGTACCGGTTTCCTCGGTCAGCGCGCGAATGACCGCCCCGCCTTTACCGATGACGTCGCGGATTTTCTCGGGCTTGATCTTCAACGTGATCATGCGCGGCGCGTAGGCAGAGAGCTCTTCACGTGGATGGTCGACAGCCTGCTTCATTTTCTCGAGGATGTGCATGCGGCCTTCGCGTGCCTGAACGAGCGCGGCGTGCATGATCTCTTTCGTGATCCCTTGTATCTTGATATCCATCTGCAGCGCGGTGACACCGCGTTCGGTGCCGGCAACCTTGAAGTCCATGTCGCCAAGATGGTCCTCGTCGCCGAGGATGTCGGTCAGCACGGCAAACCGATTACCTTCCTTGATGAGGCCCATCGCGATCCCCGCCACGTGCCCTTTCAGCGGCACACCGGCATCCATCAGCGCGAGACAGCCGCCGCACACCGAAGCCATCGAGCTCGAACCATTCGACTCGGTGATCTCGGATACGACACGCAGCGAATAACCGAACTCCTCCGGCGTCGGCAGCACTGCGAGGAGCGCGCGCTTAGCCAATCGGCCATGACCGATTTCCCGACGCTTCGGCGAACCGACACGGCCGGTCTCGCCCGTGGAGTACGGGGGAAAGTTGTAATGGAGCATGAAGCGCTCACGGTACTCGCCCTGGAGCGCGTCGATGATCTGTTCGTCGCGCGAGGTGCCGAGCGTTGCGACTACAAGCGCCTGAGTTTCGCCACGCGTGAACAGTGCACTGCCGTGCGCGCGTGGAAGCACGCCCGTGCGTATCGTGATGGGTCGCACCGTTCGCGTGTCGCGGCCGTCGATGCGCGGTTCGCCGTCAAGGATCTGATTACGGACGATTTTCGCTTCCACGTTGCTGAATTCCGCGCCGAGCGTGATGAGTTGGTCGGGCGTTGAAGCTTCCGAGGCAAGCTCGAGCATGACTCGATTGCGGATTTCGTCGACGCGTCGCGTGCGCTCCTGCTTGCCGCGGATTTCATAAGCCTGCCGCAGATCGCTCTCCGCGATCTGGGCCATGCGCTCGATCAGCGACTGATCCTTGGCCGGAGGCGTCCAGTCCCACATCGGCTTCCCGGCTTCGTCCGCAAGCTCGTTGATGAGCTTGATCGCAGCCTGCATCTGGTCGTGACCAAACACAACCGCGCCGAGCATGACATCCTCCGGCAGCTCGTGCGCTTCCGACTCCACCATCAGTACGGCGCGCTCCGTACCCGCGACGACGAGATTCAGTTTCGAGGTTTGGAGCTCGGTTGCAGTTGGATTCAAGACATACTGACCATTCGCGTAGCCCACGCGCGCTGCTCCGATCGGACCGTCGAACGGTATGCCGGAAATCGCAAGCGCGGCGGAAGCGCCAATCATCGCCGGGATGTCCGAATCGACTTCATTGTTCGATGACATCACTGTCGCGACGATCTGCACTTCGTTGTAGAAGCCTTCAGGAAACAGCGGCCGGATCGGACGGTCGATGAGGCGCGACGTCAGGATTTCCTTTTCTGAAGGGCGGCCCTCGCGTTTGAAAAAGCCGCCCGGTATCTTACCGGCGGCATACGTGCGCTCCTGATAATCCACGGTGAGTGGAAACCAGTCCTGTCCCGGTTTGGCGTCATGATTGCCAACGACGGTCACCAGCACGATGGTATCTTCCATGTTGACCAGCACGGCACCGCTCGCCTGACGCGCGATCTCGCCCGTTTCCAGCGTAAGTTGCCGGCCGCCCCAGTTCAAAGTCTTGGTTACTCGTTTCATCTTGTCCTTGTCCACAAATAAAAAAGACCGCGCGAGCGGTCTTGCGGTTATAAAGTGCGAGCGGCGGATTGCGCTGGACCGGCCACGCGATTCAGAGTGCGTAACGCGAGCCGGCAGCGAGCCCCCATGCGGGTTGCTTTACTTGCGCAGTCCCAGCCGTTCGATGATCGCCTTGTACTTATCGGCGTTCGTCCGCTTGAGATAATCGAGCAGCTTGCGGCGGCGGCTCACCATGCGCAGCAACCCACGGCGCGAATGATGATCTTTGACGTGCGTTTTGAAGTGCTCCGTCAAATCAGTGATACGCGCAGTCAAGAGCGCGATCTGGACTTCAGGAGAACCAGTGTCGCCCTGCGCCCGCTGGTAGTCCTTCATCAGCTGAGCTTTCTGCGTAACGTTTACGGCCATCTTTACTTCTCCAGCGGAAAATCCGGCTATTTTACTCTGTAAACCCACGTTTTCTCAAGCTTTCACGGCACCCGTGGAAAGCAGCCTGCGCGCCACCAGATGCCCGTCCGGAGAAGCTTCTGCGACCCCGAGAAAGCCTGAATCTCGACCATACACACGTACCAGGCCGCTGATCGTTGGTGGCGAGGCCACCACCTGACCGCGAACCATGCGCTGAGTCTGTTCAGCATCGAGCTCGAACGCCGGTAGACCGGCAAGGAGCGCATCCACGGGCCGCATGTGTCGAGAGCGCGCGTCGTCGGTCATCGAGCTCAGCGCATCCAACGTCACCGCGTCATCCACGGAAAAAGCGCCGACGCGCGTTCGCCGAAGCCCAGCCAAGGTCGCGCCGCAGCCGAGTGCCTTGCCAATATCCTCGGCAAGCACGCGGATGTAGGTCCCCTTGCTGCAGGTCACATCGATGCGCAGCTCTGCGTTTTCATAACATTCCACACGCAACGCGTGGATCGTCACGCGACGGGGCACGCGAACGACATCGGTCCCTGCGCGAGCGTACTCGTAGAGTGGCTTGCCCGCGTGCTTGAGAGCGCTATACATCGGCGGCATCTGGAGGATCTCGCCACGAAACTGCGCAACAGCCGCGTCGATCTGTGGCCGATCGACCTCCACGGCAGAGCGTGTAAGTACTTCACCTTCCAAGTCCCCGGTCGTCGTGGTCACACCGAGTCGCACTGTTGCCAGGTACCCTTTATCGGCATCGAGCAAGGTCTGCGAAAACTTGGTTGCTTCTCCGAAGGTCACCGGCAGTAGACCCGTAGCCATTGGATCCAGAGTGCCGGTATGGCCCGCCTTTGCGGCCTCGAAAAGACTCTTGACGCGTGTAACCGCGCCTTGCGAAGAGATGCCTAGAGATTTGTCGAGCAACAGCACGCCGTTCACTGCGCGACGGCGCTTGCGCTCGGACGATGCGCTCACTCCTCGGTCGGAAGCTTGGGCGCGCTGCCCACGGCCTCGTCGATCAAGCGCGAAAGTTTCATCCCGCGCTCGACGGAGGCGTCGTACTTGAACTCGAGCGTCGGGACGGTGCGCAGCTTCATGCGCTGCGAGAGCTGAGTTCTCAGAAATCCGGCCGCCCGCGTGAATCCTACGGTCGCTTCTTCGATCTGCGCGGCATCACCCAACAGGGTGAAAAAAACTTTCGCATGCGCCTGATCGTGGGTCACTTCCACGTCGGTGATCGTAACGAGGCCGCTAACGCGCGGATCCTTGAGCTCAAAGCGGATCAGCTCGGCCAGCTCGCGCTGGATTTGCTCGGCAATTCGTTGGCTGCGGGAATAGTCTTTCGGCACGGCTGGAATGTGCGGTGATGAATGATAAATGATAAACGCAGAGCGTGAAATTCCAGAACGATTACGGCAGCACCTTCTCAGTGCTCATTCCGCATTCATCATTCCGCGTTCATCATTTGCACGCTAAAGCGAGCGAGCCACCTCTACGACCTCGTACACTTCGAGCTGATCGCCGACTTTGATATCGTTGTAGCCCTTGAGCGAGAGACCACACTCGAACCCGGCCTTCACTTCGCGCACGTCATCCTTGAACCGCTTGAGGGAATCGAGCTCGCCCTCGTGCACGACCACGTTGTCGCGCAGCAGCCGGATTCTGGCACTGCGACGAATCAGACCGTCGACGACATAGCAGCCGGCAACCGTTCCAATCTTCGATATCTTGAAGACCTGACGGATCTCGACAACCCCAAGAGTGCTCTCCTTACGCTCTGGCGCGAGCATCCCGGACAGTGCCGCTTTGATCTCGTCTACGGCCTCGTAAATGATGTTGTAGTAGCGGATTTCCACGCCGCCCGATTCAGCGAGCTTGCGCGCCGCGCCGTCGGCGCGTGTGTTGAAGCCGATCACTACCGCTTTGGACGCAAGCGCAAGATTGATGTCCGATTCCGTGATACCGCCGACAGCCGCGTGAACGATGTTCACTTTGACCTCGTCAGTCGACAATCTCGAAAGCGCGTGTGCCAGACCCTCGTACGAACCCTGCACGTCCGCTTTAATGATGATGGTGAGAGTCCTCTTCTCGCCTTCACCAATGTGGCTGAACATGTTCTCCAGATTTGCTGATTGCTGCTTGGCGAGCTTGACGTCCCGGAACTTGCCTTGGCGGAAGAGCGCAATCTCGCGCGCTTTGCGCTCATCGCCCAACGCGATGACTTCGGAACCGGCCACCGGTACATCGGAAAGGCCGAGCACTTCGACCGGCAGCGAGGGCCCGCCCGACTCTATCGTCTTACCCGTTTCGTCGAGCAGCGCACGCACGCGCCCGAAAACAGCGCCCGCCAGCAATATATCGCCGCGTTTGAGCGTCCCGGACTGCACGAGCACTGTCGCAACCGGGCCCCGGCCTTTGTCGAGCCGCGACTCGATGACGATGCCCTTTGCAAAGGCGTCGCGTGCGGCGCGCAGCTCCAGAACTTCAGCCTGCAGCAGGACGCGCTCGAGCAAGCTGTCTATGCCCTGGCCTGTCTTCGCCGAAACCTGAACGAACATTGTGTCGCCGCCCCATTCTTCGGGCACGACTTCGCGCGAAGCGAGCTCCTGCATGACACGTTCGGCATTGGCTTCCGGCTTGTCGATCTTGTTCAGCGCGACCACGATCGGCACCTTGCCGGCTTTCGCATGGGCAATCGCTTCTTCCGTCTGCGGCATCACGCCATCGTCAGCTGCGACGACGAGAATGACGATGTCGGTGACTTTGGCGCCCCGTGCCCGCATTGCTGTAAAGGCTTCGTGACCCGGTGTGTCCAGAAACGTGATCATGCCGCGCGGCGTCTCGACGTGGTAGGCGCCGATGTGCTGCGTGATGCCGCCGGCCTCACCGCTCGCTACACGAGTGCGGCGGATGTGGTCGAGCAGCGAGGTCTTGCCATGGTCGACGTGACCCATGACGGTGACAACCGGCGCGCGCGGCTCGAGCTTCAGCTCCGCGTGTCGCGTTTCGTGTTCTTCCGCAAGGAAAGCATCCGGATCGTCGAGCTTCGCGCGAACCGCCTTATGTCCCATTTCCTCGATGACGATCATCGCGGTGTCCTGGTCGATCACCTGGTTGATCGTCGCCATCGTACCGAGCTTCATCAGCGCCTTGATGACTTCGGCAGCCTTCACCGACATCTTGTGCGCAAGCTCAGCGACGGTAATAGTCTCGCCTACGACGATGTCTCGCACCAACGGTTCTGCCGGTGCAGCAAAAGCATGCTGGTCCGTATCTTCAGAATGAGCGCCGTGGCGTCCCGCTTTCCGCGCGCGCCAACCCAGACCGCCGCTTGAATCGCCGCGAGTCTTGATCGTGCGCCGCTTGACCGCCTCGTCACGCCAGACCACCTGCTTGGCCGGTTTCTTCGCGGTCTTCTTGTCTTTATCGGCCGGCTTGGTCGTCGGCTTGTGCAGCGTGCCTTCGACAGGCAGACCTGACGCCGTCGTCGCCGCCGCGGCCGCTGCGGGTGCAGCTTCGGCAGGAGCAGCCGTTTCGGCTTTACCTTTCGCTTTGGTCTCGGCCTTCGCCTCTTCGACCTGCGCCTGCGCTTCAGCAACCGCTTCTTTCTTGCGGCGTTCCTGTTCGGCCTTCTCCGCCTTACGCTCGACGTCTTCGGCCTGCCGCGCAGCGAGTTCCGCGTGCTGCTTGGCCTCGGCTTCGCGCAGGGCAATCTGCTCCACGCCGAGTACGGGCTTGGCCGTTTCGACCGGCTCGGGCTCTACTGCATCGCGCTTGACGAGCACGCGCTTCTTGCGCACTTCCACCTGAATCGTACGCGACTTGCCCGTAGCGTCGGATTTCTTGATTTCCGTCGTCTGCCGACGCGTCAGGGTGATCTTCTGCTTCGACTCCTTGGCTCCGTGTGACTGGCGGAGATAGTCGAGCAGTTGCGTCTTGTCTTTCTCGGTGAGCGACGTGTCTGCCGCGAGTGCGCGCGTGACGCCCGCCGCCTGCAGCTGCTCGATGAGCAGCGCGGGCGGCAGCCCGAGTTCCTTCGCGAATTGTGTAACGTTGATTTGCGCCATCTAGTCTATGTGTGTTGGTCCGGTCCGGACATCAAGCATTATTTTCCGCAAACCATGGCGCTCGTGCCGCCATGATCAATGTCTTCGCACGCTCTTCTGGAAGACCCGTCGCTTCGACGAGGTCGTCCGTCGCGTAGTCGGCGAGGTCTTCCTGCGTACCCACACCTTTCGATGCGAGGAGCCGCGCGGTATCGGTGTCCATGCCCTCGACTTTCAGCAGGTCTTCGATATCGTGCTCCACTTTCTCTTCACTTGCGATCGCCTGGGTCAGCAGCGCATTGCGCGCGCGGCTGCGTAGCTCGTTCACCGTCGCCTCGTCGAAGGATTCGATCTCCAGCATCTCCGTGAGCGGAACGTAAGCCACTTCCTCCAGCGTCGAAAACCCTTCCTGCACGAGGATGTCGGCCACTTCCTCGTCGACGTCGAGCTTTTCAATGAATACCGATTTAGTGTGCGAGGATTCTTCCTGGGTCTTCTTTTCCGACTCTTCGAGCGTCATGATGTTGAGCTCCCAGCCGCTCAGCTCGGCGGCGAGACGCACATTCTGCCCGTTGCGGCCGATCGCCTGCGCGAGGTTCACTTCCTCGACCACGATGTCCATGCTGTGCTTTTCTTCGTCGACGGTGATGCGGCTCACCTCGGCAGGCGCGAGCGCGTTGATGACGAACTGCGCGGGGTCGGGATTCCACAACACGATGTCGACGCGCTCGCCTGCGAGCTCGGAAGTGACGGCCTGCACGCGAGAGCCCCGCATGCCTACGCACGTACCGATCGGGTCGATCCGTTTGTCGTTGGAATGCACCGCGATTTTCGCGCGCGAGCCGGGGTCGCGTGCGGCGGCCTTGATCTCGAGCAAACCATCTTCCAGCTCGGGTACTTCGAGCTCGAAGAGCTGGACCAGGAATTCGGGAGCCGTCCTCGACAGGATCAGTTGCGGACCCCGCGCTGCGCGGTCGATTTTCCAGATGTAGGCGCGCACGCGGTCGCCTATTCTTAGATTTTCTTTCGGGATCATCTGGTCGCGAGGCAGCACGGCTTCAAGCCGTCCTGATTCGATCAGCGCGTTCCCGCGCTCCATGCGCTTGATCACCCCGGTGACGAGGTGTTCCTTGCGCGAGAGGAAGTCGTTCAGGATCTGTTCGCGCTCGGCGTCGCGGATTTTCTGCAGAATCACCTGCTTCGCGGTCTGCGCACCGATGCGGCCGACTTCCAGACCGGAAAGCGGCTCTTCGATATATTCGCCCATCTGAATTTCGGGCTTTTCCTCGCGCGCTTCGTGCAGCATGTATTGCCGCGAAGGCACCTCGAACTCCTCGTTCGGCACTACGTGCCAGCGGCGGAAGAAGGAGAATTCACCATTGGCGCGGTCCACAACAGCGCGCACTTCCACGTCTTCGTTAAAACGCTTCTTGGTGGCCGAGGCCAAGGCGAGCTCCAGCGCGCCGAACACGGTTTCCTTGTCGACGTTCTTCTCGCGCGAAAGCGCATCCACGAGCAATAATATTTCTCGGCTCATCTCAACTCCTTAACGCGTAACGGAATGACTCGTCACGCACTCTTAAATTGCAGGCACCAGCCGCGCCTTGTCGAAATTCTCAAGCTCGAGCGACATGACTTTGCCGTCGACTTCGATTTCGACCTTTCCGGCACGCGTCTCCCGCAATACCCCCACGAAGTTGCGCTGTCCTTCGAACGGCACACGCAGCTTGATGCGCGCCCTGTGGCCGGCGAAGCGCACGAAATCCTGTTCTTTCCTCAGCAACCGGTCGAGCCCCGGCGATGAGATTTCGAGGCGCTCGTAATCGACGCCTTCGACCGCAAGCACGCGGCTCAAGTGGTTGCTCACCGTGGCGCAGTCTTCGACGTGAATGCCGCTGGGCTTATCTATGTACACTCGCAGCAGCTTGCCTTTTCCTGAGCGCTCGAGATCCACGAACTCGTAGCCCAAGCCTGCCAAGGTCGATTCCAGCAACTGCAGCAAGTCCATAAATCCTGCGCCACAAACAAAAAATGGGCGAGCCGCCCATCGTTTCCCACAGAGCCTTGAAGTGTAACAGAAATAAGGTCACAAACCAAGGCTGCTGAGCGGCGCAGCACAGCCTGGCGGGGCTTGTCATGCGGGGTTTACTGTATATAATTACAGCTAAGGAGATCCCCCATGGACACACTCACCCCTCGCCAGGCGCAAATACTGAAGTTGATCGAGGACTACACCGAAAAATCGGGGTTTCCGCCGACGCGCAGTGATATCTGTGAAGCCATGGGCTTTCGCTCGCCCAATGCCGCGGAGGAGCACTTGCGCGCCCTCGCCCGCAAAGGCGTCATCGAAATGATCCCCGGTACCTCTCGCGGTATACGACTGAAGCAGGAGCCTGGGGTTCCCATCGTCGGCCGTGTCGCCGCAGGCTCGCCGATACTCGCTTCAGAGCATATTGAGGGCCGCTACCAACTTGACGCCGCGCTCTTCAACCCGCGCGCAGATTACCTGCTCAAAGTGCGGGGCTTAAGCATGCGCGATGCGGGTATCCTCGACGGCGATCTGCTGGCGGTCCATCGCACGACCGAATTCCGGTCGGGACAGATCGTGGTTGCGCGGCTTCACGACGAAGTCACCGTCAAGCGCATCCGCAAAAACCGCGACAAAGTCGAGCTGATCGCAGAAAACCCGGCATTCGCGACGCGTGTCATCGATTTGAAGCGCGACACGCTTGAAATCGAAGGCATCGCGGTGGGCATCATTCGCAACGGCCGGACTCTATAGATATGGGCCTCGAAGCCGTTCTCAACCACCCCGCGGTCTGGCGCGGCAACGAATGTGCGCGCGTTGCGTTCGCTGTTCCGACTGGCTTTGCCGAGCTCGACGCGCAACTGCCCGGCGGCGGCTGGCCGACGGGCGCGATCACCGAGATTTACGCCGAGCGCGCAGGTGTTGGCGAAATGAAGCTCACTGTCACTGCGGCCGCGCGACTGACGCAGGAAGGCCGCTGGCTCAGCGTGATCGCACCGCCCCACGTTCCTTATGCACCCGCGCTCGCTTCACACGGCATACGCCTCGAGCGGCTGCTGCTGATCCAGCCGGGCAGCGTGGAAGACAATCTCTGGGCTGCCGAGCAGGCGTTACGTGCGTCATGCTGTGGTGCCGTGCTGCTGTGGCAGGACCACATCAACGAACGCGCCCTGCGCAGACTGCAGCTCGCTGCAGAAAGCGCGTCCACTTCGTTGTTCCTGTTCCGCTCCGCACGCGTTGCACCGGCTTCCCCGGCAGCGCTGCGGCTGCATGTGTCACGCGTGCAGGGGAGGACGATCGTGCGCATACTCAAGCGCCGCGGAGGCGGGCTGCCTGCACCCATTACGCTCGATCTGCACGGGACGCCTGTTTCGCGCGTCAGACGACCGGCAGCTCCGCGTGTGCGCGAACCGCTGCTCACAGCATTATTCTGAAACTTATCAGCTGGAATGAGCGATGCTGTGGCTCGCTTTGCGGTTTGCTTCACTGCCTCTGGAAGTTTACGCACGCGCCGTACGCGCGTCGGATCCGCTCGCTGTCGTCAGCTCGACCGGCACTCAGGCTGAAATCGTCGCGTGCAATGACTGCGCGCGCCGTCGGGGCGTCAAACAGGGCATGCCGCCCGCTGCAGCTTCGGCGCTCGCTTCCGATCTTCAGGTCGTTCCGCGCGATGTCGCAGCCGAGAGCGCTGCGCTCGAGCGTATCGCAGCATGGGCCATTCAATTCACGCCTGCGGTCAGCATCGCGCCTCCGGGCGAAGTCCTGCTCGAAATAGCAGGCTCGCTCGCGATCTTCGGTGGATTGAAGCGCTTGTGGCGCGAAGTGTCCGAGGGCTTGCGCGCGCTAGGCTATGCAGCCACGATCGCGTGTGCGCCCACACCGCTCGCCGCGCAGTGGTTTGCCCGCGCAGGATCGAGTGTGCGGCTGCGCAACAGTGACGCATTGCGTGCAGGCCTTGCGGAGTTGCCGATCGAAGTGATGCAGCCATCACCCGACGCGCTCGGGCTGCTGCAGAACATCGGAGCGAGGACTCTGAGCGATTACCTCGCCTTGCCACGCGACGGCATGGCACGGCGTCTCGGCCAGGCGCTGCTCGATGATGTCGACCGTGCGCTTGGAAGACTACCGGACCCACGCCCCTTCTTTACGCCGCCTACTTTTTTCAAAGCATCACAACCGCTGCCCGCACCCGCGCAGGAAGCCGAAATGCTGCTATTCGCGGCGCGGCGTCTGCTCGTCGAGCTGTGTGGCTATCTCTCGGCGACGGCCAGCGGTGCACAGCGTCTGACGTTTTCATTCTCTCACCATGGACGCGAGCCCACACGCGTCACGTTGTCGCTCGTCTCCGCCACGCGCGATGCCGATCATTTGACCAATGTGCTGCGCGAGCGGCTCGAACGCACTGCGCTTCCCTGCCCTGCAACAGACATCGCGCTCGAAAGCGAGCTTCTTCTGCCGCTCGCGTCACGCAATCTTTCCTTGTTGCCAGACGCGGGACAGGACGAGGAAGCCGCAGCGCAGCTGATCGAGCGCCTGCGTGCACGGCTCGGGGACGAAGCTGTGCTGGGTCTCAAGCGCTTTGCCGACCACCGCCCTGAATACGCCTGGCGGCCGTGTCAACCGGGAAACAAAGACACGAGCACGGGTTTGGTTGCAGGACGTCCGCTATGGCTGCTCGCGCAACCGCGCTCGCTCGGCGAAGACGCTGCCGCACCGTGTTACGACGGACGACTGACGTTACTCGCCGGACCCGAGCGCATCGAAGCCGGCTGGTGGGATGGCCATGACATCACGCGTGATTATTTCGTGGCGTCCAATCCGAACGAGGCGCTGCTCTGGATATACCGCGAACGCGACCCGGGCGGCCGATGGTTTTTGCATGGATTTTTCGCTTGAAAGACAAGAAGCCTCAACGCAAAGGGACGCAAAGGAAAAACCAAGGACGCCAAGCGATGAAGGCGTAACTCGTCACTATTAATCGTCACCCGTTCCCGGTCACCCTCACTCGTCACTCCGCTCCTCGTCACTTCGTCACCTGTCACCGTCACCGTCACTTAGTTACCTCATCACCCCCACCCGATGCTCCCCCTCCCCGCCTACACCGAGCTGCACTGCCTCAGCAACTTCAGCTTCCTGCGCGGTGCATCGCATGCTGAAGAGCTCGTCGAGCGTGCACATGCACTCGGCTACAGCGCGCTCGCGATTACGGATGAGTGTTCGGTCGCCGGCTTAGTGCGCGCGCATGTCGCTGCAAAACGCCTTGGACTGAAGCTCGTCATCGGCACTGAATTGAAGCTCGCGAATGGCGTCAAGCTCGTGCTGCTTGCCACTGACCGCGCGAGTTATGGACGGCTGTGTGCATTGATCACGTGTGCGCGCATGCGTACGCCGAAAGGCGAATATCGCGTCGAAGCGACTGACTTCGATGATGGCCTTGCAGGCTGTCTCGCTCTGCTCGTGCCGCAGGGCACGTCCGACCTCGAGCACGCGCGTTTCATCGCACAGCGTTTTCCAGGCCGCGCATGGATTGCCGTCGAGCTCGTGTCAGGCTCGAACGATGCCGCGCGATTCGCTGCGATGCGCGAGCTGAGCGCGCAATGCGGATTGCCGCTCGTTGCAGCCGGCGACGTGCACATGCACGTGCGCTCGCGCCGGCCGCTGCAAGATGTGCTCACGGCGATCCGTCTCGGCGTCAGCGTGCATACGGCAGGCGATGCGCTGCACCCGAACGCCGAGCGCCATCTGCGACGTCGCGTGCAGCTCGCATCGACCTACCCTGCCGAGCTTCTGGCCGAGACCGGGCGCATCGCCGAACGCTGCGATTTCCAGCTCGATGCGCTGCGTTACGAATATCCCGCCGAGCTCGTTCCAGCAGGTCACACTGCGACGAGCTATCTGCGAGAGCTCACCGAAGCCGGTTTGAAATGGCGCTTCCCGCGAGGCACGCCTCAAAACGTGCGCGAACTGGTGGAACATGAGCTCGCGCTCATTTCCGAGCTCGAATACGAACATTTTTTTCTGACTGTCTACGATGTGGTGAGTTACGCCCGCAGCAAACACATCCTGTGTCAGGGACGCGGCTCCGCAGCCAATTCCGTGGTTTGCTACAGCCTCGGCATCACCGAGGTCGATCCCGCACGCAGAAATGTGCTGTTCGAGCGCTTCATTTCACGCGAGCGCAAAGAACCGCCGGATATCGATGTCGACTTCGAGCATCAGCGGCGCGAAGAAGTGATTCAGTACGTGTACGAAAAGTATGGACGTAACCGTGCGGCCATCGCTGCGACCGTCATCTGCTATCGGCCGCGCAGCGCGGTGCGGGACGTAGGCAAAGCGCTGGGACTCGAGCTCGCTCAGGTTGATCGTCTGGCCAAATCGCTGGCGTGGTGGGATAGCCGGCATGCGATACCGGACCGCCTGCGTGAAGCCGGCTTCGATCCAGAAAGCGCAGTCATGGTCCATCTCGTCGAGCTGGTGACGACAGTCATAGGATTTCCCCGCCACCTGTCCCAGCACGTCGGCGGTTTCGTCATCTCACGCGGGCCGCTCGCGGAGCTCGTGCCGATTGAAAACGCGGCGATGCCGGCACGCAGCGTGATCCAGTGGGATAAAGACGATCTCGAAGCACTCGGCCTTCTCAAAGTTGACGTGCTCGCGCTGGGCATGCTCTCGGTTATTCGGCACGCGCTCGAATTCGTCGACCCCGGACGCAAACCCGCCGCGACGATGGCCGCAATCGTCGACCGCGGAGACGATCCTAAAGTGTTCGAGATGATCCAGCATGCCGATACGATAGGCGTGTTCCAGATCGAGTCGCGGGCGCAAATGTCCATGCTGCCACGTCTGAAGCCCACGGAGTTCTACGATCTCGTCATCGAGATTGCAATCGTGCGCCCGGGCCCCATTCAGGGTGGCATGGTGCATCCCTATCTGCGCCGCAAACAGGGTCTCGAACCGACGAGCTATCCGTCGGAAGCCGTCAGGAAAGTGCTCGAGCGCACGCTTGGCGTGCCGATTTTCCAGGAGCAGGTCATGGAACTGGCGATGGTCGCCGCTGATTTCACTGCGGGCGAAGCGGATCAACTACGCCGCGCGATGGCCGCATGGAAACGCAAAGGCGGGCTCGAGCCGTTCGAGCGCAGGCTGCGCGAAGGCATGCTGAAGAATGGATACACCGAGGAATTTGCCGAGCGTGTCTTCAGCCAGATCTGTGGATTCGGCGAATATGGATTTCCCGAATCGCATTCGGCAAGCTTCGCGCTACTCGCTTATGTCTCAGCATGGATCAAGCATTATGAGCCGGCGGCTTTTCTCGCTGCATTGTTGAACAGCCAGCCGATGGGCTTTTACTCGCCTTCGGTGCTCGTTCAGGATGCGCAGCGCCATGGCGTCGAAGTGCGTCCGGTCGACGTCACGATCAGCGTGTGGGACTGCACACTCGAACGCGCCGGCGACAACAAGCCGGCAGTGCGTCTCGGCTTACGCATCATCAAAGACATGACGAAAGTGGGGGCGGAGCGTATCGAAGATGCACGCAAACAAGGTTTATTCGAGGACGTCAGCGATCTCGCACGGCGCGCCGCGCTGAACCGCCGCGATCTGGCCCATCTTGCAGCCTCGGGCGCGCTCACGATGCTCGCAGGGCATCGACGCAATGCGCATTGGGCCGTGGCGGGCGCAATAAGCGAGCCGCATCTCTTACGCGATGCACCCGTGCAGGAATCGCTGCCCTTACTCCAAACTCCAACCGAAGGCGAGAACATCATCGCCGACTATCGCAGCCTCGGTCTGACACT
Organism: Betaproteobacteria bacterium; assembly: GCA_028291945.1. Classification (GTDB taxonomy): domain Bacteria; phylum Pseudomonadota; class Gammaproteobacteria; order Burkholderiales; family SG8-41; genus JAQGMV01. Next base: position 89,369 of record JAQGNH010000392.1, read on the forward strand.
GGGCCGCCATCCGCTTGCGTTACTGCGCAAGCGTCTGCAACGCATGCGCCTTGCGAGTGCCGAAGAGCTCAAGGCGATGCCTGATGGAAGGCCGGCAAAGACAGCAGGTATTGTCACGTGCCGACAACGCCCCGGAACCGCGCAAGGCGTCATTTTCGTCACGATCGAAGACGAGACGGGTTATACCAACGTCGTTGTCTGGAACGATCTCGTGGAGAGGCAGAGAAAAGAGCTGCTCGGTGCGCGGCTGCTCGGCGTGGAAGGCTACATGCAGAAAGCAGGGGGAGTGATCCACCTCATCGCGCGTCGTCTAGTCGATCACAGTCCGCTGCTGGGAAGACTGCTGACGGAGTCACGCGACTTTCATTAATCGTCGGCGACTTCTTCGCCGGGGAAAAGCTCTGCGGTGAAACCAAAGGTGCGCATATCGCGTATCCGCATCGGGTACAGGATGCCCAGCAGATGATCGACTTCATGCTGCACCACGCGCGCGTGAAAGTCGGTCACCGTGCGGTCGATCGGCTTTCCGTACGGATCGACGCCGCGGTAACGCAAATGCTTGTATCGCGGCACGACCCCGCGCATGCCAGGAACGGAAAGGCACCCTTCCCAGCCCTCCTCCATCTCATCGCCGATCGGCTCGAGCTCGGGATTGATCAAGACGGTATACGGGACCGGTTCTGCTTCCGGATAGCGGGGGTTGAAGTCGAGACCGAAGATAACGACCTGCAACCCGACGCCGATCTGCGGCGCCGCGAGTCCCGCACCACTGAGCTCACGCATGGTGTTCTGCATGTCGCCAACAAGCTCGTGAAGCTCGGGCGTGTCGAATGCTTCAACGCGCTGTGCGACGTTCAGCAAACGCGGATCGCCCATGCGCAACACGGGCCTAACGGCCATCGAGCGTCACCAGGTAGTCGAGGATCTTGTGCACCCGGGTAAGGGCTCCGCGTGACACCGTGTTGATATCGGCCAGCTTGATGCCTGCCGCGCTGTCACCGCGCCCCGCGGCGTGATTGACGACCACCGCGATCGCTGCGTAACAAAGGCCAAGCTCGCGTGCGAGACCTGCTTCCGGCATACCGGTCATGCCCACCATGTCAGCCCCGTCGCGCTCGAAGCGGTTGATCTCCGCTGCGGTTTCGAGCCGCGGGCCCTGGCTCGCCGCATACGTTCCGCCCTCGAGCAGCGGCTCTGCCGCCTGTTTCGCCGCCTGCAGCAGGCGCTGCCGCAATGCCTCGCAATAGGGATGCGTGAAATCGACGTGTACCACGCTGCGATCGGTGCCGTTGAAATACGTGAACTCGCGACCGTGCGTGTAATCGATGATCTGATCAGGTATCGCGAGCGTGCCCGGCGTAAGGTCGGCCCGTATGCCGCCCACCGAAGCAACTGCGACTACATATTTAACCGGGTACTGCGAGAGCGCCCACATGTTCGCCCTGTAGTTGACCTTGTGCGGCGGTATCGTATGCCCGTAGCCGTGCCGCGCCAGAAATGCCACTGACTCGCCGCGCATCGTTCCGAACGTGATCGCGCCTGAAGGATCGCCATAAGGCGTCCGCACTACTTCTCGCCGTACCACATCGAGGTTGGCAAGCTGCGTGAGACCGGTGCCGCCGATGATGGCTAACATTTCTTCTTGAATGCGAAATGATGAACGATGAATGATGAATAGCGAACGAGAGCGACGCGCGCGTTCACGGCCCTAATGCCAAACAGGCAGGCAGCAAATTTTACCCTCCGCATTTCCGCATCCATCATTCACCAGTCATCATTTCATCTCGAAGCGCATAGATCGCGGGCAGGTTCCGCCATGCGCCGTAGACGTCCATTCCGAAGCCGAATACGTACCTGTTGGGAACGGTGATCCCGACAAAGTCCGCGACGATCGGTTTAGGACGTCCGAGGTCCTTCTGTGCGAACACGGCGCTGTAAAACTCCGTCGCGCCTGCGTCGAGGAGCTTCTGCCGTACGGCTGCGAGCGTGTGGCCTTCGTCGAGAATATCATCGACGACGAGCACGATCCGGCCGGCTACAGCGGTGCCTGGGCTCACCTTCCAGGTGATCTCACCGCCCACGGTGGCCGTACCGTAGCGCGTCACATCGAGATAATCGAAATGCAGCGGAAAACGCAGTTGCGGCAGCAAGTGTCCGGCGAACATGACACTGCCGCGCATCACGCCGAGCACGAGCGGATGACTGTCCTTGAGCTTCGCGCTCACTTCCGCCGCGACTCGGGTAACCTCTGCAGCCACGCATTCAGCGGAACAGACTTCTTCGGCCGTTTCGAGTATGCGCCAGGCTTGTTCGGGCGTCGCCTTCAATGGCTGATGTGACGAACGGTTCGTTACTAAGATGCGCCCAACTATATCAGCGCACGGATGACGCTGCGCGCTATTCCGGAACCCGGCAGCCCATTGATTTGAGATAGCCGCGAAACTCGGCCCCTATTTCGGGATGCTTGACGGCAAACGCAAGATTGGCCTTGAGGTAATCGAGCTTGCTCCCGCAATCGTAGCGCACACCTTCGAACTCGTACGCAAACACATCCTCGTCCGCAAGCAGTGCGGCAATCGCATCGGTCAGCTGGATCTCTCCGCCCGTCCCAGGCGTCTGGTGCTGAAGGTGATGGAAGATGCGCGGCGTCAGGATGTACCGACCGACCACGCCGAGCCTGGAAGGCGCCTTCTCCGGATCCGGTTTCTCGACGATACCACCGATGCGATGCGGCGATTTCGACTGCTCTTCAACGCGTACGATGCCGTAGCGTTTGGTTTCATCGCGGCCTACGTTTTGGACTGCCAGGATCGAACGGCCGCAGCGGCCGTAGATCGAAGTCATTTGCGAGAGCACCGGCGTTTGGGCATCGATCAGATCGTCCGCAAGCACGACAGCAAAAGGTTCCTCGCCGACAACGGGAAGGGCGCACAGGACCGCATGCCCGAGCCCGAGCGCCTGCGGCTGCCTCACGTAGACGCACGACACGTTCCTGGGAATGATCTCCTGAACGATCTGCAGCAAATCCGTTTTGCCTCGCTGACTCAGCTCTGCTTCGAGCTCCGTCGCCTTGTCGAAATGGTCTTCGATCGCACGCTTGCCGCGTCCCGTGATGAAAATCATCTCTGTCATGCCGGCCGCGACCGCTTCTTCAACCGCATACTGAATAAGAGGCTTGTCGACCACCGGCATCATTTCCTTCGCACTGGCCTTGGTCGCCGGCAGGAACCGCGTTCCCATTCCCGCCACTGGGAATACTGCTTTCGTCACTTCGTTCATCAAGCCAACTTTCTATTTAGCGGCATCGCCGCATAAGCACGTCTCTGCGCCCATACCAAACCAGTGGCGTAGAGTTGATTGTATCCGGCGGCCGTAACCGCTTTAGCAGGCCTTCGCCCAGAGCGAGGGTGGGAGCGCCGTAGCGTCATTGTACCCGGCGGCCGTAGCCGCATAAGCGCGTCTTCGCCCCCGAAGCGTAGCGAAGGAGCGGCGTAGATCTTACTGTCCGAGCAAGTTTAGCAAGTCCTGTTCCTCTAGCACCGTGACCCCGAGCTCGCGAGCTTTTTGGTATTTGCTGCCCGGGTCTGCGCCGACCACCACATAATCGGTTTTTTTTGACACGCTGCCAGTCACGCGACCGCCTTCGGCGACAATGCGTGCGGTGGCCTCTTCCCGGCTGAGCTTAGACAATGCGCCGGTCAACACGAACGTCCTGCCATCCACCTTGCCACGCCGCAGGGGCCGCGCCGGTGGACTCTCGGGTGTTACCCCTGAATCGAGCAGAGCGCGAATGACCTCGCGGTTGTGCGACTGGCGAAGAAAATTCGCAACGCTCTGCATGATCTCCGGACCGACGCCTGGCAGGACCGGCTCGAGCAGCGCCTCATCTCGCGATCTACGCCGCGTATTCTCCTTCTGCACCCGCTCCTTATCAGCAATCAGTGCATCCCAGTCGGCATTGAGCAGCCCGTCAATGGAGCCAAAATACTGAGCGAGAATTTTCGCAACTTCCTCGCCCACATGGTGCATGCCGAGCGCGTAAATCAGACGGGCGAGTGTTCGGTGCTTGCTCTGTTCGATCGCGGCGACCACGTTCGCCGCGGATTTCTCCGCCATGCGTTCCAGTGCGGCGAGCGTGGGCACGTCCAGATGGTAAAGATCCGCAGGCGTATGCACGATCTGACTTTCGACCAGCTGATCCACGAGCTTCTCGCCGACGCCTTCGATGTCCATAGCCCGTCGCGACGCATAATGCCGGATCGCCTGCTTGCGCTGCGCTGCGCAGAAAAGCCCGCCGGTACAGCGAAATACCGCTTCGCTTTCGATGCGCTCGACCGCAGAGCCGCACACGGGGCACTGCTCGGGCATGTGAAACTCACGGGCATCGGTTGGGCGCTTTTCAGCGAGGACGCGCACGACTTCAGGAATGACATCGCCCGCTCGCCTGACGATCACCGTGTCACCGATACGCACGTCCTTAGCACGCACCTGGTCGAGGTTATGCAAGGTCGCGTTGGTCACGGTCACGCCGCCCACGAACACCGGCGTGAGCCGCGCGACCGGCGTCAACGCCCCAGTGCGGCCGACCTGCACTTCGATGGACACGACCTCGCTCGTCGCTTCCTCAGCCGGAAACTTGTGAGCGAGGGCAAATCTCGGCGCGCGCGCCACGAAGCCAAGACGCTCCTGCGCCACGAGCTCGTTCACCTTGTACACCACGCCGTCGATATCGTAGGGAAGCGCGATCCGCTGCGTTCCGATCCTGCCATAGTAAGAAAGCAATCCGTCAACGCCGGTCACGACATCTCTTTCCGCTGCGACGCGAAACCAGTTGGCGGCAAGATAATCCAGGACCTCGCTGTGCCTCGTGAAGCCCGGAATGCCTTCCGCGGCACCCACGCCGTAGGCATAAAACGTTAAACGCCGGGACGCAGTAATGCGCGTGTCAAGCTGTCTCAGCGATCCGGCGGCGGCGTTGCGCGGATTGACGAACTCACGCTCGGCCTTAGCGCGCTGGGCTGCGTTCATCGCCTCGAAGTCGCGCTTGAGCATGAGCACCTCCCCGCGTACCTCGAGCAGCGCAGGCGCCTTCCTCGCGGCGATTCTCATGGGGATCGCACGTATCGTGCGCAAGTTGGCGGTGACATCTTCGCCCGTGTAGCCGTCGCCACGCGTCGCGCCGCGGACAAAAACGCCGTCAGCATAGGTCAGGCTGATTGCGAGCCCGTCGAACTTGGGTTCTGCCGCATACTCGACCTGCTCGACATCGAGCGCCTCGCGCACGCGCCGATCGAAAGCAACGACGTCCTCGTTATCGAAGGCATTTCCGAGTGAGAGCATCGGCAGCCGGTGCCTGACGTCTCCGAATTCGGCTTGAGGTTGCGTGCCGATACGCTGTGTAGGCGACTCCGGGACTACGAGCTCAGGAAACTTCTCTTCGAGCTCCTGCAGCTCGCGAAACAGCGCATCGTACTCGGCGTCGGACACAAGGGGCGCGTCCAGAGCGTAATATTGATGATTGTGCCGCTCGATTTCCTCGCGCAGCGCGGCGACGCGGCCGCGCACGTCCCGCGGAACGTTCATGAGAACAGTCGCAGCGTCCGCTCACTGCCCGGTGCCATGCCGCGGGCTTCCATCTTTCCGTGTATCGACTGCAGCTGCTGCTGGATCACCCGCACGCCGTTATCGCTCAACGCGACGCGGTTGTCATCCACGAGGGTGCCGCCCAATCCATTTGCGAGTTGCGCGCCGGTTCGCAACATCAGATCAAGCGCAGCATTGCCATCCGCAACGCGCGGCACATCGAGCACCAGGGTGATGCCGCTCGTGTTCAGATGCTTCATCTGCTCGGGCACGAACGGCGCAGGATCCTGATTGTCGAGTGTGAACAGCGTCTGGCGATCCTTGTCCCGGTAGTGGAACAGCCCATCGAGTTCGAGGCTGAACCCGGCACTCTCGGCCAGGGCCCTGATGCGAGTACCCGCGAAGCTCGCGCCAGCCGCTGGCACAACGTTCACTCCGATAGCAACATCGACTTCGGCGCAGTAGGCATCGAGCTCCTGGGCGCGCTTGAGCGCGGCGTCGATGTCGGGGCAATGCGCCAGCGCCGAAAACTTGGTGGCGCATGCGCGCACTGCGTCGCAGATCGCATTGAGCGCTGACGCTTCGACGACACCCTTGCGGCTCACGAGCTGGACTGCGACTCTAATATGCGCATAGCGTCCACCGCTCAGGCGGCTCGCTTCTTCCCAAGCGTTCATTTCGGGATTAAAGCCCGCGACACGAAAGCGGCGCCCGCCTGCCGCGGCTTTCGTGTGAAGCTCGGCAAGACCGGCGGCACTGATCGGCTCGACTGCATCGATGGCTGCGATGTAATCGACTCGCGAATCGAATTCGGGCACTTCGGGAAGATTCTGAATGACGGTTGCGTTGGGCGCGTTCAACGGCGAGGCGCGCGCCGCCTGCGGTTCAGGCGCGCGCGTCGGCTCCTCATGGGGTTGAGCAGAGCGGCCTGAATCAAGCTGGGGCTCTACGCGCCGGGAAGGCTCGGCCGCAGCCTGCACACGCAGCACATCTTCATGCTTGCCACCGGAATCCTGCTCGAGCCTGCGGCGCAACCGCCATTGCTGGAACCAGTTGAATGCCGTGACGCCACCCACCACGACTGCGCCGATGATCAGCAGGCTCGCCTGCAAATCGCTCATGAGGGCGCCTGCCAGCCTTAAGCTGCGACCTCTTCGGTGAGCTTCATCGCTTCTTCGATATCGACGGCGACCACGCGGGAGACGCCCGGCTCCTGCATGGTGATGCCGAGCAACTGATTCGCAATTTCCATCGTGATTTTGTTATGGCTGATGAACAGAAACTGTGAGTTGTCGGACATCTTGCGCACGAGTTCGCAAAAACGCTGGGTGTTGTAGTCGTCGAGCGGCGCATCCACCTCGTCGAGCAAACAGAACGGCGCCGGGTTCAGCTGAAACATCGAAAAGACGAGCGAAAGCGCGGTCAGCGCTTTTTCGCCGCCCGATAGCAGATGGATCGAGCTGTTTTTCTTGCCGGGAGGCTGGGCGATCACCTGCACGCCGCTGTCGAGTATCTCCTCGCCGGTCAATATGAGCTTGGCGTTGCCGCCGCCGAAGAGCGCCGGAAACATACGACCGAAATGGGCGTTGACCTCGTCGAATGTGCTTTGCAGGCGCTCACGCGTTTCCCGATCGATCCGGCGAATCGCGTCTTCAAGCGTCGTCATTGCTTCGGTCAAGTCCGTAGACTGCGCGTCGAGGTACGTCTTGCGCTCCTGCGCGGTCTG
>JAQGNH010000401.1 GCA_028291945.1 Betaproteobacteria bacterium
CACGTCTGCGTCGATCGCGCTGATGACTACCTTGGGCTCGAGCCCTGCCTTGCGAAATGCATCGAGCACTATGTCTCGAGAGGTAAACGCGGGCTCATAGGTAACGAGCGCATGCTTAGCGAGTTGTTTCAGCGTGAGCCGCCGGCTTCGCGCGAGCGGATGTGTGCGCGGGACAACGACGAGACGGCTGAACTCCCGGAACGGCAGCACTACGAGGTTCGCAGCGTCCGGCGCTTCGTTCGTGGTGACGCCGAGGTCAGCCTCACCTGACGTCAGCATTTCCGCGATACGCGCGGGATCGGCGTGGCGCATCGTGATGCGTACCTTCGGGTAACGCTTTGCGAAGCTCTTGACCACGCTCGGTAGGACGTAGCGCGCCTGCGTGTGTGTGACCGCGATGATGAGCGGCCCCGCATTGTCGAGCATGCGCTCGCGGCCGATCGTTTTGATGCTGCCGGCCTCTCTCAAGATCGAGCGCGCATGGACGAGGATGCGCTCGCCCTCCGCGGTGATATCGACCAGCCGATTGCGCGAGCGTCCAAAAATCGTGACGCCGAGCTCCTCCTCGAGGAACTTGAGCTGCTTGCTGATCCCCGGCTGGTTAGTGTGAAGCGCCGCGGCGGCTGCTGAAATGCTGAGGTCCTTGCGCTTTGCAATCTCGCAAATGTACTGTAGCTGCCGAAGGTTCACCCGTGCTCCATTCCAAATTCGTATGAGGCATTCCATTTTAGGCGTGGGGCCCGCAGCGACCAAGTGTTAGCTTCCCGGTGAATCGAGGCCGGGAAACTGCCAAAATGACGAGGAGATCTTTTTATGCTCGCGCGAGCGTCGCGCTTCACGATCGTCCTGCTCGCTGCACTGCTTCCGATTGGCGCAGGCCTTGCGCAGGAATACCCTGTCAAGCCGGTGCGGATGATCGTACCGTTCCCTCCGGGCGGGGGTACCGATCTAATCGCCCGGATCACGTCGGGCAAGTTGTCCCAGCTCCTGGGTCAACAGTTTGTCGTCGAGAATCGGCCGGGGGCGGGCACCGTGATCGGCTCCGAGGTCGCGGCCCGGGCGGCGGGCGATGGCTACACGATCCTTATGCAGGTCAACTCGCTCGCGGCGAACCACACGCTGTACCCCAAGCTGCCATACGACACGCTGAAGGACTTCATCCCGATCGTGCTCGTGGGCTCTACGCCGAATGTCTTCGTGATTCACCCGTCGATGCCGGTGAAAAACGCAGCGGAGTTCGTCGCGCTCGCGCAGCGGAGGCCCGATGAGATCTCCTACGCCTCGTCGGGCGTCGGCGGCGCCTCATATCTCGCGACCGAGTACTTCAAGATGCTGACGGGCGTCAAAATGCTGCACGTGCCTTACAAGGGTACGGCGCCGGCGATTGCAGCGATCCTCTCCGGCGAAGCGCAGGTGAGCATCGCGGCTGCGCCAGGAACGATCAGCTTCATCAAAAGCGGCAAGCTTCGTGCGCTGGGGGTGACTGGCGCCCAGCGCTGGCCGGTGTTCCCCGAGCTTCCCACGCTCGAAGAAGCCGGCATCAAGGGCTTCGAGTTCGAGACGTGGTATGGAATCTTCGCTCCTCGCGGGACGCCCGCTGCGGTCGCGACGAAGCTCAATGCAACGGTGAACAAGCTGCTGGCGATGCCTGACGTGAAGGAGCAGCTGCAGAAAGGCGGGTTCGAGATCGCCGGCGGTACACAGGAGAGCTTCGCGGCCTACTTCCAGAGCGAGATCGAGAAGCTCGGCAAGGTCATCCGCACGACCGGCGCCAAGCCGGAGTAACACAACAATCGTATCGGAAAGGGCTTCAATTATGGAAATCGTGCCATCTCAGAATGTCATCGGCGCTGAAATTCACAGGGTGGAGCTCGCGCAGCCCTTGTCGGAGGCCGAGTTCGGCCGTGTCGAGGCCGCTTTCAACAAGCACGCGGTGCTCTGCTTTCGCGATCAGCACCTGACCGAGCCGCAGCTCATCGCGTTTGCGCGGCGGTTCGGCGAGGTGGAGCGGATATTTCTTACGCACTACGCCCATCCCAAGTACCCGGAAATCATGTTTGTCTCGAACATCAAGGAGAACGGGCGCGATATCGGGCATGCCGACGCGGGCAGCGTGTGGCACACGGATATGTCGTACACCGCGCGGCCGCCGCGCGCGACCATGCTCTACGCGCTCGAAGTTCCCATGGAAGACGGCGTAACGCTGGGCGATACGCTGTTTTCGAGCGCGGCCGATGCGCACGACAGCCTGCCGACGGAAAAACAGCAGCGGATCGCCAAGCTGCGCGCGATCCACCAGGTCGCAGGCCGGCGCGCGCGCACCGGCACCGGCCAGCAAGATCAGGCGCTGCGCAAGCAGCAGCCCGCGGTGCTGCATCCGGTCGCTCGCACCCACCCGCATACCGGACGCAAGTGTCTTTACGTGAGCAAGGGCGAGTGCGAAGGCATCGAAGGCATGCCGCAAGACGAGGCGCTCATGCTGATCGACGAGCTCGCCGACCACACCACCGATCCGCGTTTTCGTCACGTGCACCGCTGGCGTGTGCGCGACCTCCTCATGTGGGATAACTGCACGGTGCAGCATCTCGCCTCATTCGACTATCGATGGCCGAAACACCGGCGGCTCATGCACCGCATTACGGTTGACGGCACAGTCCCGGTGTAACGCTGCGGTTGGCATCGGTCATGCGGATTTTCTGGTCGGTCGCGTGCACGGCCCTGCTGCTCTCGCCGGCGCTGAACACGTACGCGCAAGCTTATCCGTCGAAGCCCGTGCGTCTGGTTGTCGGTTTCGCACCGGGCGGCGGCACCGATGTCAGCGCGCGCGCTATAGTCCAGGAGTTCTCCGAAGGACTCAAGCAGCGCGTCGTCATCGACAATCGGCCGGGTGCGAACGGCGTGGTCGGAACGGAGGTCGCCGCGAAATCTCCGCCGGATGGATACACGCTGCTGATGGTGAACTCGGGGCACACTGCCAACCCGGGCCTGTATCCGAAGCTTCCCTACGACAGCATCAAAGACTTCGCGCCGATCAGCCTCGTCGCGACGCTGCCCAACCTGCTGGTGATCCATCCGTCGCTCCCGGTGAAGTCGTTTCCGCAGTTCGTCAAACTCGCGAAAGCGCGGCCGGGGCAGATCAATTACGGTTCGGGCGGGCAGGGCGCGAGCTCGCATCTCGGGATGGAGCTCCTCAAGCGCGCGACGGGGACGGAGCTCACGCACGTACCGTACAGGAGCGGCGGACAATCCGCGCAGGCGTTGCTTGCCGGTGAGGTGATGGTCTCGTTCAACACCATCCCTTCGGCGCTGCCTTACGTAAAGTCCGGCCGGTTGCGTGCGCTCGGCGTATCGAGCGTTCAACGCTCGACGAGCGTACCCGACGTGCCGACTATCGCCGAGATGGGCTACCCCGGCTTCACCGCGAGCGGCATGGCCGGAATACTCGCGCCCGCGGGCACACCGCCTGAGGTCATCGATCGCGTGCACGCGGAAATCGTGAAGTTGCTGAAACTGAAGTCTGTCGTGGAGCGGTTCACGATGCTCGGGCTCGATGGCGTGGGCAGCACTCCGGTGGAGTTCGCGCAATTCATCAAAGTGGATACGGATCGCTGGACCAAGCTCATCAGAGACCTGAAGGTCACCCTCGAATAGGAAAATGTATGGAAACGCTGCACGTCGTGAGCCCGGAGGGTCTGGAGGCCGTGAAGCACATGGACGCGGCCCCCCGACTCGATAGTCTCGAGGGCAAGACCATTGGCGAAATCTGGAACGGCGTGTTCAAGGGCGACGTGACGTTCCCGATCATTCGCGCGCTGCTCAAAGAGAAATACCCCGGCATCAGGATCATCCCCTACACCGAGTTTCCTCATGCGCCGGGCACCGATAACCCGGCGCGCCAGCGGGAGCTCGCACGCGAGATCGCGGCCAGGGTGAGAGAGAAGGGCTGCCATGCCGTCATCTCGGGCAACGGCGCCTGAGGAACGTGTGCCCCGGCCGCGGCGCGGCCGGCAGCGGAGACCGAGAAGGCAGGCATCCCGAGCGTCGTCGTCACGACCACCGGTTTCTCGGCGCTCGCTAAATTCACCGGTAAAGCGGCCGGCGCCCAAGGGTTGAGCATTGCGGAATATCCCGGACCACTCGGCATACACGACGCCGAAATCATCAGGCAAAACATCGCAGGCGGTCTGGTCGATCGTATCGTCGATGCGCTCACGCGCGCCGGGACCAAGGCAAGCTCGCGCAAGACCGCGGCAACGTTGGATACACTGGAAACCGCCTGCAGCGGAACGCCGGATGACATCGATCGCTACTTCCGCTCGAAAGACTGGACCGATGGCCTCCCATTCGTGCCGCCCACGATCGAGCGCGTCGAGCAATTCCTTCAGCACACTGCACGCTCGCCGCACGAGGAGATCGCCGTCCTGCCTTCGGCGAACTTGCGCGCAACACCGCGAAACATCGCAGCCAATGCTGTCATGGCGGGCTGCCAGCCCGAACACATGCCGCTCCTCATCGCGGCGGTCGAAGCGCTCGCCGACGAGAAGTGCAATCTCAACAACATCGGAAGCTCGTCCGGCATCATTCCCTACGTGCTCGTGAACGGCCCGATCGCGAAGACGCTCGGCATCGAAGCGGGTCCGCAGCTCATTTCACGCGGGCCGAACCCTGCGATCGGCCGCGCAATCGGATTGATCGTCCGCAACATCGCAGGCTTCCGCCCCGGCGCGAGCTACATGGGAACATTCGGTTACCCGCTCGCGTTCACGCTCGCGGAGCTTGAAGATGAAAGCCCGTGGGAGCCTTTTCACGTCGGACAGGGCTTTGCACACGGAACGAGCGCGGTGACGATCGGCGTCACGAACAACTGGGGCGCTTCACCGGCTCCGTATGACACGCCCGATCGGAGTGGAGCACACGTCGCGCTCGATTTGATCTGCCGGGAAATCACGAAGAAGACGCGGCTCTTCAATTTCCCTGCGATCGGCCCCGAGGCTGAAAACGTCATGATCACGGTGCTCATGTCGCCGCCGGTCGCTAAGTCGATCGCGGCCGCGGGCTACTCCAAGCGGGACGTCCAGCGTTACGTGCATGAGCATGCGCGCATGCCGCTGCAGGATTTCGACTGGGTGCTCAGGTATACGGCCACCATGCGAACGACTGCACGCGAGCGCGCGCAAGCCGGGGTGTATCCGCCCGAGTTCGCGGGCGCGCCAGACGATCTCGTGCGTGTGCTCTCCAGTCCGGATATCCTTCACATCATCGTGTGCGGCGATGCTTCGCGAAACCGCCTCATGGTGATGGAAGGCGGGCACACGCAGCCTTCCACGCGAGCGATCACGCCGAGGGGAGATCGACGTGACGAGACGTAAAGAAACGGGTCTGCGTAACGGAAGCAAGCGGGTCCGCATCAACGGCATGTGTGACCACGACAGTAATCACGCGGCCGTGCGAGTTATAAAAGATCAGGATAGCTGAGCTTGTCCGTTGGTAGACCGTTTTCTGTGGAACCTTGATGTTGCGTGAACATTCTGTGAGCTTCGTGAATAGCGCGACGTCCTGACCAATCGATCGATTTGACTTCAAAGGAAGATGTTATATGTTGCTGACTCTGGAAATGCTCACCCCGCTGCCCGTATATCGAGACGAGATCGTAGGCGCCGACAGTCTTGCCACGCGCCTGGATACCCTCGAAGGCAGGGTAATTGGTCTGCTGCCCAATTGGCGTCCTTCGGCGTTCGACTTGTTGAAAGCGCTGGGAGAAGTGCTGAAGGAGCGGTGCGGGGTTGCCGAAATCGTACTGGAGCAGCCCACGCGTGAAGTGCCGGTGAAGAAAGGCCGACTTCTTGACGGAATGGACGCTCAGCTCGATGACTTGGCGCGTCGCGTCGACGCGGTCATCACCGCCACCGGCGATTGAGGTTCGTGCACGACGTGGTGTAGCCACGTCACCCCAGCGATGGAAAAGCGCGGCGTCCCGACCGTCATGATCGCGACGGACATGTTTAAGCAATTCGGACGGCGCATGGCGTCGACGCAAGGCTGTCCGTTCGCGGTTATCGCCGAGACACCCAATCCGATCCGCCAACTGGATCCTGAAGCGCTGAAGGCACGCGTGGAGGCGATGCTGCCGACGATCATAGATGGGCTGACGTTGCCGCCAAGCGAGATCGTGCGCAGGATTAAGGGCGTCGCCTCAGAGCAGATCCGCCCGGCAGGTATCGTGCGTTCTTCAGTTCCGATTTAGGAGGCCGCATGCCGCCAGCACACGTCGTTCTCGAAGCCGATTCTGTCGAGCAACTCCTCTCGCGCGCATACGAGCATGCATATGAGAACGGATGGACGGACGGTCTGCCGATAATTCCAGCCACCGCAGCCGGAGTACAGGAGTTCGTGGCCGCATCAGGCAGGGCACGCGAAGAAATTATCGGCATACTGCCGCCGCGCAAAGGCGAAGCCACCGTGGAAGTCATTGCAGTTAACGCGATCATGGCGGGATGCAGGCCGGAGTACATGCCAGTCATCCTTGCGGCTATCGAGGGACTGAGTGATCCCAATTTTTCGCTTGAGTTGATGCAGGTCACGACCAACCCCATGTGCCCGCTGCTGGTGATAAACGGGCCGGTCAGAAAAAGGCTGGACATCAACTCGGGGATCGGCTGTCTCGGGCCCGGCTGGCGCGCGAACGCGACGATCGGCCGTGCAGTGCGCCTGATTTTAAACAATGTAGGCGGTGCGCTGCCGGGCGTGTACTCGAAATCCAGCTTCAGCTCGCCCCTGCGCTATTCGTATGTGTGCGGTGAGAACGAAGAGGATAATCCGTGGACGCCGCTACATGTCGAGCGTGGCTTCAAGTACGAAGAGAGCACAGTCACGGTATTTCGGGCCGCGAACTATCACAACATTTCTGGGGGCGAAGGGCAGGGCGCCGACGAAATTATCCGACACATCGCTTCGCAAATGCCGCCGATGTTCGGAGCAGGCGATGGGGCCATGCTGATGCTGGGCGTGAATCATGCGAGGTCGCTCTACGAGGGCGGACTCACCAAACGCGATATCCAGGAGCGTCTCTGGAAATTCGCGCGCTTGCCCGTCAGCTACTTCGCCGAGTCTTTCGTGGAGATGGAGCGTCACGCGGGACGTTGTGATGGCAAAACAGTCTGGCGCTGTAGCTCGCCGGATGAATTCCACGTTCTCGTGTGCGGAGGGCCTGGTCCTCAAGACGTGTATATCGGGGCGGGCATGCCGCAAACCCGCACTATTCGCGAAGCGTGAGCTCATGCGCTTGATGGCTGCTCGAGCACTGCTCTGTTTTTCCGCGTGCTCGACGTGGCACGTACTCGCGGCAGAGAACAAGGCGCATCCCGGCGGATATCCGACCAGGCCGGTGCGTTTCGTTGTTCCGTTTCCACCTGGCGGCGGCGACACCGTGGCGCGCATCATCGGCTACAAACTGACAGAAGCGACCGGCCAGCAGTTCGTCATCGACAACAGACCGGGGGCGGGCAGCACGATCGGCACCGCCGTCGTCGCCAACGCGGCGAGTGACGGCTATACCACGTTATTCGCGACGTCCGCGTTCGCTATAAGCGCCGCTATATACCGCAAGCTGCCTTATGACTCGGTCCGCGACTTCGCGCCAGTGGCTTCGATTGCGTCCGCTCCGCTCCTGCTCGTCGCGAATCCGTCAGTGCGTGCGACAACCGTGAAGGAACTGATTGCACTGGCGAAGGCGAACCCGAATACGTTGAACTACGCCTCTAATGGATCGGGAAGCATCACTTTTCTGGCGGCCGAATTGCTGAAGAGCATGGCTGGCGTCCAGATTACCGAAGTAACCTATAAGGGAGCGGGGGCTTCGATCGCGGCGCTGCTGGCGGGGGAAGTCCAACTCATGGTTGCGCCGCTCGGTCCAGCCCTCCCTCATGTGAAATCGGGCAAGCTCAAGGCACTCGGGACCCCCAGTGCGCAGCGCTCCGCGATGTTTCCGGAGTTGCCCACGATCGGCGAGTCCGGGTTACCCGGATATGAGGCGGTCAACTGGTACGGCGTGCTCATGCCGCGCGGCGCTTCACAGCAACTGGTGAGCGTGCTCAATCAGCACATTATTGCCTCGCTTGAGGCCCCCGACGTACGCGGGCGATTCGCGCAGCTAGGTTATGAAGCAGCGCCGAGCTCGCCGGAGCAGTTCGGAAAGCAGGTGCGCGAAGAAATCAAGCAGTGGCGTCAGTTGATCAAGGACGCTGGCGGTCCGCAAAGCTGATCGCTGAGATCGTCATGCCGGCATACTCCGGCAGCAACTTGACGCTAAAATCATGAAGGTATTCTGGCGCTCGATCCGGACATCGAGGGTGCCAAACACGTCCACTGGCCAAGCAGGCCGAGCCGCCTACTTTCCTGAGCCTCTTGAGGCCATGCAAGCTGTCGAACACGACTTCGTGTGCGATGAGATTAAAAGAGCTTCGGCTACAATCGGAATGCACCATCGTCATAGGCTTTGGTGAACAGTTTCCAATCTCGTTGTACTTGGTCGGCACAATGCTCCGCGACCTTTCGGAGACGCGTTGTCCACTTGGGTTGTCCGCCGAACTCGATGAAGTCGTCGGCAATGGCCGTCCTGTCCCGCCCACCGCTGCGCAGCTGTGCCCACGCGGTCAGCTCTCCCATCACTCTGATGACGCCTTGTAGGCGAGTCAGTTCTCCATTCCATGCACGAAGGTCGACGCGATCCTCCGCAGGCTGCAGGCCACGCAGGAGGTACGACCTCCGCGCGAGCTTCACTGGGCTAAGAAAGGCCGGCGACACGGCCTGCATGCGATGCTGGACCGCGGCAATCCGCTCCGCTTCTGTACTCCACCGGGGCTGTTTGACTGTTACTTGGGGCATCATCGATGAGGGTAGCGCTTCCTTCAGGTCGAGCAGGTAATTGCCGTCTGGAGATCCTTTGCCCTCCACCAAAATGACATAACGCCGCACACCCAGGCTTCCCGTCCCCGCAACACGACGCGCCACATCCAAGACTTTGAAGAATTTCGGATTGGACTGCTGATCGGCAAACGCTTGCATGAACTGCCTGATCTGATGGTGTTGCATGTCCGATGCTGCCAGCGCTCTCTTCCCATCGAGTCGAATCAGTCTCCTTTTGTCCTTCACCTCTGTGCGCCGATCGAGCCAAGCGGGCCGCATGCGATTGCGGAGCCGGTCGAGCAGTTCCTTTATCATTCCGTGAGCAGTGTCGCGCTCGATCCATTGTGCCTTTCCTCGCCGAAGTGCGCCCGCATAACTTTCAAGGAATAGATCGCACAACGTAATCGCTTCTCCTCGAGGCACGTGAAGGCTCTCCGCGCCGACCAAAACACTCGATAGAAAGCGAACGAGGTCCCACGTACACGGAGCCAAGGCGGCTTCATCAAAATCATTCACATCGAAGTAAACCAACCGATTGTCGCCCTTGTAACTCCCGAAATTCTCAAGGTGAAGATCACCACACACGCACGTGATGGGTGCGTGCCGCAGCACGCGGGCGTCGGGCAGTTGTTGATAGAACAAATGACAGGTTGCCCGGAGGAACGAGAACGGATTTGCCCGCATCGCCTTGAACTTGAGCTCAAGCCGCTCGGGGTCTCGACCCGCATTAAACTCCGAGATCGATTGAATGACGTCATTCATGCTTGGACGCGTCAGTCCTTGCTGGGTGAGATCCGACACCGGTTGACCGATGGTAGCTCTCTTAGATCCTGCGCCAGTCGCCGGATGCTTTCCTCGCTGTGTGTCCACAAGATCATCTCGTACATAAAGCATCCGATGGTCTCGTCCAGATCGTATGACAGTTCGGCGATCCGGAAGTCATGTTCCTTGAGCAATTCGCGAAGCGCTGTTTCTGGCAACACCGAGCTGCGCGGAAAGCCAATCTGCACGTGGACATATCGTTGTGTGGGGACACGGTCTTCGAGGGCTCTGAACAGCGAGAGCACGCCCACCGTCAACAGTCCGGCGACTATCCCCGGAATGAACAGCCCCGAGCCTATAAGTATTCCTACTGCAGCAGTTGCCCAGATCGAAGCGGCTGTTGTGAGCCCGCGGACTATAAAACCTTCTTTGATAATCACACCGGCACCCAGAAAACCAACTCCAGTCATGATTCCCTGCACGATACGGGTGGGATACGTCGTCATGATCCCGCGCGCACCACGCGCGAGCCATTCGGGTGGCAGC
>JAQGNH010000425.1 GCA_028291945.1 Betaproteobacteria bacterium
ACTTCGCACAGCTTCATGACGTTGGCGGGCGCGAAGAAGTGCGCGCCGGCGACGTCCTGCGGCCGCTTCGTCATGTCCGCCATGATGTCCGTGTCGATCGCCGAAGAATTGGTGAGCAGCAGCGCGCCCGGCTTCATCACCGCGTCGAGTTTCGCGAACACGTCCTTCTTCACGTCAACGCGCTCGAACACCGCCTCGATGACGACGTCGCAGTCGGCGATGTCCTCGTAGCGCTGCACCGGCTGGATGAGCGGGAGGCGCTTGTCCATGTCGGCCTGCGTGATGCTGCCGCGCTTGACGCTGACCGCGTAGTTGTCGCGCACGCGCTGCATGCCCTTGTCGAGCGCCTCGCGCGTGGCTTCGAGGACTTTCACGGGAATGCCGGAATCGGCGAAACACATCGCGATGCCGCCGCCCATCGTGCCGGCACCGATGACCGCCGCAGTCTTGACGCGCGGCGGCTTGAGATCCTTGGGCGCGCCGGGAATCTTCGCGACCTCGCGCTCGGCGAAGAACGCGTAGCGCAGCGCCTTCGCTTCGTCTGAGTTCTCGAGCTCGGCGAAGAGCCGGCGCTCGGTCTGGATGCCTTCGTCGAACGGCTGCGTCGTTGCCGCCTCCACGCACGCGATGCAGTGATACGGTGCCTTCTGATTGCGCGCCTTGCGTGCGATCGACTTGCGCATCGCGTCGAACATGCCGGGATCTGCCTTCGCTTCTGTAATGCGGTCGGTCTTGTCCCGCACGCGCGGGAGTGGCCGTTTCGTGGCTATGTTCTTCGCATAGCGGATGGCGGCGCCGCGCAGATCTTTTTCGTCCACGATTTCGTCGATGATGCCGAGCGCCTTCGCCTCTGCTGCCGGCACGTGACGTCCGCTCACGATCATCTCCATAGCTGCCTTGGGGCCGATTAACCGCGGCAACCGCTGCGTGCCCCCGCCGCCCGGCAGGACGCCGATGAGGACTTCGGGCAGGCCGACCTTCGCGCTCGGTACGGCGATCCGGTAATTGCAGGAGAGCGCGTGCTCGAGGCCTCCGCCCAGCGCATAGCCGTGGATCGCCGCGACGACGGGTTTCGTACTGTCGTCGAGCACGTCGGTGCTGCGACGCACGGGCTGCGGACGAGGCTTCCCGAACTGCCGGATGTCCGCACCTGCGATGAAACTGCGGCCCGCTCCGATCAGCACCATGGCGCTGACGTTGGGGTCGGCGATGCCCCGCTCGACGCCTTCGATGATTCCTTCGCGCACACCGGGTCCAAGCGCGTTCACCGGCGGGTTGTCGACCGTGATCACACCGATGCCGTCCTCCACTTCGAATCGCACCACGTTGGCTTCGCTCATCTCACGCCCCTCGGTATTTGCAGCTCCCTAGTTTATTTCGCTTGTGAGGTCAGGTTACATGAACGCGAACCTTGCCGCTTATGGGTCGACTTTGCCTGTCGAGGCGACGTATGATCAGCCGCGAAAAGTTTCCAAATATAGACGCAAGTGAGCGGGGTGGTACCACGCGTCACTCGATTTGCATTCAAACCTCCGTGCAACTAAAGATGACATTCCTGGCCATAAAAAATAAATCTCATGCTGCCGGTCTGTCTTCCGGCGCGTTGCTAAGCTCGTTAATTCTGTCGCTCGCGCTGGTCGGCGAAGTTTGCGCGCAAAACGGCGACGGAAGACCGGGAACGTTCCGTCTGCTCTTGAGTAACAACAACAGATTATGCAAAGCCGTAGAGGGGCTGCTCAATTCAAGAGACCAGCAGAAAAAGCGCACTGAACTTGCGCCAACTCTTCGTTTTGCCGAATGGGAGTCAGCGAGGAATGTTGATAGAGGAGATTTCGACGGCGGTCTCGTCGAGACACGCATTGACCTCAACAACGACGGAGTGGTCGACCGGGTAATCAGAATAAGCGCGTCGCTAGGCGGTGTGCTGTCAGACTCGCTGCATATCGTTGATCCTACTTATGAGGGCAGCAGCATACCGCTTCGAACAGTGTTCTCTATGCCTGGTATCTCGTTTATAGAGGCGGCCGAACACATCTCTCGTCTTGAGCGGAGGTATGGAACAAAATGGCAGAAGTGGTTTTTCACTGGCGTCGCGAGCATCGATGCTTTCACGTACCTCGAAAAAACACACGTCATTGCAAAAAACATCAACGTGCCATATGTGTCCGCCGAGGCGTACGTGTTTCAGCCGCGCGTCACGGGCGAAACGCTGGACGTATGCATGTTTACAAGAATTTTCCCGTGCGGCGGCTGTCGAGACCCTGGCGGACCGCCGAGCCCGGCGAGTTCATTGCCATCGTCGAAATGGTGTACGCGGAAATAGGAGAGCGCGTCTCGGGAATGTGCGCTTGCAAATGAGCTCGTCATGCGCGCAGATTGTTTCCGTCGGATCGTGCTAACTTCGCACTTTGTGGACGCAGCTGACCGGCAGCGTCACGCCGAGTTGCCGGCTCGAAGTACGAATCGTCGAGCGCGAGCACCGATACGTGCTCGCCGTAAAACTTTCCGGAGGAATCTCGAATGTCCCAGAAAACCCACGACGGCTACTACGAAGCCTACTGGCCGCGCTCGCCGCGGCAGCAACTGACGCGTGAGCTCGCGCCGCGCCTCGATACGCTTGAAGGCAAGACGGTCGCTCAGCTCTGGGACGAGCTCTTCAAGGGCGACGTCGTGTTCGCGCACCTCGAAGAGGGCTTGAAGAAGCGCTATCCCGGAATCAAGTTCGTGAGCTGGCGCACTTTCGGCAGCACGCACGGCGGCAACGAGAAAGCGGCGCTTGCCGCGCTCCCGGGGCGTCTGCGCGATCTCGGCGTCGATGCCGTCATGTCCGGCATGGCGTGTTGAGGGAGCTGCACGCCCGCCGTGTTGCGGGCGAGTGC
>JAQGNH010000431.1 GCA_028291945.1 Betaproteobacteria bacterium
GGTCAATCCCCGGTGGGCGCAATCTGAAATTCCAGCACTTTATCGAGGTTGGACAGAGTCTCTGAAAGCCGCCGCTGATTGTCGATTTCGCGCGTGCGGATCACCATGCGGTACTCGAGATATTGTCCGTCGCCAGTCTTGTAATAACTCAGATTCGCAATCGAAAACCCGTGATCGGCGATGAGCTGCCGTAGCTCCGTTACCGGCATCGACGCATCCTTGCCAAACCGCACCATGTGATGGGCGTAGGAGTGCGCCGGCATTCGGGCTTCGATCCACCGGAACATAGACAATGTCCCGAGCGTGAGCGCGGTGGCGACGGCGGCGGGTAAATAAAACCCGATACCGGTCAATATTCCAATCGCCGCGGTGATCCAGATGGATGCCGCGGTTGTAAGACCTCTTACCGATAGTCCCTCTTTCATTATGACGCCGGCCCCGAGAAAGCCGATGCCAGTCATGATGCCTTGCGCCATCCGTGTAGGATCGACGACGACGCGCTGCATGCTCTGAGGCGTGAACCATTGACCTTCGTACACGGTGACAAGCATCAGCAGACTTGAAGCCAAGCAAACGAGGCTGTGAGTACGGAAGCCGGCCGGACGGCCGTGATAGCTCCTTTCCAGGCCGATCATCGCGCCAATGCCAAGCGCAATAATCAGTCGAACCGAGATGTCGTAATATTCACTTTGCATAACAGTTCCCAGTCTGGCCTCCGCGGTGGCGAGACTGCAGCAGCCGTTCGGCCTATTTGCTGGCAGCCATAGCCAATGACGGCATACTACACGTCGTCGCAACGAACGCGGCGGCTATGCGGGAGAGACACAGGCCATGCTCGCGAGCACGGCCGCAGTCACACGTCTGCTTGCAGATAAGCGTATGCGTGTGTTGGCGGTGATTGCGACCACGCGCATCAGACAGCTTCCCGATGCTCCGACGCTCGCGGAACCTGGCGCCCCGATTATTGACTGACAGCTTGGGTCGGGGCGTTTGTGCCCGCGGGAACCAGCAAAGGCGTCATCGACAGGCTCAGCGGTGGAATCGAGAAGGCGCTCGATCTTCCCGAGGTTGCGACGAAGTTGAACAACCTGTCGCTCGATCCGGTGTTCATGATACGCGACAGTTCGCGTTGCCCCGCGAGTCCGATTAGAACAGGTACGCCAGACTCAACGAGCTGAGCGGCGCAAAGATCGACTGATTAGGAGCGAACGCCGCACCCTGCTCGCTATCGGTTCGACACCCTTTGCGTCTGTGGCGTGCTGGTTCGTTGATGGCCGGCCAATTCCGTGTCCAATACTAGGGCGAGGGATTCCAGACGGCCGCGGTGCTCAGAGAGTTTGAGGACCGATGCGTCCAGCTCCCTAGGTCCAGCAGCCATCTCGACGGGCGGTTCCCGCTGTTGTTTGACAGCTGCGTGCATGTTCGAGGTGTGTTCGCGTTCCACGCCTGCCCGAGCCCGCGTTTCTTCAACGCGTTTGTTCGCGCCAGCCCCGGCGAGAGTAGCTTCGCGCTGCTGCTGGAGCTGAGCGAGCTCGCGTGTCGTTTGGACCTCGGCTTCGTTCGCTTCGGCTTCTGAACCGGACGTTGCGGCTTTTGCCACTGCGATCGAAGTCTGCACGCGTTGACCATTGTAGTAATAGCCACCCATCGCGAGCGCAACGAACAATCCCGCGACTAATGAGAACCTCGGTCTCGATTGCTGAGGCGGCACAGCAACCGTGCGCTTCGGTTGTCGAGACGGGTTACGTGGCTTGACCTCTTCGCTTGGCCTGGCTTGCAGAGAAGCAGTACGCGGCTGCACGGGTTCAATGGCAGGTACGTTCTTGGAAGTCTTCTGGACTGGAGCCTGCGTGGGTGCGGTAAGCTTTCGATCGTAGGCTGCACGTTTCTGTGGATTACCTAATACCAGATAAGCGTCCGTCATCGCAGCGTATCGCGTGCGGGCCTCGCGATTGGTGTTATGTGGGCAGGTCGGATCCCATTTGACGGATAGCCGCTCCCATGACGCGCGAATAGTCTCCTGCGTGGCCGTTTGCCTTACCTCCAGGATCTCGTAGAGCGTCTGATTTGTCATAGTGGCCCTCTCGTTGAAGCGCGCGCCGCCTCTGCACTGGTTGGTGGAATTTGGTGCGCGTAACTATGCACAATTGCCACTGTTTACTCCGTGACAAATTGCCCGATCCGCGGAAAGGGTGCGATTGTTAACGACTGGGGACTTGGATCGCGGGCTCATGCCCTGTTTCAAATGACGCTCTCGCTCGGCTTAGTGGATTCAATCCGGAGTGAGAGCACGACGCCGAGGCGACTGTCACTGCATCGCTGCCGGGTTTTGACCTGGCAAAAAATCATCGATGCTCCGACTTACGTATCCCGTGGCAACCGGTGCTTATCTGAGCCGTCTAAAGCCGTTCGGAACCACCGGCCGGTAA
Organism: Betaproteobacteria bacterium; assembly: GCA_028291945.1. Lineage (GTDB taxonomy): Bacteria > Pseudomonadota > Gammaproteobacteria > Burkholderiales > SG8-41 > JAQGMV01. Next base: position 2,430 of record JAQGNH010000431.1, read on the forward strand.
TGCGTTTACATCATGAGACGGTGCGACAGCACTTGGACAAGTAAGCTGGTACCGCAGCGGTGAAGAACGGACCAAGGAGTTCGCCGAATTACGTGTATTCGGTCAGCGTCAGTCGTGATTGCGCTCCGCGGGAGTCGTGTTCGCACGATATGTAAGGCATATCGCCTCATCCCGGCTCGGGTCTCGATAGCTGCCATCGATACCTGGTACGACACACTCCTCCAGACGTCCCCGCAAGCGGTCGAAACGCAGGAGGCTGTACTCACCTTGACTATATTCGCGGGTCTGAAGATATTCGTAGCGGTTGAGCACCGCATAAACCCAGATAGCGCCAACGATCAGGACCACGATGCCACTATTACGGACGACGACGAGCCAGTTTGTCCGAGCCATCGCTCCGCGGGCGCCGAGCGACATTCCGCTCCAGATGTTCCTTACATATTCGGACACGGCTTGCCTCTCATCGATCGATTTGGCGACGGCGCACGTTAGCACCGCCGGCGCGACGAGCAGGAGGAACGATATTACAAACGATAATCGGTCTCGAAACGAATGAACGTCCGCGCAGACAGCTACAACTTACAAAGGCAAGCGCACCTCATTGAAAGCGAAAATTGCAAGACGAGAAGCACTACGCACCGATGCGTCAGTATTGAACTGCACACGCGTTTGACAAAGCTCCTGCCCGAGGAGCAGGAGCTCTTTTTCGGCAACTAGAGCCGCCTCGCACTAGGTGCTGGCCCTAAACAATCTCATGACAAAGACACGCCGAGCAGTGCACCCACGGCGTAGGTAACACCTGCCGCGGCGCATCCAATCACCACTTGTCGAGTCGCCGAGAACCACGGGCTGCGCCCATTGAAGAGCGAAGTCACGACGCCGATCGCGGCCAACGCGAGCGCGCTCAAACCGATACTGAACGCGATCGCCGATGTCCCTTTCGTCAGCAGGAATGGCAGCACCGGAAAGATGGCGCCCGCAGTAAACAACGCAAACGAAAAACCTGCAGCGCTCCAGGGATTTCCGCCCATCTCGGCAGGATCGATACCGAGCTCCTCACGCACGAGCGTGTCCAGAGCGGACTCTTTGTCGCGCATCACGTCCGCCGCGACTCTCTGCGCGTCGGCTCTGTTCAGGCCTTTTGCCTGAAAGATCAACGCGAGCTCCTTCTGTTCCGCTTCGGGTGTTTGTTCTATCTCTTCTTTTTCCCGCGCGATCTGAGTGCGTGCGAGCTCCCGGGCGTTGGTGACGGACAACCATTCACCCAGCGCCATCGAGGTAGCACCTGCGATCAAGCCTGCAAGCCCGGTCAACAGCACCGTGTTCGTCGGCACGCCAGCTCCTGCGACGCCCATCAGCAGACAGAAATTGGATACCAGTCCATCGTTCGCGCCCAGCACGGCCGCACGCAGTTCGTTGCCGGAGCCCCGTCGATGCCAGGGCTCGGCGTTCGCAATATCTGTCCCTTGCATGCCTTTCGAACGCACGCCGGCCGATGCGGCCTGAACCACTGCTGCATGACCGTGCTCATCGGAAGATAACGCACTGGCGTCGGCCTGCCCTGCGTACTTGTTGCGATCCGCAAACTCTCCGGCCGCAATCGCGGGCAGCACGAACCTCGGACCGAATCTGCGCGCGAGCCGCATGAGCAAACGCGTTCTGAAGCTCGGCACATATTGCGCATCGTGCACGCCCGCCGCATCGAGCTTCTGTTTCCACACGTTGGCGTGCTCGGCTTCAGCCTGTGAGAGCTGCAGAAAAAGATCCTTGCGCACCGGATCGGCTTCAGCCGCAGCGAGCGCCGCATAGAGGGCCGCGCCGTCGCGCTCGTCCCGAAGATTGTTCTGGTAACGCTCGAT
>JAQGNH010000437.1 GCA_028291945.1 Betaproteobacteria bacterium
TGAGCACGATCGTGCCCGGCGCAAGGACAGTGCCCGGCGTGTGAGTCGCCAAATCCTTAACGATACCGCTCTGCGGCGCCTTCAACTCGAGCAGCGCGTGGCGATGCCGCTGTTTGTCCCACTCCTGCTGAAGTTTGTGGTACGCCGCTTCAGCCTCGCCGCGTTCGTTATGCAGCTGCTGCCGATAGTTCGACTGTATTTGAGCAATTCTCTTTTCAGCCTGAGTGATAGTCGCTCTGAGACTTTCGATGTTGCGGGTTTGCGCCTTCAACTCCTGTTCCACTTCGATGCGGATGCGCTGGCGATCGAGAGCGAGCAATCGGCCCGCATAGCCTTCTCTTGCCAGCTGATCCCATGCTTTTTCCTGCTCGCGATAGATCGGTGCGGTCTGGGTAAGTTTGGCTTCGATCTCGGCGGCACTACCGAGATCGTGCTCTGCGCGCGCTCGCAACGCCTCCTCGGCGCCTAGCGAGTCGAGGTACGCCTGCCGGTGTGCTAGCAATTGCGCCTCGACTTGCCGGGCCATCTCGGGCGGATCATCGCCGGCGCGCTGCAGCATGGTGTCGCTGATCGGCGTCGATGCGACGCAATTGCAACCGCTTACGCGCGAGCTCCGCCTGCAGAGCGCGTAGATCTGCGTCCGCGAGGCGGGTGTCCATACGTACGAGAACCTCCCCTTCGCGCACGGACTGGCCCTCCGTGACTTCAATCGATGCACCTGCCACACCCGAGCGCGTTGGCACGATTGAGTAGGGTTCGGCCGGCGCATTCATGATGTCACCCAGACGCCTGACAGCGATGACCGCTTGCTGGAATTCCTGCCATAGCGCGACGAGTCTCAACATCGGCTGCGACAGCCGACTCGCCAGCATCTGATAAGCGACCAGCATACCGATCGTAAAGCCGTCGTTTTGCATGACCAGCCATGCCCCGATCCCGAGCGTCGCGAACGTCAACGCCTGTTCGAACGTCGTAGCCGCTACGTTGTAGGTATTGGATAGCTGCCGCGTCTTGAGCCCCGCGTCGAGGTAGCTGGCGAGGTAGCCGCCGAACCGACCTCGCAGCTGTGGCTCCATTTGCAGGGACTTGACTGTTTCCATACCTGACACATATTCGGTCAGGAACGCGGCGTTGCGCGCACCGAGCAAGAATTGCTGATTCAAGCGATCGCGGATTGCCGGCACGATACCTAAGCTGAGCGCGATTATCACTGCCATGACACCAAGGGTAATGAGCGTCAGCAGCGTACTGTAGTAGAACATGATGCCGAGAAAGATGAACAGGAATGGCAAGTCGAGCAGCAGTGACATCGCTGCACCACTCACAAACTCTCGAATCGTTTCGATGCCGTGAAGGCGTGCGACGAGCACTCCAGTCGGACGGTTTTCGAAATAGCGCATGGGCAGCGACAGAAGATGCTCGAATGCACGAGTACCGAGCGCGGAGTCGACGCGATTGCCGGTGGGCAGTACAAGGTACTGCCGTACCCAGCTCATTGCCGCATTGAAGACGACGAAAATGGCCAGCGCAAATCCGATGATGATCGGCGTATTGACGGTCTGATGAACGACCACTTTGTCGATGATGACCTGCGTGCACAGGGGTGCGGCGAGTGCCACCACCTGAATCATGAATGAGGCGATCAAGACATCGCGCCAGATGGTTCGATATCTGATGAGCTCGGGGATGAACCATCTGAAGCCGAACTGTTCAGACAGTGCCCGTAACGGGTCTTCACTGGCGGCTTGGGCGGTTTGCGGTGTGCACAGAAGAACCAAGCCGGCGTACTGAAGATCGAAATCGGCGATCGCTACCGTGCTTGGCGCGTTGCTCTTCTCCTTTAGATAGCAGACCTTTGTCGCGTCGGATTGCAGCACCACGGCAAGCCCGCTGCGCTCCGAGTCGCTGCTCTCAGTCTGAAGGTGCTCGACCGTGTGCGGGGTTCAGCACTGCCAGGAAAGGTGCTGGAAGCGACTCGAATTCCGACGCATTCGCCGCGCGAAAACCGCTCTTCAGCTTCAGGGCCGCTGCAGCTTCCTGAAGCGATGACGGACCGTAGGGTGGAGGAAACTGCTGCAGGATCAAACTGGGGGCAAAGGGGCGACGATGAACCTGGCATATCGCTGCCAAGGCCCACAGGAACGTATCCGTGGCGAATAGCGGACCGCTCTGCACCCCCGCTCCCTGCCGCACTTCGCTCGCACTCTGTCAGAGCGAAAGCCTCGATCGGCGTGATCCGGCTTTGTTGTTGGGGTCCTCGCGCCGGGAATTTGGAACAAATATTAAAGGCGCCGTGCGTGAATGGCAAATCTAACAGAACGTCAGATTGCGACTGGGAGCGGTTCGAGCATGGGTAGGGAAACCAGATCCAACCCCAATTGGATGACTACGGCAGCTGTCCCCCGAGCACCATCCTGCTGACAAGGTTTCCTGTGGCGACCCAGGTCACGATGTCGTCGAACTCGTTGCCGGGCACTGTGGTGGCCGTGTGGCTTACAAAAGTGCGGTCCGCGGTGAAGTTATTCTGTGTTTCGTCGACGCTGACTCCGCCTGTCGCGGCATTGGCGCCCGCTGACCAGACGACGATCGGCGCGTTTGCCGTGAGAATGACGGAGCCCCCGGTTCCTACGGCGCCCGGACCGCAATGCACGAGCGGATCCGCGGACGGCGCTCCGCTTCCGCAGACAAACAGCAGCGTCGCGCCGGCGAGTGCCGCTGCGGTTGCGCTGCGCATTCCATTGGTTCGCGTGAAGGGATTTACCACCGCGCCGCCCGGCCCGTTCACGGTCTGGTTCGCGACAGCATACCGTATGCGGTTTTGGGGCGTTCCCCAGCCATCGATCGCAAAACCCTGGCTGTCGACTGGAGTGAAGCCCAACGTTACCGCCGGTAGAAAACCAACGAAGCTCGCACAGTTGCCGTTGGCGATGCTGCCACCCGCGGCAAAAACCTCGGCCCCATTGCTCGCTGCCGATGCTGGGCAAGGAAGGCGCCCTGTAGCGGTTGCATAGCCCAACAGCGCCTCCTTGATCTGCTCGAGCGTTCTCTCAGTAGCAACGGTGTTGCGTTGCGCGATCTGTGCAACGAAAGGCACCAACACGGCACCGGCCAGCACTGCTACGATCGATAGCGTGATCGCGAGTTCGAGCAAAGTGAAGCCGGTGATTCGGCTCTTGAGCGAGTTGCACCCTCTTCTGAACGTTCTCATACGTTTGCTCGAACCTGCGCGGTCGCAACGTAACTGCAACGTCTGTCGCTCGTGTCGGGGCAAGATGTCTTGAAGCAGGGTTTGCATGTGTTACTTACGCAGCGCATGGTGTCTCCATTGCACGCACGCCTGCCTACACAGGCAGGCGCCTCGGAACGTCAATGGGAAATACCACAGGACCTGAGTGCCGTTGTATGAATTACGGCACAAGGTCACCGGCCGAGGCCGGCTTAGGACTTCAATGAGGAAAAACTGGTAATCGCGTTTGCGAACAGGTCGCCGTCGGTGCCGAGCACGATGATCTGCACGCCGCGCTGTGCGACACGGGTTGCGTATCCGGGCTCGAGCTTGTTGCCGATCAACGTCATCGCGTATTTGCCATGCTTTTTCGTCGCGGCAATGACTTCATTCAGGGCGGTCCCGAGCGTTTTGTCATCGAAGGTCGCTCCAGGCACACCCAAAGCGATAGACAGATCGGTGGGCCCGACGAAATACGCATCGATGCCATCCAGCCCCGCAAACGCCTCGAAATTTACGAGCGTTGCGGCGTCTTCGACCAGCGCAATAGCCATGACTTCTTCGTTTGCCATCGACGCGTAGTCGTCCCAGTTCCCGCGGACATAACCAGCTGCCCGCGTGATCTGACACGAGCCACGTTCACCCTCGGGTGCATAACGCATCGCTTTCAGCAGCTCTGAACAATTCACACTGTTTGCGTGCGGAAGAACGATGCCCGCCGCGCCAAGATTGAGCAGCTTGTTGATGAGCGCGCGGTCTACACCGGGGATGCGAACGAAGGGGGTAATACCTGCCGCATCTGCGGCGCGCATAAGATGGCCTGCGCGGTCCAGATCGAGCGGGCTGTGCTCCATGTCGAGTATCACGAAGTCGAGCCCGCTTGCGGCTGCGATTTCCACCACCATGGGACTCGCGGTGAACACGATGATACCGACTACGGTGTGGCCTGCCCGCAGCCGCTGCCTGACGGCATTGATCTTCACCGCCATGACCTGACGCTGCACATAGAGACAAGAAAATTAGGCGGCCTGACCGACGTCGGGCCTGCCGCGCTCACGCTACCGAACGGTACCGCGTTGATCCATGGACGCACGATCGAGGACGATGATTTTCCGCTTGTCTCGCCGGATCAGGCCACCGTCGCGCATCTCTTTTAGCACCCTGCTCACCATTTCTCGTGAGGCTCCGACCATTCGCGCCATTTCTTCCGAGCCCGTGTCGACGACCCAGATGCCATTGACATCGCGAGCAAGGTCCATCAGCAGCCTCGCCACGCGCCCGTGCACGTCCATCAGAGCGAGGCTCGCGATCTTACGATCAGCTTCGCGTAAGCGGGCGACGACATTCCTCAGAATGAGCATCGCTGCCTCGAAGTTATCCTTGAGGCACGCCATGAAGGCCGGCTTGGAAATATAGAGGACCTCACATGCCTCGAGTGCTTCGACGCTCGCGGACCGCGGCTTCTCGTCTATGAGACTCATCTCGCCGAAGAATTCGCTGGGTCCAATCGTAGTCAGTGTGACTTCGCGGCCGTCGCCGTCGTCGATCACGACCTTCGCTTTGCCTGACAGGATGATATAGAGCGCGTCGGTCTTCTCACCTGCCCGCAACATGAATGAATGGCGCGGATAGCTGCGATGCTGGATGGCGGGAAACAGCGTGGCCAGTTCGTGATCGGAGAACAGCGAAAAAAGGGGGACCGTCTTTAGTATCGTTGTATTCACCGCCAGGTTCGTCATTCGTTCTCAGGCTCCCCAGGATACCGATCAAGTATCGACACACATCCCGGGAATGTCAAATGTTCCATGATTTACACTCACCCCTCGAATACGCCGGTGTGATGATTTTCGAGATCGGTCGACTACCCGGCGTGTTCGGAAAGCCGAGCGATTGTGAACACGCTACCGCTGGCGAGCAGACGAGTCGAGGCCTCTGCCGCCATGGGCTTCGCAAACAAGAAACCCTGCGCGTGATCGCAGCCGTTCTCGAGCAGGAACGCGAGCTGGTCTGCCGTCTCGACACCCTCCGCCACAACCGCCAACCCGAGGCTATGTCCGAGCGCGATTACGGTGCGCGCAATGGTCGCATCGTCCGCATCTGCGGGAATATCGTGCACGAAGGAACGGTCAATTTTGAGCGTGTCGAATGGATAGCGCTTGAGATAACTCAGGCTTGAATAACCTGTACCGAAATCGTCGATCGCCAGACTCACGCCGAGCGCTTTCAACTGTGCGAGTGTTTTCTGCGCCTCTTCCGGGTTATCCATCAGCGAGCTCTCCGTGATTTCCACCTCGAGCAGACAACCTGGCACGTCGTGCTTCGCCATCATTCTGGCAACGGCTTCGGGAAAGCCAGGATGTCTCAACTGCCGCGCCGAAAGATTGAGCGCTATCGGTACGGGCGCAAGACCCGCGCTGCGCCACGCGGAAATCTGCGCACAAGCCTCCTGCACTACCCACTCGCCCACCGCCGTGATCAGACCCGTGTCTTCCAATACAGGTATGAAATCGCCGGGCGCAACCATTGGGCCGCTCGCAGGCTGCCAGCGTATAAGCGCTTCGAACCCGCAAATGCTTCCGCAGTCGAGCCTGATCTTGGGCTGAAAATGCAATAAGAACTCTTCGCGCTCCAGCGCGCCGCGCAAGCTCGATTCGAGCTTCATTTTGGTGAGGGCGCGCGAATTCATTTCCGCAGTAAAAAAGCGGTAGTTGTCACGTCCACGCGATTTCGCGTTATACATGGCGACATCCGCATTGCGCATCAGCAGATCGGCGCTGTCTGCGTCTGCCGGATAAAGCGTGATGCCGACACTCGCGGACGCGACGACCTCGACACCCTGCACCGTGAAAGGGTGCTTCAGCCGCTCGAGTATCTTGGTCGCAACCACACCTGCATCTTCGACATCCGCGAGACGCGCCAGCACGATGGCGAATTCATCGCCGCTCAAACGGCTGACCGTATCCTCCCCGCGCACGCACTCGAGAAGGCGAGCAGCCACTTGACGCAGCAGCGCATCGCCCATGCTATGCCCCATGGTGTCATTCACCGTTTTGAACCGGTCGAGGTCGATGAACATGACACCGAGTGTCCAGCTGTTGCGGGACGCCTGGACGATGCCATGCGTCAGACGCTCGTAAAAAACGCTGCGGTTGGGAAGGTTCGTGAGCTGATCGTAATGCGCAAGGTGCGCCAGGCGTTCCTGGGCGGCGCGCGCCTCCGTTATGTCTGAAACGATTCCGGCCACGCGACAAACTTTGCCGGTATTGTCGCGGATCGGAAAAGCGCGATCGTTAACCCAGCGCACACTGCCTGAAGCATCCCTGATGCGATAGTCAACGTTGTAGGTTCCGAGGCGGGTCCGGTCGCGGCGAGCCTGGACGATTCTTTCGCGGTCGTCTTCGTGCACGCAAGTGAGCCAGTTCTCGTGACGCCCTTGCGCACCGCTCGTGCGGAGTCCGGTCAATGTTTCGTACGCGGGGCTCACGTAAAGAGCCGTCTCCAGGCTGGGCTCAGCCAACCAGAACATTTGAGGGATATTTTCTGCGAGCTGGCGGAATCGCTCATCGCTCTCGCGCAGCGCCGTGAGCGCTTCGAGGTGCTTGCCTTCCAGATGCAGGCGATCGAGTGCAAACGAAAGCTCGGCCACCATCTCCTGCAGCAATTGAGCGATGTCGTGGTTGAAGTAACCGGCGACCGACGATCTGAGCATGAAAATGCCGATCACCTGGCCTCCGATCATCAGCGGCAAAGCCGCGAGTGAGCGGATGCCGTCTCGATGATGACGTTCGCGCCACAATACGTCGCTCGCTGCGTCCACATCATTGCAGATCACGATGCGGGCCTCCCGTATGGCAGTCGCGGCAGGTCCCCGTCCGGCGGCGACGTTCGCGTCGACCGCGAGCGGGACCGCGCTCAGCGCGTCGTCGTCAACATAGGCTTCGAGCCGGACCATGCGGCTCTCAGGATCGAGGAGACCGACCCAAGGCATCACGAAACCGCCGTGCTGCTGGGCAATCTGGCATATACCCTGGAACAGGCTGTGGCGGTCTGCAGTGCGAACGATCAGGGCGCTTGTCTGGCTCAATGTCCGGTAAAGCCGGTTGAGCCGCAATATTTTCGCTTCGGCATCCTTGCGCTCGCTGATATCGCGCAGAAAACCGGTAAAGAGGGGCGGGTCAGTGTCCGTGATCCGCTGCATCATCAGCTCTACGGGTATGGTCGTACCATCCGCACGCAACGCTATCGTCTCGATGCGGCGGTTCAGCATCGATTGCTGGTCGTTCGAGAGCAGCCGTTCCATGCTCACTTCGTGTCGCTTACGTAGCCGCGGTGGCACGAGGACCTCGGACAACTTGCGGCCCAGCACATCCGCACGGCCATAGCCGAACACCCGCTCAGCCATCGGATTGAATTCGACGATACGGCCCTGATGGTCCGTCGTGACGATGCAATCAAGCGCAGACTCGAGAGTCCGTTGATAGCGCAGGTCGCTTTGCCGCTGAACTTCTTCGGCGCGCTTGCGCTCGGTGACATTCTGGATGAAGTGTATGAGGTAGGCTTTGCCCGCCGCGTCCGAGGCGAGCGACACGGTTCGATGACCCCATACGACGCCTCCGTCCTTGTGCCGATATTGTTCGGTGCGCGAGTGTAGTTTGATATTGCGCGCGAGTTGGCGCGCAGCATAGCCGTCCTGACCCGCAGCACCACCGAGTGCGCTGTGCGCATCGGACGAAAGCACATCGGACAAATGCATGCGCAACATTTCCCTGCGGCCATAGCCGAGCATGGAGCAGAACGCGATATTCGCTTCGATGAGCGTGCCGTCAGGGCTGGTGTGAATGATCCCTATCGCGGCTTGGTGAAACGTGGCGCGGTAGCGCGCCTCGGCGTTTTCCTCCTCGGCGATACGCTCCTGCACCTCACGACGGGATTTGGTCATATCATGAATCGATGCGCGCCAAGCGCGATACAGTCAAATTGACCCATGATATCAAAGGTGTACGTCGAGAGTGGCGCTATTTGCGAGAGCCGAGCGTGATAGGGTCAGCAGAACCTCAGCCGGCCGAGTCGGCTCGAGTCGAGTGGATCGCGCGAGCGCGCACGAAGTTGCGAAAACCTTATTGCCCAGCGATGCGCGTCAATTGCAGATGAAAAGAACGCGCAGCGCAGCGCCTTCACTCGAGCGTGTCAGAAACGATCGCCGCCAGCGTAATTCTCGAATCGTGTGAATTTGCCGAGGAAGGTCAGATCGATTTTGCCGACGGGGCCGTTGCGCTGTTTCGCAATGATGATCTCGGAAATGCCCTTGCGAGGCGAATCGGGGTTGTAGACTTCGTCGCGGTAAATAAACAGGATCAGATCGGCATCCTGCTCGATCGCGCCGGATTCGCGTAGGTCGGACATCATGGGGCGCTTGTCCTGACGCGAATCGACACTGCGGTTGAGCTGAGAGAGCGCGATCACGGGCACCTTGAGCTCTTTGGCCAGGCTCTTCAGCGATCGCGAAATTTCGGCGATTTCAGTCGCACGGTTTTCCTGTCCCCCATGCCCTGTTCCAGACATAAGCTGAAGATAATCAATGACGACCATCGCCAGACCGCCGCATTGCCGGTGCAAGCGTCGCGCGCGCGAACGCACTTCGAGCACGTTGAGCCCGGCCGTATCGTCGATGTACATCTGCGCTTCGTTCAGCTTGCCCACCGCGTCGACCAGCTTGCTCCAGTCGTCTTCCTTGAAGGTGCCGGTGCGGAGCTCGTGCTGATCGACACGACCGACGGAACCGATCATCCGCATCGCGAGCTGTGGACCCGACATCTCCATACTGAATACGGCAACTGATTTCTTCTCGGCGAGCGTAACGTGCTCCGCCATGTTCATGACGAGTGTGGTCTTGCCCATCGACGGGCGGCCTGCGACAATGATCAGCTCGCCCGGTTGCAGGCCGGATGTCATACGATCGAGATCGACGAAGCCGGTCGACACACCGATCACCTCGCTCTTGTTCTCGCGGCTGTAGAGCATATCGATCCGCTCGACTGTTTCGGTGAGCAACGGATCGATCTTGATGAAACCCTGCCGCGCTTTCGAGCGCGCCTCGGCGATTTGAAAGATCTTCGCTTCGGCCTCATCGATCAGCAGACTGGCATCCTTGCCGGATGGGGTATAAGCGGAGTCCGCGATTTCGGTGCCGATCGCTGCGAGATTTCGCATGATCGAGCGCTCTCGCACGATTTCTGCGTAGCGACGTATGTTTGCCGCGCTCGGCGTGTTGAGAGCAAGGGAGCCAATGTAGGCTTGGCCGCCGACATCGTTCAGCTTGCCGCTGCGATCGAGGTTTTCCGCAACCGTCAGCGCATCGGCCGGCTTGTTCTCTTCGATGAGCTTGGCGATGTGCCTGAATATCGCCCGGTGGTCCGAGCGGTAGAAATCCGCTTCATTGATGATATCGGCAATGCGGTCCCACGCGGCGTTGTCGAGCAGAAGGCCGCCGAGCACCGATTGCTCGGCCTCGATCGACTGAGGGGGAACGCGCGCAGCCTCTACTTGTGCGTCCCTGACGATCGAACTTACAGCTTGTGCCATCAGTACGATAAGAGCTCTTTATCGGTGATTGTGTCGACTCACGCGTAGCGGAATGCAAGTCCGCGCGAAGCAGACCAATCTACCTAAAAAAAAGGGCTGTCGCCAGCCCTATTTTTTATCGCACGCGAATTGCGTTTGTATGCTGCGACTTACTGTTCGCCGAGCACCGACACGTTGACCGTCACGACGACGTCGGTGTGCAGCGCGATCTTCAGCGGATACTCGCCTACGTTCTTCAAAGGACCCTGCGGCATCCGAACCGCCGATTTCGCCACATCGTAGCCTTGCTGCTTCAACGCTTCGGCGACGTCCGCATTGGTGACAGAGCCGAAGAGCTTTCCGTCGACACCGGCTTTCTGCGTGATCTGCACGGCGAGTCCGTCGAGCTTTGCCGCTCTGCTCTGGGCCTCGGTGAGGTGCGCGGCCTGCGCTTGCTCCAACTCGGCGCGGCGCTGTTCGAACTGCGCGAGGTTTTCGCGCGTCGCGCGCTTCGCCTTGCCTTGCGGGATCAGGTAGTTGCGCGCAAATCCATCGCGCACCTTGACGACGTCGCCGAGCCCGCCCAGATTCGTTACTTTCTCCAGCAGTATGATCTGCATCGCGCTCTCCTCAGTGCACGTCGGTGTAAGGCAGCAGCGCGAGATAACGCGCGCGCTTGATCGCGACTGACAGCTGACGCTGGTAGCGCGCCTTCGTTCCGGTGATCCGCGCCGGAATGATCTTGCCGTTCTCGTTGATGAAATCCTTGAGAATCCCGACGTCCTTGTAATCGACCTGCTTGATGCCTTCAGCGGTGAAGCGGCAGAATTTGCGGCGGCGGAATAACGCACCGCCGCGCTTGTCTTTTCCTTTGCCTTTAAGCTTTGCCTTTGCCTTCGCCCTAGCCCGGGCGGCTCTGCTCATCATTGCCATGATTCGTATCCTTCAAAAGTTCGGTTTGGGTTGCGTGCAACACCAGCTGCACGCTCATGCGGTTCTTGCGATTCAGGAATCCCGTAGCACTGATCTCCGCCCCCGCCTTCAGCCGAGCCATCTGCGTGGCGGCTTCCCCGAGCGCCACGCAGTTCACTTCGCATTCGACCTGGCGCTTGTAGCCCGCCTCGATCTGGAGCGACTTGTGCGCAAGCTTGAACTGAAGCAACGGCAGCCCTGCCGGAGTGTGACGCAGCGGCTCTACGTGCGCGAGAACGCCCACGAGAGTAACTGCGTTGAGCTCCACTTAAGCCGGCGTCGGCTGCGCAGGTGCCGGTGCAGGTGCAGCAGATGCAGGTGCGGGTGCAGTAGATGCAGGTGCGGGTGCAGCAGCGGCCGCTGCGGCTGCTTTTGCTGCTTCGTCGCTCGTCGGCATCGACCGGGATTTTTCTTCCTTCATCATCGGTGAAGGCGCCGTGACCGCGTCGGTCATTTGAACGGTCAGATGCCGAAGAACGGCATCATTGAACTTGAAGGCATGTTCGAGCTCGGACAGCGTTTCATTGTCGCACTCGATGTTCATCAGCACGTAGTGCGCCTTGTGGATCTTTTCTATCGGATACGCGAGCTGACGGCGGCCCCAGTCTTCGAGGCGATGAATGCGCCCATTGCGGCTGGTCACCATTTGCCGATACCGGTCTACCATCGCGGGCACCTGCTCGCTCTGATCCGGATGAACGATGAAAACGACTTCGTAATGTCGCATCAAGCAGGCTCCTTTTGGATGTACCTCCCGTCATGCGCAGACGGTGAGGCAAGGACATGAAAGCCGCTAAGAGCGGCGGATCGCCACGACGTCGCGGCGACATCCTCCGCGATGGCTGCGGAGACGCGGCCGAACCAGAACGGGCGTTCGACCGAAGGCGCGCATTATACGCAGGTGATGATAAAAATCAAACCGTTATGGCTCTTGCGGGCGGGCACGGCTGCGAGACGGCGGACAGCGCGGGCTGCCCGTCAGGGGGCCGTACGCCGCTGTCGACGTGTTTCGGCGAGACAGATGCCTGCAGAGACGGACACGTTCAGACTTTCGACGGTCCCCAGCATTGGAACGCGCACCAGGTGATCGCAATGCTCGCGCGTCAACCGCCGCATCCCCTCCCCCTCCGCGCCCAAAACCCAGGCCAGAGCACCTTTCAGGGCAACAGCGTGCAGATCCTGCTCCGCGCGTTGATCCGCACCCACGATCCAGATGCCACGGTCCTTCAACTCGCGCATCGCCCGAGCGAGATTCGTCACCGCAATATAAGGAACCGTTTCCGCCGCACCGCTCGCCACCTTGGATACTGTGGCATTGATTCCCACCGCGCGGTCTTTCGGCGCTACCACCGCGTGCACGCCCATGGCGTCAGCCACACGCAGACATGCCCCGAGGTTATGCGGGTCGGTCACCCCGTCGAGGATAAGCAGTAACGCAGGCTCCTCGAGCGTATCGAGCACGTCGTCGATGTGCGTAGGCAGGCGCGCAATCTCGATTCTGGCCGCAACGCCTTGATGACGGGCGTGATGCGTCAGGCCGTCGAGGCGTTTCTCGTCGACGCGAATGACACGCGCGCCGCAGCTCTCGGCCGTCTTGATGAGGTCCTGAGCGCGCCGGTCTTCGCGAGCGGAATCCAGGTAAAGCTCCTTGATGCTGCTCACACTCTGTCGCAGCCGGCTCGTGACGGCGTGAAAACCATAGATGATGCGAGTTTCAGACATACACGCTCGCGTCACGTTCAGCCCTGGAGCCGTGAGCCGCAACTGCTAAGGCATCATCAGTGTGCATGCAGGTGAACTTGTTCGCGCGTCTTAGGCCCCAAGGCTTACGCGAGCACAAAGTCGATTTTTGTCGTATCCAGATCCACCCGCACCACTTTCACCCGGACCCTGTCACCGAGTCTGTAACGCTGTTTCGTGCGCTCACCCATCAACTCATGCTTGATCGGATCGAAGTGGTAGTAGTCCTTGCCGAGCTCCGAAATGTGCAGCAGCCCTTCAACGTACAAGTCATCGAGGGCGACGAAGACGCCGAAGGCTGCAACGCCGCTGATGCTGCCCATGAATGCGTCGCCGACTTTGTCACGCATGTAGTAACACTTCAGCCAGTTGGTGACGTCGCGCGTGGCCTCATCTGCACGACGTTCCGTCATAGAGCAGTGAGCGCCGAGCGCATGCCAATCGCCGGGGTTATAGCGCTCGCGCTTCAATGCCGCCTTGATGCCGCGGTGTATGAGCAGATCAGGATAGCGGCGTATCGGCGAGGTAAAGTGCGTGTAGGACTCGTAGGCGAGACCAAAATGGCCGGCATTCTCAGGGCTATATACCGCCTGCTGCAACGAGCGCAGCATGACGGTCTGCAGAAGCTGGGCGTCTGGTCGGTCCTTGACGCGGTCCAGGAGCTTCGCGTAATCCTTCGCCGTGGGCGTATCGCCGCCCGAAAGCGTGAGACCGAAGCCTTTGAGAAACTCGCGCAGCGCCGAGAGCTTCTCGGGCGTCGGTCCTTCGTGGACTCGGTATAGCATGGGCTGCTTGCGTTTGCGCAGAAAGTCGGAGGTGCAGACGTTGGCAGCGAGCATGCACTCCTCGATCACGCGATGCGCGTCATTGCGCCGCACGGGAACGATGCGCGCGATCTTGCCCTGCTCGTCGAAAATGATCTGAGTTTCGATCGTTTCGAAATCGATGGCGCCCCGCTTGCCGCGCGCCTGAGCGAGCACCTTGAACAGGCGGTAAAGATTGTCGATGTGCGGCCCGAGCTTGCGGTGGCGCTGTGCGGCGTCACCTTCGGGCTCGTCTATGATCTGTGCGACCGTCGTATAGGTGAGCCGTGCATGCGAGAACATCACCGCTGGGTAGAATTTATAGTCCTTGAATTCACCATCGGCCTCGATCTCCATATCGCAGACCATGCACAATCGCTCGACCTCCGGATTGAGAGAGCACAGGTCGTTCGAGAGGCGCTCGGGCAGCATCGGAATCACGCGTCGAGGGAAATACACCGAATTACCTCGAGCGTGTGCTTCGCGATCGAGCTCGTCACCATGAGTCACGTAATGGCTCACGTCCGCAATCGCAACAACCAGTCGAAACCCGCCTTTAGCGCGTCCGCGCTTCGCCTGGAGCGGCTCGCAATACACCGCGTCGTCGAAATCCCTCGCAGTTTCACCATCGATCGTTACGAGCGGCAGATCGCGCACGTCGATACGCCCTTCCCGATCGGCGTCAGTGACACCTGCGGGGAAAAGCTCGCACGAGCGCTCGACCTCGCGGGGAAAGACGTGGGGGAGCGCATGCTTGCGCAGCGCGATCTCGATCTCCATGCCCGGATCGGCGTAATTGCCCAACACTTCCACCACTCGAGCGACCGGCTGCACGTGTTTTGCAGGTTGCACCACGATCTCGACGGTTACGACCTGACCTGCGGTAGCGCCCCCGGCTGCGTCCGCGGGAATCAGAAAATCGCGGTTGATGCGCTTGTCTTCGGGAACGACCATCATCACCCCGTGTTCGCTGCGCAGCCGCCCGACGATGCGCTGTTGCACACGGTCGAGCACTTCCACGATCTTGCCCTCGGGGCGGCCCCGGCGGTCGATCGCGCCGATCCGCGCCATGACGCGATCGCCATGCAGCACCTTGCGCATTTCGTTGTAACTCAGAAACAGATCCGGCCTGACACCATCTTCACGCACCAGAAAGCCATACCCTTCGGAATGGCCCTGTACGACCCCGCGTATCAGGTCGATTTTGGAAGCGACGCAGATCGCGTTTCGTCGGTTGCGTATGATCTCGCCGTCGCGCTCCATGGCGGCGAGCCGACGCTCGAACGCAATGCGCTCGGTCGACTTGAGTTCGAGCAGCGCCGCGAGCTCATCCTCGGGTACCGGGACGCCTTGCTCGTACAGAACCTCGAGTATGTATTCGCGACTCGGTAATGGATCGTCATACTTCGCGCGTTCGCGCTCGTAATGAGGATCGCCCGAGCGCCCTCCGATTTTGGTAGCGGAGCGTGCTACGCGACGCGGCGGCGCCGCTCTTTTTCTCTGCTGCTTCATTTGTATCCGTGAACGTGTTCGGTTAAAATTCGCCGTCACGCCGAGGTGGCGGAATTGGTAGACGCACTAGCTTCAGGTGCTAGCGATGGCAACATCGTGGGGGTTCGAGTCCCTTCCTCGGCACCACTCCTTTAGAAGCTTGAATGATGAATGCGGAATGAACTTCCGTTCGTCGTTCATCGTCTGCTCAGATCGGAGCGTGCCTCGCTGGCCCGCGCGCGGCACCGATGTCCTGTGCTTGCTTCATCACGCATCATTCAATCGAACGGGTGTTGCCGAACAATCGTCTGGTTGCGGTCTGCTCCGGTCGAGATCAGGGCGATCGGCACGTCGCAGACTTTCTCGATGCGGTTGAGATAGTTCTGGGCGGGCGTGGGCAACTCGCTGAAATGCGTGAGGCCCACCGTGCTCCCGCTCCAGCCTGGCAACGTCTCGTAAACGGGTTCGCACTCCGCCAGCATTTCCGCGCCGAACGGCAGGATATCGCTTTGACTGCCGTGGCAGCGATAACCGATGCCGAGGCGCACCTCTTCCATGCCGTCGAGCACGTCGAGCTTGGTCACGCATAGGCCTGACACACCGTTGATCTGAATCGAGCGCTTGAGTGCGGCAGCGTCGAACCAGCCGCAGCGTCGCGGCCGACCCGTGGTCGAACCGAACTCATTGCCGCGGCTTGCAAGCTGCTTGCCTACATCATCCTCCAACTCAGTCGGGAACGGGCCCGACCCGACGCGTGTCGTGTACGCCTTGGTGATACCGAGCACATAGTGTAGCCCGCTCGGACCGATCCCCGCGCCGGGCGAAGCCGCACCGGCTACGCAATTGCTCGAGGTGACATACGGATACGTTCCATGATCGACATCCAGGAGCGTACCTTGAGCGCCTTCGAAAAGGAGATTGTGACCCGCCCGCTGTGCTTCGTACAAAAGCCGCGGAACGTCCGCCACCATCGGCCTGATGCGCTCCGCCATTGCTAGAACATCGTCGAGCGTCCGCTGGAAGTCTACCGTGGCGGCTTTGTAATAATTCTTCAACATGAAATTGTGATACTCGAGAACTTCACCCAGCTTCGCTGCGAAGCGCTCGCGATGAAACAAGTCCTGCAGGCGGATCGCGCGTCGAGCGACCTTGTCCTCATACGCCGGCCCAATTCCGCGGCCGGTAGTGCCGATTTTCGCTGCGCCTTTGGCCGCTTCACGCGCAATGTCGACCGCGGCATGATGGGGCAGGATGAGTGGACAGGCTTCGCTGATCTTGAGCCGCGATGCCACGTCGACCCCTACGCCTTCGAGCATTTCGACTTCTTCGATCAATGCCTGGGGAGACAGGACAACGCCATTGCCGATATAGCACGCCACCTTCTCGCGCAAGATGCCGGACGGGATCAGATGGAGGACCGTCTTGCGCCCGGCAATGACCAGCGTGTGGCCAGCATTGTGTCCCCCCTGGAAGCGGACGACACCTTGGGCCCGATCGGTCAGCCAGTCGACGATTTTTCCTTTGCCTTCGTCGCCCCATTGAGTGCCGACGACCACTACGTTCTTAGTCATAAAACCTCATTTGCCGCTGTGCCGCAATCAACGTTCGCGCACGAGAACAGCCGTTGCACAAGCATGACCGCGGGCGCACAACTCAGCAATATCATGCGCGTCGGCGCCCAGACGCAGCGACCTTCTCGATAAGCCATTTACCGCCGCGCTTCACCAGTCTGCGATCGCACTTGCTTTCGCCCTGTTCGCCGTCGTGTCCCGGCAGAGCAACCAGTACGGGCGTGCCGCGCGCCCGCAGCGCCTCGACTCGTTTTTGCAAAACCGCATCCTCTGGCGCATAAGGCGCGGCAACGCATGCCGTGTCGCTGTGCGCGGAACGACTGAATGCGGCCAGCTCACGCAAGTCCATGCTGAAGCCGGTGGCGGGTCGAGCGCGGCCGAACGATTTGCCGACTTCGTCGTAGCGCCCGCCCAACGCTATGGCATAAGGCTGCCCTTGAGCGTAAGCCGCAAACACGACGCCGCTGTGATAGTGATAGCCGCGCAGCTCAGCGAGATCGAAGCATCGTAGATGCGCCACGTCGCGCAACTGCTCCGAGAGCGCTCTCAGGCTATCGAGAGCGGACTTGATTTCCGGATGGCGTGGCAGCCTGCGCGCAGCATCTTCCAATACCTCGGGGCCGCCATAGAGCTCAGGCAGTGCAGCGAGGCCTTCGCGTAGCGGCGCCGGAAGCCTACGAATGAGCTCGCGAATGCACGGAAGGTCTTTCGCCTGCATCGCACGGAAAAGCTCCGATTCGAGCTCGCGGTCGATGCGTGCACGGCGTACCAGGCTGCGAAATATTCCGACATGCCCAATGTCCAGAAAAACATCCTGCGCACCGGCGATTTCAAGCGCACGCATCATGAGCCGCTGGATCTCGATATCGCTTTCGATCCCGGCGTGCCCGTAAATCTCCGCGCCTATCTGCAGCGGCTCGCGCGTGCGGTTCATGCCGTTGGGAAGCGTGTGCAGCACGCTGCCTGCGTAGCACAGCCGCGTGACACCAGTGTGGTTCAGCAAATGGGCGTCGATGCGTGCAACCTGCGGCGCAATATCAGCACGTAATCCCAGCGTTCGCCCCGACAGTTGATCCACGAGCTTGAACGTCTGCAGGTCGAGGTCGTGTCCCGTGCCGGTAAGCAAAGAGTCGATATATTCGAGCAGCGGCGGCATGACAAGCTCGTACCCGTGCACGGCGAATAAATCGAGCATGTCTCGCCTGAGACGCTCGATCCGTCCGGCCTGAGGCGGCAGGATGTCCTCGATGTACTCGGGCAGGAGCCAGGTGCGCATGGAAAACAGCATTCGTAAGGAACAAGCGGCGGCGGAATTATAGTGGATCGAGTGGGAGTCGAGATCGGAAGGCCGAGGCGAGGCGCTTCAGTGCCGGGCGATGTACAGCAGCAGCAGCCCCGCAAGCATCGAGGTGAGCCCGATAAAGCGTATTTGCCCATCGCTCATCGCGGTCAGACGGCGAAAAGTTTCACGCCAGAGCGCCGGCACGAGAAACGGCAACACCCCTTCGATGACGAGCATCAGTGCAAACGCGGTTAGAAGCGTGTCACTCATAGGCGGCGCTTGTCGTCGGCCTCAACCCGCCGGCGCACGTGCGGGCCGCGATTCTATTTGCCCGCCTTGCCGCCGGACTTGAAATATCTGAAAAACTCGGAATTCGGATCGAGCACGAGCACGTCGCTCTTGTTCTTGAGGCTCTGCTTGTAGGCTTCGAGGCTGCGATAAAACGCATAAAATTCGGGGTTCGCCTGATAAGCACCGGCGTGGATCGCGGTCGCTTTCGCGTCACCCTCACCTTTGATCCGTTGCGCATCGCGATAGGCCTGGGCCAGGATGACTTCGCGCTGTCGATCGGCATCGGCCCTGATCTTCTCTGACTCCGCCGAACCCGTCGATCGCAATTCATTGGCTACGCGCTTACGCTCCGCTTCCATACGACGGTATACCGACTCGCTCACTTCCTGCGGCAGGTCGACCCGCTTCATGCGCACATCGAGCACCTGAACACCGATCTTGGACGCGTCATCGTTAGCCCGCTGACGCATGAGCTCCATAATCTTGTCGCGCTCGCCAGAAACCACCTCATGAACCGTGCGATTGCCGAACTCCGCGCGCAGGCTGTCATTGATGGTCTGAAGCAGGCGCGTGCGTGCGCGCGCTTCATCGCCGCCGACCGAAACGTAGTAATTGCGCACGTCGATGATCCGCCACTTGACGAACAGGTCGACCAGCACGTTTTTCTTCTCCGAGGTGAGGAACCGTTCGGGCTCGGCTGTATCGATCGTGAGGATGCGCGTATCGAAGTAACGGACGTTGTCGAGCAGCGGAATCTTCAGGTACAGACCCGGCTCGCGCTTCACATCCACCACCTCACCGAGTCTGAAGACGATCGCATTCTGCCGCTGGTCGACGATGAAAAGCGCAAGCGAAGCGATGATCAGAACGACGATACTTGCGACGAGTATCGCGCTGAGGTTGCGTTTCATCAGCGCGACTCCCTGTCACGGCTGCGGAACGCGTCCCGGCTCCGGGCCGCGGTGGGTTCCTGCGGCACGGTCGTTTCTGCGGCCTTCGGTGGCTCGGCTGCGATGGGCCCCGCCATCTGCATCAACTTGTCGAGCGGCAGGTACAGGATGTTGTTACCGGCTTTTTGGTCGATCACCACTTTGCTGGTGTTCGACAAGATCTGCTGCATCGCTTCGATATAGAGGCGGTCGCGTGTGACCTGCGGCGCCTTGCTGTACTCGCCCACGACCAGCCGGAAGCGTGCAGCGTCGCCTTCCGACTGCTCGATCACGCGCTGACGATAACCCTCCGCTTCCTCTCCGATACGTGCAGCCATCCCTCGTGCTTTCGGAATCACGTCGTTGGCATAGGCCTGCCCCTCGTTCTTCTGGCGCTCGCGGTCCTGACTCGCACGCACGGCATCATCGAACGCGGCCTGGACCTGCTCGGGGGGCTGCGCATTCTGCATTGTCACCTTACTGATATTGATGCCGGTACCGTAGCGATCGAGTATCGATTGCATCAGTTTATGCGCCCGCGAAGCCACCTCCGCGCGGCCCTCATAAAGCACGAAGTCCATGCTGCTCTTGCCCACGATCTCGCGCACGGCGGTTTCCGCTGCCTGCAGCACGGATTCATCGGGCTCGCGGCTGTTGAAAAGATAATCATTGGGACTCTTGAGCACGTACTGCACCGCGAACTGCACATCGATGATGTTCTCATCGTCGGTGAGCATGAGCGATTCTTTGAGCACCTTGCTTTTGACGTTGTTGCGATAGCCCACCTCGACGGTGCGCACACCCAGCAGGTTCACGACTTCCGCCGACTCGATCGGATACGGCAGATGCCAGCGCGGTCCGGGCATGGTCGTTTCGACGTATTTACCGAAGCGCAGCACGACTCCGCGCTGGCCTTCAGGAACGATGTAGAAACCACTCGCAAGCCAGACTACAAACACGAGACCGACAAGCAAGCCGATCCCACCCATTCGCCGCGGCCCGCGGCTTCCGCCACCGGTGCCGCCATCGGCACCGCGCCGGCCGAAGAGGCCTTCGAGCTTACGGTTGAAGTTGCGCCACAGCTCCTCGAGATCGGGCGGACCCTGGTTGCCGCCGGGGCGCCTGCCCCAATTCGGATCATTGAGAGACATGAGCACGCGCCAGGCATTCAGCGAGCGCTGTCTGAGATACTCGCGAGCGAACCTTAACGACGATGAGGACGATGGCATGAAAATCTGAGAACCCCCAGCGAGTGAATCTTATGCCGCCGCGGGGCGTGGGTCCCGGGCCAGCGGTAGCGCGGCAGCTGCGTATTCTTGAAGCGCGAGGCGCACCGAATCGAGCCCTGACCCCGACTCGGCGCTGATCCAAATGCGCGCGATTTTACCATACTCGTCACGCGCGACGCGCGACGGCAGCGCTGTCAGATCGATCTTGTTCAGCACCAGCAACTGGGGTATTGAATCGGCGCCGATCTCGGCGAGTACCTGATTGACTGCATCGATCTGCGCCTCGCGATCGGGACTGCTCGCATCCACGACGTGCAGAAGCAAATCCGCGTGAACCGTTTCTTCGAGCGTTGCGCGAAACGCAGCCACGAGCGTATGCGGGAGCTGTCGGATGAAACCGACGGTATCGGAGAGAACAATGGACGTGCCGTTGCCACTGTAAATGCGGCGCGTCGTCGTATCGAGCGTCGCAAACAGCTGATCGGCGGCGCGCACGTGCGCATCGGTCAACCGATTGAACAGAGTGGACTTGCCCGCGTTCGTGTAGCCGACAAGTGAGATCGAAAACACGTTAGCGCGGGCGCGCGCCCGGCGCTGCACCGCGCGTTGCGCCTGCATGCGCGCGAGCTTCTCCTTGAGCGCCTTCACGCGTTTGCCGAGCAGTCGCCGGTCAGTTTCGAGCTGCGTCTCCCCCGGACCTCTCAATCCGATGCCGCCTTTCTGACGCTCCAAGTGGGTCCATCCACGCACGAGCCGCGTGGAAAGATGCTCTAGCTGCGCCAACTCGACCTGAACCTTGCCTTCGTGACTGCGCGCGCGCTGAGCGAAGATGTCAAGGATGAGGCTCGTGCGATCGACGACGCGGCAGTTCAGCCGCTTCTCGAGGTTACGCTCTTGCACTGGCGAAAGCTCGTGATTGAAAATGGTGATGGGCGCGTGCGTTGCAGCAACCGCGTTCGCAATCTCTTCGACCTTGCCTTTGCCGGCAAAGAGCGCGGGATCCGGACGCTGACGCCGGCCCTTGACCACGGTGAGCGCGTTCACACCCGCGCTCGCCGCGAGCTGCTCTGCCTCTGCCAGGCTTTCGGTGTAGTCGGCTTGACCCAGATCGAGCCCGACCAGGACCGCCTGGGCGTTGGAACCCGGACGATCAGACATTAAGTACGGACGGTTTCAGACATTAACTGTCTGAGGTTTGATCTGCTTGGAAGTTTACGGGGCGAGCCGGAACAACGGTCGAAATAGCGTGCTTGTACACCATCTGCGTAACGGTGTTCTTGAGCAACACGACGTATTGGTCGAAGGAATCGATCTGGCCCTGCAGTTTGATGCCGTTCACGAGGTAGATAGAGACGGGGATGTGTTCCTTGCGCAAAGTGTTCAGGAACGGGTCTTGTAGTAACTGCCCCTTGTTGCTCATGATACCCTCGCCGTTGTCATTATCGGATGTTCACTTTAGCTGATTTTGTTGCGCGGCGCCATTAGGTTAGCCGCACGTCGCACCAGCCAGGCAGTCGCTTAGACGTAAGGATTGCGGCCGGTTTTCAGCTCCACTTTCAGCGGCGTTCCTTGCAATTTGAAAGCCTCGCGAAAGAAACGTTCCAAATAGCGGCGGTAGCTATCGGGAACATGTTCCAGTGCCGTGCCGTGAATAATGATGCGCGGCGGATTGGAGCCGCCCTGGTGGGCATAGCGCAACTTGGGCCTGCCGTATCCTGCACGCGGCGGTTGCTGCTGCGAGATTGCAGCCTGTAGCATCCGAGTCAGCTTCGGTGTCGGCAGCTTCGCCATCGCGGCCCCGTACGCGCCATCGATGGACTTCATCAGGCCGCCGATGCCATGACCGCGCAGTGCCGAGATGAAATGCAGCCGCGCGAACGACAGGAACTTCAGCTTGCGGTCGAGCGTTCGCTTGATCTGCTCGCGCCCATGCTCGTCCACGGCTTCCCACTTGTTGACAGCAAGCACCAGCGCGCGGCCGGCTTCCAGTATGAAGCCCGCAATATGCGCGTCCTGCTCCGCAATGTCCTGACTGGCATCGAGCACGAGCACGACCACGTTCGCGTCGGCGATGGCCTGCATCGTCTTCACCACCGAAAACTTCTCGGCGGTCTCGTCGATGCGACCTCGCTTGCGCAAACCTGCCGTATCGATGAGCGTATAGGGGCGTTGGTCCCATTCGAACTCGATATATATCGAATCCCGCGTCGTTCCCGGCTGGTCGAAGACGATCACGCGTTCTTCGCCGAGCAGTGCGTTGACGAGAGTTGACTTGCCGACGTTGGGGCGTCCGACTATGGCGATGCGCGGGTGTTTGCCCTCGTCTTCCGCGCTTTGTTCTTCTTCGGGAAAATCGGCGAGCGCGAAATCGATCAGGTCGCTGACGTTTTCGCCATGCGCCGCTGAGATCGTGAGCGGGTCGCCAAGGCCGAGCGCGTGAAACTCCGAGGCCGCCACCTCCGGCTGCATGCCTTCAGCCTTGTTTACCACGAGCCGGACAGGCCGCCCCGTCTTACGCAGCTCTTCTGCGATGATCCGATCCTGCGCCGTGAGCCCAGCCCGGGCATCGACGGTAAAGAGCACCACGTCGGCTTCGTCGACTGCCTGCCGCGTTTGCCGTGCCATTTCGTGGTAAATGCCTTCGGTGGCGACCGGTTCGAAGCCGCCGGTGTCGACGACCAGATGCGGCTTGTGGCCGAGCCGGCCGCGCGCATAGTGGCGATCGCGCGTAATGCCCGGCACATCGGCGACTATGGCATCGCGGCTGCGCGTCAGTCGGTTGAAAAGCGTCGATTTGCCGACGTTTGGCCGCCCCACAATGACTACGATAGGGATCATCCCGCAGCGATCATTGCACGCTGATTGCAAACACGCCGCCATTGCGCGTCTGCACGAGTACGGACTCGTTATCCAGCGCAACAGGCGGCGCGCCGATCGCGCTGCCATCGGTCGCTATGCGCGCAGCGAAGGCGCCATCTTCACGCGAAAGGAAATGCACGTAGCCCTGAAAGTCCCCAACGACCACGAAACGGCCGAATGCAAGCGGCGCGCTTACGCCGCGGCCGGAGAGCTTATCCTGTTTCCACAGACTGCCCCCGTTTGCCTTGTCGAGCGCCACCACGGCGTTCTTGTCGTCGGTAATGTATGCACCTCTATGGTCGGCGTCCATCCCGGCCACGCTCGACATGTCGCGCGCCCAGATGGTCGTCCCGGTTTGCGTATCGAAACAGCTCACGCGTCCTTGATAGGCCACGGCACATACGCGATCGGCGTCCACGACCGGGAGGCCCATGACGTCCGCCACCCGCTCGAGCTCCGTGGTCCCGCGAGGCAGCGCGACCACGCTGTCCCAACCGACGTTTCCAGTAGCCGCGGACAGCGCCACCAGCCGCCCGCCCGGAAAACCCGCAAAAATCGCGCCGCGCTCGACGACGACGCCGCTGTAACTACGCAACGACAGCGCGGGGGTGGAACGCTGGTAAACCCAGCGGCGCTTGCCATCCAAAGCTTCGAGACCGTAAACCCGGCCATCGCCGGCGCGAACAACCACCAGCGTGCCGTCGATTGCAGGCGGTGCGAGCACTTCTCCAGAAAGTTGCGCTTTCCACAGCGGCTTGCCGCTCGCATCGAACGCAAGCACTTCGCCTTTTCCCGTTCCTGCGAGGACCAGCGAGCCGCTCGCGGCGACCCCGGCTGACAGGCGCTGACCTGCATTGACGCGCGTCGTCTGCTTGCCGCTCTTAATGTCGAAGCCTGCAATTTGTCCGGACGCGCCGGCAGCATAGACAACGTTCCCCGTCACCGCGGGGAAAAAAATGTTGCGTTCGGCGGCACCGATATTTGCCTGCCACGCAATCCTAGGCTGCGCGGTCGGCGTCAGTGCCACGAGCGGCGCCGGTTTCGCCGCAGGCCGGCTGCCAAACCAGCGATCGTATACATCGCCGACTGAGGAGCATGCCGCCAGCAGCACGAGCACCACCGCCGCGAATGCACGCGCTCCCTTCATTTGGCGTCCCCCAGCGCGTCGAGCTTGATCTCGATGAGCCGGCGGTAAGAACTGTTGGGTTCGCTTTTCTCCAGCGCGAGCTGGTACGCGGCGCGCGCTTCAGCGGGCTTGCCTGCAGCGGCAAGCACGTCGCCCCGCAAATCCGAATACAACATCGCGTAAGGCTCGCCCGTCTTCACCGCCAAGATCTTGAGGGCTTCGTCATATTTCTTTTCGTCCAATAGCACGCCCGCCAGACGCAGCCGCGCGACGTCTCGCATATCCTCGTCCTTGGCGTGATCCACTGCCCATTGCAGATTCTTTTTGGCGTCCTCCGTCTCGCCTGTCGTAACACCCGCCTTAGCCGCAGCGAGCGCCGCCAGCCCCGCATACTGCGTAGATCCATGTTTATCGATGATCTGTGCAGCGATGTCGCGAACGCGCTTCGCATCGGTCGCGCGTTCAGCTTCATCGAGCTGCATGAACAGCGTCGCTGCGCGGTCGGCCTGCTGGGCACGGTAATAGCGCCAGCCCTGAAAAGCAGCAATCGTGAGCAGGAAAACAATCACGCCAAGCATCACGAGCTTCCCGTACTGGTTCCACCATCCCTTGATCGCATCGATCTGTTCCTGCTCTTCCAAGTCGTATGCCATGAGCTCCGGATTACCTTTCTTAGTCTCGTGCGCGCATGCGCTCGACTGCCGCATCGAGCGCGACCGTCGCCTGTTCGGCCGCTGCACGTAATGGTTTCAAAGTAAGTTTTTGCGCTGCCGCTTCGTCATCGCCGATGACGACTGCATAGCGAGCGCCGCTCGCGTCCGCTTTCTTCATCTGGGACTTGAAGCTTCCACCGCCGCTGTGCAACACCACGTCGAGTCCGTCATCGCGCATGCGCTCGGCCACGTTCTGCGCATAATGCTGCGCGGCATCGCCCTGGCGCACGACGTACGCGTCCAGGACGGGCGCGCGAAACAGCGCGCCTTCCTTCATCAGCGCAATCAGACGCTCCACGCCCATCGCATAACCACACGCCGGCGCCGCTTTGCCGCCGATCTGCCCGATCAATCCATCGTAGCGGCCACCGGCGCACACCGTTCCCTGCGCGCCAAGCTTCTGCGTCGTCCATTCGAACACGGTGCGATTGTAATAATCCAGACCCCGTACGAGGCGCGGGTTGAGATCGAATGCGATGCCCCCAGAGCGCAAGCCCCCCTGCACGGCCTCGAAGTGCTGCGCCGATTCATCATCGAGGTCATCGAGCAATCGGGGCGCGCCTTCGATGATCTGTTGCATCTGTGGATTCTTGCTATCGAGCACGCGCAGCGGATTGGTTTCCAAGCGTCGCTGCGAATCGGCATCGAGCTTTTCGCGATGCTGCTCCAGGTATTTCACCAATCTCTCGCGATAACGGGCGCGCGCTTCTGCGCTGCCCAGCGTATTCAGCTCGAGTTGGAGATCGGTCAATCCGAGGCGCCCCCACAGCCGTGCGCACATCAGGATGTGCTCGATATCGACATCCGGCCCCGCGTACCCGAGCGCCTCGACCCCAAATTGATGGAACTGCCTGTAGCGGCCTTTTTGCGGTCGCTCGTGCCTGAACATCGGTCCCGCATACCAAAGCCGCTGCGCGCCGTTATATAGCAGGTTATGCTCGATAGCCGCGCGGACGCATGAGGCAGTGCCCTCCGGCCTCAACGTGAGGCTTTCGCCATTCAACTCGTCGATAAACGTATACATCTCCTTCTCGACGATGTCGGTCACCGCGCCGATCGAGCGCACGAAGAGCTCCGTGCGTTCGAGAATGGGCATGCGGATCTCGCGATAGCCATAGGAGCGCAGCCACGCGCGCACGGTGTCCTCGAAAAACTGCCACAGCGCAGCCTCGTCCGGCAGGATATCGTTCATCCCGCGGACAGCTTGTATCGATTGAGTCATCGCAGGTCGCGGCCGTCAGCCGCCGGTCTCGGCCGGTTCTTTTATGCTCGTGCTTGCTGACGGTGCCGGCGAGTATTTGTGCTGAACGTAGCCTTCGACGATGCGCTGAAATTCACCTGCGATGTCATCGCCTTTGAGAGTAACCGTCTTGACCCCGTCTACATATACGGGCGCCACCGGGTTTTCGCCCGAACCCGGCAGGCTGATGCCCACATTAGCCTGCTTGCTTTCGCCGGGACCGTTGACGACGCAGCCCATCACTGCGACGTGCATGTTTTCCACGCCGGGATAATGGGCGCGCCAGATCGGCATCTGATTTCGCAGATAGCTCTGGATGCGCTCGGCGAGCACTTGGAAAAACGTGCTGGTCGTCCGGCCGCACCCGGGACAGGCAATTACCATGGGGGCAAACGAGCGCAGACCCATCGTCTGCAGGATCTCCTGCGCGACGATCACTTCCTTCGTGCGATCGCCATCGGGCTCCGGCGTGAGGGAGACGCGTATCGTGTCGCCGATCCCTTCCTGCAGCAGCACGGACATCGCCGCAGTAGAAGCAACGATTCCCTTCGAGCCCATGCCCGCCTCAGTGAGTCCGAGATGCAATGGATAATCGCATTTCGCCGCAAGATCGCGATAGACCGCTATCAGATCCTGGACCCCGCTCACTTTGCACGACAGCACGATATGCTCGTGCGCCAATCCCAGTGCTTCGGCGTGCTGCGCACTCTCCAGGGCGGATGCCACCAGCGCGCGGCGCGTGATAACCGAGGCTGCTTCAGGCGCAGTACTGCGCGCGTTCTCATCCATGAGGCGCACCAGCAATTCGGGATCTAGGCTGCCCCAGTTCACGCCGATGCGCACCGGCTTACCGAAGCGGCACGCAAATTCGATCATCGTTGCAAACTGCTCGTCGCGTTTGGAGCCGCGACCCACATTCCCGGGATTGATGCGGAGCTTCGCGAGGGCTTCTGCGCAAGCCGGGTGCTGCGTCAGCAGCCGGTGTCCGTTGAAATGAAAATCTCCGACGAGCGGCACGTTCAAGCCCAGCGCATCGAGCCGCTCGCGAATATGAGGAACCGCCGCCGCCGCTTGGGCGTTATTGACCGTGATGCGCACGATTTCGGAACCGGCGCGCGCGAGAGCAGCTGTCTGCTGAACGGTGCCGTCGATGTCAGCAGTATCCGTGTTCGTCATCGACTGAACCACGATGGGGTTCGCGCCGCCCACCCTGACGTGTGCAATCGAAACCGCCGTGCTCGCCCGGCGCGGCGCGGAGCCGTATTCGGAAACGCAACTCATTCGAGCGTCAGACGCGCCACGGTCACGCCCGTATGAGGCTCTAGATTGACGGGCTGATCGTCATAGTTGAGGCGCACGCCGCGGGCGTTGCCCACGATAAGCTTCAGCGGTGGCGTCGCATTGATGCGCTCTTCGCTGCCGGCTGGATTCAGTTTCGAAAAAATCACTCGGTCATTGCGATCTCGTACTTCGACCCAGGATTCCTGTTCGAATTTGAAGTAGAGCTCGCGGCCTCCCGAACGGGCGATCGCGCGCGGCTGTTCCGCTGTCGTCGTAACGATCCCGCCTTGTTGAGGATTTGCCTGCTGCGCGCCGGCCGCCGGCGCCGATGGAGTCACAGCAGCAGGTGCTGCCGGGGAGGGCGACTGGGGTTCCGCTGCGGCGGGTGCAGGGGCAGGCTCTGTTGTCGCATCCGGCTTCATGTCCGCCGCGTTTCCCTCTTGCGGCGAGGATGGCGGCGGCTCGTTGAAACCGAATTCGTATACGGCAAGTGCAGCCACAATAAGCGCAGCCACCAGGACGGTGTAGAGAGGCCAGCGCGCGGGCCGCTCTCTCGGCATCACCATCTGCGGCAACGAAGGCCGCTCCTCGGCCAGTGCCGGCTCCGGCATCTGCGATTCGATGCTTTTCAGCAAAGGCTGCGGATCAATGCCGAGAAGCTTCGCGTAATTACGGAGAAACCCACGCACGAAGACTCGCCCCGGTAAGCGCTCGTAGGCACCGTCCTCCAGTGCTTCGACCTGAGCGGGCGAGAGCTTCAGGTGCCGGGCCACGTCGACCACGCTCAGGTTCATCTCTTGACGCGCCGCCGCGAGCACATTACCCGCTGCACCGCTCGGTGTGGCGTGGTGTCCTTGACTCATTCGTCGCGTCCCGCAAGCAAGGCTCTCGCCTCTTTCGAATCGGGAAAGTTTTTGGTGAGCTGCGTGCCGTAGCTCGCGGCCGCAGCGCGGTCGCCGAGCTTGCGCTCCACGCGCAGCGCGAGCCACAGAACCTCGGGATTATTCGCCGGTGAGGCGCGGGCGAGCCGCGTCAGATACCCTTTAGCCTCGGTATAGGCGCCCCGCGCATAGGAGATGTCCGCCATCTGATAGAGCGCCTGCGGCTGGTTCGCGCGGACCTTTAATGCCTTCTCGAAGTAGTCCTCGGCCGCTGCTGTGTCTCCGCCGCGCCGCGAGCATACGCCCGCATTCACATAAGAACGGTCCGGCTGCTGGTACAGTGGATTGCGCAAGGCAGCGAGGAAGTACTTGATCGCTTCCCCTTCGCGTTTGCGGTCGCACAGAAAACGCCCATAATTGTTGTTCGCATCCGAGTCCAGAGGGTCGATGCGCAGCGCTTGTTGAAAGTTCTCCTGCGCGCGCCGGTCTTCTTTCAGTTCCGCATAGATGAGGCCGGCCAGGTTGAACGCCGGACCGTAAGTCGGATCCGAGCGCAGCGCCTCGTTCACTTCCTCGAGCGCTATGCTCATGTTGCGAAGCTCGTAGTAGCCCACCGCGAGCTCCGTGTGGATACGCGCGCGACTACGGACTTCGTTTTCCTGGCCCGACGTATCGACGGAAGACTTGTAGTCGGGTGAACTCGACGTCGAAGCACAGCCCACGAGGGTCGAGAGCATCGTCAGCCCAATCAGGACTTGCTTCATCCGATCCGCTCTTCCATAAGGCGCTTCACTTCGGAGCCGGAATGAGCCGCGCGGGCTTCGCGCCGCGCCTGGCGCCGTGTCCTGTCCTGCACCTCACCTGCAAGCTGGCCACACGCCGCATCGATGTCATCACCCCGGGTCTTGCGAACCGTCGTCGTGATTTCTGAAGTCATGAGTATGTCCCGGAAACGAGCGACCGCTTCACCCCGGGATCGAGCGTAACCCGAGGCCGGAAACGGATTGAACGGTATGAGATTCACCTTGCACGGTACGTCGGAGAGCACACGCACGAGCTCATGGGCATGAGCCGGCGCATCGTTGACGCCGTCGAGCATGACATATTCGAACGTGACGAAATCGCGCGGGGCCTTTTCGATGTAGCGCACGCACGCGGCGAGCAGCTCACGTATCGGATATTTGCGATTGATCGGTACAAGCTCGTTACGCAGCTCATCGTTGGGTGCATGCAGCGACACGGCAAGTGCAACAGGGCAGGCTTCACGCAGCCGATCTATCGCCGGCACCAGACCCGAGGTCGAGAGCGTCACACGGCGGCGTGAAAGACCGTAAGCAGAGTCATCGAGCATCAGTTCCATCGCCGCAACCACATTATCGAAGTTCGCCAGCGGCTCACCCATGCCCATCATGACGACGTTGGTGATCGGACGCTCCTCGCTGACACCCCGCCCGAGCGCGCGATTGGCGAGCCACAGCTGACCGATGATCTCGGCCACGCTCAGATTGCGATTGAAACCCTGCCGTCCCGTGGAACAAAAAGAGCACTCGAGGGCGCAGCCTGCCTGAGATGAGATGCAGAGTGTCCCACGGGCGGTCTCGGGAATGAATACGGTCTCTATTGCGTTATTGGTGCCCACGTGGAGCAGCCATTTGCGCGTGCCGTCAGCCGCAGTCGTATCGCGTCGAACACAAGGCGCTGCAATGCTCGCCGATTGCACGAGCCGCTCGCGCAGCGCCTTGGATACGTCGGTCATGGCGCCAAAGTCGTCGACGCCCGCGTGGTGTATCCATCGCAGCAATTGCTTCGCGCGAAATGGCTTCTCGCCGAGGGCGGCACAAAAGGCCTGCAACTCGTTGGGCGGGAGTCCGAGTAGATTCACCATCGTTGTAACGGGGTTAGCGGGAGCAAATATCGAGGGTCGGAAAAAAATAAGCGATTTCGACTGCCGCGTTCTGCGCCGAATCGGAGCCGTGCACTGCGTTAGCGTCTATGCTTTGAGCGAAATCCGCCCGTATAGTGCCCTTGGCCGCCTTTTTGGGATCGGTCGCGCCCATGAGGTCACGGTTTTTCTGAATCGCAGATTCGCCTTCGAGAACCTGGATCATCACGGGGCCTGACGTCATGAAGTCGACCAGGTCTTTGAAAAAAGGCCGCTCCTTGTGCACGGCATAAAAGCCCTCTGCATCGGCACTTGAGAGCTTTTTCATGCGCGCAGCGACGATCTGCAGACCTGCGCGCTCGAAGCGCGAGTAGATTTCTCCGATTACGTTGCTCGCTACAGCGTCCGGTTTGATTATGGACAAAGTCCGTTCCACAGCCATTAACGCACCCCTGGTGACTCAATCTAACCTGTAAGAATAACATGCGAACGCGTTTAAATAAAGATGAAGCAGCACTAAAAGCGCTAGTTTTCAGGGGCTTAACGTTGCAGACCAAGTCTGGACTGCGCGTCAGAAAACCTGCCAGGTTGGCGAGATTGCGGCTTCTTCTGCGGACGCCTGATAAAGGTGATGCACTCCGAGCCCCGGAATGCACACCAGCGTATTTCCGCAGTAGATGAACGGTAAACGGGCGCGCTCCCAAGCCGGTACGCCCGCTTCCTGCAGCAGGTTCTTTACCGTCCGGCGGGGATGATCGGCGTCACACTGCAGGCGCTCGCCCCCTGCGCGACCCCGGATGGTCACGACCTGCGATCTCAATGGCTCGACGCGGATTCCCTTACCGCGGCGCGGTGTCATGCTCAGAACACCGCCTAAGCTGGGTAATACGAGCTCGGTTTCGCCACGCCAGGTCACGACCGATGGAACGCCCGGATCGGCGCGCGCGGGCAGCAGATGAAGCATGTCCCGGTGCCGCCGCAATTCGCAGCCGCCAAGCTCGACGCGCACCTTGGCGTCACCCCGCGCGCTCAATGCTTGCCGCAAAGCCTCGTGCAAACGCTCAGCTTGGGGCATCGGCCAACCGCGAGCGGCGATGATCACACGCAGCACGTTCTTTGCGCGTGCTTCGGACAGGCGCTGCAGACGATCGAGCGAAATGGTGCCGCTGGTGAGACTATCCCCGGCATCGACACGGCCGAGATCGTCCAGCAGTGCGTCAGCTTCGGCGAAATGATTGGCAGCGCGCGTCAGCGTGGTACGGTAGCCCGGAACACGCGTGGCGAGGAAAGGCAGGATCTCGTGCCGCAGCCAGTTACGCTGGTACGCTGGATCCTCGTTACTCTCGTCTTCGATCCACACGAGCTTGCGGCGCTGCGCGTACCCTTCGATCTGCGCTCGCGACACAGTCAAGAGCGGACGAATGATGGAGGGAGCCATGAGAGGTGAGGCATGACGGCCGCTCAAGAGATTACCTGGCAGGGTTCGCGCAGAGTCCGCGGACTTTCTTAGAAATGGCATCGCGGCAAGGCCTTTGACGCCGGCGCCGCGCAACAGCTGCAGCAGCACCGTCTCGGCCTGGTCATCAGCGTTGTGCGCAAGCACGACGTAGTCGGAACGTGCCTTGAGGAGCGCTGCATAGCGTGCTTCGCGCGCCGCACGCTCTACGCTGTTGCCGCGGGCTACATGGACCTTGGCGACGCGGCATTCCACCTGACGCTCACGACAAGCACTGCGACAGAATCGCGCCCAGCGCGCGGCATTCGGACTCAGCTGATGATTGACGTGCAGCGCGTGAAGCTCGAAACGCCGGCGCTTGCGAAGCCTCGCCAGGATGTCCAACAGCACGATCGAGTCGATGCCGCCACTCAATCCAATAAGCAGGCGATCCCCCGCTTTCAGTACGGTCCCGAGGCGCGCGGCGACGTGGGCCGCGACATCGGCGGCGTTGTTACTTTGTTTCGACTTCCTTGAACTTGCCATAACTGATCAGCCTCTCGAAGCGCGCTTCCAGAAGCTCGTTCAGAGGCTTGCCGCGAAGTTGGCGCCAGCTGTCCTGCAGTGCCTTTTTCAGACTCTGCATCATCGCTTCATGGTCGCGATGTGCGCCGCCGAGGGGCTCATGCACGATCTTGTCGATGAGGCCCAGTGCTTTGAGGCGCGTAGCGGTGATCCCCAGCGTCTCCGCAGCCTCTGCGGCATGGTCCGCGCTTTTCCAGAGGATCGAAGCGCAACCTTCCGGCGATATGACCGAATAGGTCGAGTATTGCAGCATGAGGGTCGTATCACCCACGGCGATCGCCAGCGCCCCGCCCGATCCGCCTTCGCCGATGACCGTGCAAACGATCGGCACCTTGAGCTCGGCCATGGCGTAGAGATTGCGGCCGATGGCTTCCGACTGGCCGCGCTCTTCCGCGCCCACGCCCGGATATGCTCCCGGCGTATCGATGAACGTAAAGACGGGTACGGCGAACTTTTCAGCGAGCTTCATCAGCCGCAGGGCTTTGCGATAACCCTCCGGTTTCGGCATGCCGAAATTGCGATGGATCTTTTCCTTGGTATCGCGGCCTTTCTGGTGCCCGATGATCATGCACGTCTCGCCGTTGAAACGTCCCAGCCCGCCCACGATCGCCGCATCATCTGCGAACGAACGGTCTCCGTGCAGCTCCTCGAACCCTTCGAATATCCCGTTCGCATAGTCGAGCGTATACGGGCGCTGCGGATGCCGCGCGACCTGCGCGATCTGCCATGCGCTGAGCTTGCCGTAGATGTCCTTGGTGAGGCCCTGGCTTTTCTTTTGCAGCCGCGCTATTTCTTCGGAGATATCGAGCGCTGAGTCGTCCTGCACAAAGCGCAGCTCCTCTATTTTTGCTTCAAGCTCCGCTATCGGCTGTTCGAAATCGAGAAAGGTCGTCTTCATGAGGGCGCAATCATACCGTAAGCTCGCTCGCCGTCAGCGGTAAGGCGTCTCAAACATCATGCAGGGTGCGCCGCTCCAACACGTGTGTGCGTTCGAGATTTATCGGGTTCGCGGCTGACCCTTTACGGCTGACCGCCGACGACGCTCAGTACCACCCAACGTCCTCACCCCGGGGGTCACTCGCGGCTTGCGCGACGCCGTCGCGCTTCGCCTTGAACACCGCCTGCATGTTGCCCCACGCGCGATTCGCGGACTGGATCGCGTGACCCTTTGCCGCGATGGCAGCGCGCCATTCCGGCGTGTATCGGTTGGGCTCAATTTCCACCAGATCCGGCCAGAATTGGTGGTGATAACGTGGCATGCTCACGAGTCCCTCGAGATCAGGGTCGGGCGATTGCAGGTACTGAAGTATGGCGAGCAGCACCTGGCTCACGATGCGCGAGCCGCCCGGCGCACCCAGAATGAGCACGCCTTTGTCGTCCTCAACGAAAGTCGGCGTCATGCTCGAGAGCGGCCGCTTGCGGGGCTCGATTCGATTGGCAATGCTGCCGCGCAGCTGAAACGCGTTCGGTACATCAGGCCGCAAGCTGAAATCGTCCATCTCGTTGTTGAGCAGAATCCCCGTGCCCACTGGAACGATCCCGGCACCGAAGAGGAGATTGATCGTGATCGTTGCCGCAACGCGGTTTCCTTCGCTGTCGACAACCGACAGGTGGGTCGTGTCGTGGCTTTCGAAGTGCGCAGTTTCGACTGCCTCGAGCGCATCGCTTCTAGTCGCATGCGTCAGATCGATGTCAGCAGCACGCCTGCGGGCATAGTCAGCGGAGATCAGGCGCGCAACAGGCACCTGTACGAAATCAGGATCGGCGAGATAACGCGCCCGGTCGTGGAATGCGCGGCGCAGCGCTTCGATGACCAGGTGATCTGTGGATGCCTCGCCCACCTGCCCCAGCGTAAACCCTTCGAGCATGCCAAGGCATTGCGCAAGCGCGATGCCGCCGGCGGAAGGCAATGCAGCCGTTGTGATGCGAGCGCCGCGATAGTTGAATCGCACAGGCTCACGCTCGATCACCTTGTAGCTCGTCAGATCAGCACGCCGCCACGCGCCTCCCGCCTGATTGACGGCTTCAATCATTGCGTCAGCCAAACGGCCTTCGTAAAAACCTGCAAATCCGTAGCGCGCAATGCGCTCCAGCGTCGCCGCCAACTCGGGCTGCTTCAGGACGAAACCCGTGGAAGGAGCACGTCCCTTATCGAGAAAACCCTGAGTGTTCGCCCCTGATTGCAAAAAAGTCTCGCGCAGCTTGGCGATTCGAGCATAGCGAACGTCGATCGGGAATCCTTCGCGTGCAAGACGCGTCGCCGGCGCGAGCGTGACGGTGAGGGGTAACCTGCCGTAGCGTTCGGCAATGTGTACGAGTCCTGCAGGCACGCCCGGAATTGCGACTGCGGTACCCCCTCGAATCGAGGCGCCGCGAATCGGTTTCCCGTCTCGGTCGAAATAATGCGCGTTCGTCACGCCGCTCGGCGCCGTTTCACGCGCGTCCACCATGACTTGCACGCCGTCGCCGGCACGATGCAACAGGAAAAATCCGCCCCCGCCGAGGCCGGACGAATAGGGCTCCACCACAGCGAGCGCCGCGGTGATTGCAATAGCGGCATCGAATGCATTTCCGCCGCGCTCGAGGATCGCGTATCCGGCTGCGGTCGCGAGCGGATGCGCCGCCGCGATCGCTGCGGTCTGCTGTGCGCCGGTGCTCGGCCCAACAAAGCCGAAGAACGCGACGAATGAAACGATCGTTACGCGGCGCCACAGGATCTGTGTGAAGGCCATCATGGTTTGAGGTGCTGCTGAAAAAATGTTGCCACGCGGCGCTGCGTATCGAGCATTGCGGCGTGATTCGGCGGATGGCTTTGTTTCGTTTTTCCCGGTTCGTCGTACGAATGTTGTGCGCCTTCGTAAAGCACGAACTCAACCGCCTCGCCACGTGTCCGCATTGCTTCGGCAAACTCGCGGCAGACGTTCGGCGACACTTCGTCATCATCGGAAGCCGCGAAGATGAGCAGCGGTGCGTAAGGCTTGTAGCCGCGTTGCCGCAATTGAGTGCGACAGCTGGGGTATTGCGCGATAGCAGCCCGAAACCCGCGGGTCACATCCGGGTTCTCCAGCCCCGGCGCATCGGATGCCATTGCCGAGAGCAGCGCCATGCCCCCGTTAGACCAGCCCTGCAGGCCAATTCGATCTGCGATGACATCACCGCGGTTTCGCAGATACGCGAGCGCGCCGTAGGCGTCGAGCGGCCGCACCCACTGCTCGCTGACCTCCGCCGGGCGGTCCTTGTATGAATGTTTCGGAAAACCTTCAGGATGGCCGCGCGGACCGAAGCTGTCGACGAGCATTGCCAGGTACCCTCGGCGCGCCCAGTACTCTCCCCACATCGCATGGCGCGCGCTGAGTGATTGCGTGGTGTAGCTTCCGCGCTTCAGAGATGAGTACGGCCCTGCGCGCCCGTGCAGCATGACGATCGCGGCGTACGGTCCCGCAGCGTGCGGTTCGAAAACGTAGCCGATGAGCTGCGTTTTTCCATCCGCGCTCGGAAATTTGACCGCTGCGGGTGGAGCTGCAAGCAGGGTTGCAGGTGCGAGGGCATTCGTGAATGCAAAGGTCAGCGCCACGATGTTCCGAATCATGGCACAAGTGTACGTCCCATCCAGTTCCTGATGTACGGCTTTCGCAACCTTCAACGGCAGCGCGGTGCTCGGAGGTCCGCCATACAACGAACGAGACGCCCCACGCACTGTCAGCAGTCCACGCGATCGCGGTAGTATCAGCGCTGACAAATTGGAGGAACGCATGAAACGCTTTACGCCTGCACTCCTGCTGCTGGCTCAGCTAGCGGCATCTGGCGCGTACGCGCAGAGTTATCCCACCAAGCCTGTTCGCATCGTCGTCGGTTTTACGCCCGGAGGCGGCGTCGACATCAACGCGCGCTTGCTTTCACCGGAGCTCACCAAGCAGTTCGGGCATCAGTTTATCGTAGACAATCGTCCGGGCGCCGGAACCAACATCGCGAACGAGTATGTCGCGAAGGCGCCTCCGGACGGCTATACGCTGCTCATGAATACGGCGGCGATCGCGATCAACATGAGCCTCTATAAAAAAGTCAATTTCGATGCCCTGAAGGATTTCGCGCCCGTATCCGTGTTTTCACAAAGTCCCAACATACTTACGGTTCATCCTTCGCTGCCGGTCAAGAACGTAAAAGACGTGATCGCGCTCGCCAAATCGAAGCCTGGCACGATGAACTATTCATCTGCCGGAAGCGGCACTACCCAGCATTTGACGGCCGAGCTTTTCAAGCTGCGCACGGGCACGAACATCGTCCACGTCCCGTATAAAGGCAGCGCGCCTTCGCTGACCGCATTGCTCGGTGGCGAAGTGGAAATGACATTCGCCAACATACCGGCGATCTCGTCACACGTTAAGTCGAAGCGCCTGCGGGCGTTGGCGAACGCGGGCACGAAACGCGCAGACCAGATGCCTGACGTGCCGACGTTAAAAGAGTCCGGTGTGAATGGCGTCGAGGTCGTCGTGTGGTACGGTGTGCTCGCGCCCGCAGCCACACCGCGAGACATCGTGAATAGCCTCGCGACGGCGATCGCCAAAGTGACACGTTCGCCAGAAATGCGTCAGCGCTTGATCGATCAGGGCGCCGAGCCTGTCGGCAATACGCCCGAACAGTTTTCGAAGCTCATGCACGAAGAAGTGACGCGCTGGGCCGAAGTCGTGAAAGTGTCCGGCGCGAAGGCCGACTAGATTCCGCGCACCGGGTCCTCCTGAGTGCGTTGCGCGCTAACGCGGGCTTCGGCTCGCGTCGTAGCGTCTCGTCCCATGAGCCACGCGGCCAGAGCCAGCATCCCAGCATCAACGCAAAACACAGCCCCCATACCGAGGAGCGTCCCCAATGATCCGAAAATCAGCGGCATTACCATCTCGGTTATTTTGTTAACCGTCTGCCGCACGCCAATCGCCT
This sequence comes from Betaproteobacteria bacterium, assembly GCA_028291945.1. Classification (GTDB taxonomy): domain Bacteria; phylum Pseudomonadota; class Gammaproteobacteria; order Burkholderiales; family SG8-41; genus JAQGMV01. The sequence goes on from JAQGNH010000437.1 coordinate 37,030, forward strand.
CGCCGGATCGATCGCGCGGCGAACGATTGTAGGCGAGCACCAGCGAGAGCGGACTGCCGCAGCCAAGACCCAGACCAAGCACAAACGCGACCGCGAGCAACTGAGGGAAGCTCGAGGCGAACGGAAATACCAGGCACGCAGCTGTGGCCACATACAGCGAAACCGAAAGCACGCGCTCTTCACTTGTGCGGCGAACGAGGCTCGGCATGAAGGTGCGCACGACAAGCAGGGCCATAGCGAAACTGCCCATGATCACTCCGATCAGCGAAGCTGAGAGCCCGATCGAGCGCGCGTAAATCGGCAGAAAAAAATTGAACAGCTCGAGTCCCGTTTCAATCAGTCCGGCCGTGATGAGAATACGGCGGAGCGGCGGATCGCCCAGGAGATCAGTGATCCGCTGCCGGCCTTTGAGCTTGTGTCTGCTGCGTGCGGCGGGAATGAGCCTGGGGACGAAGAACAGCAACACGATAGGCAATACTGGCAGCACCGCGAGCAACAGATACGTGCTGCGGTAGCCGATCACGTCGATCGCAAAACCAGCCGTAGTGGGTCCCAGCAAAGCCGTCAGCGCGACCCCGAGGCTGAATATGCTGTAATTGCGCGTGCGTTCGATGCCATCGCCGTATGCACCGATCAGATGCTGTACTGCGACGGTGTAGAAGATGTAGCACAGCCCCACCAGCGCGGCCGAGATAAAGAGGGTCGCGAGCTGCGGCACGATGAACGGCAGCAGCAGCCCCGCGGCGAGCCCTGTCGCGCCGAACAGCATGGGCACGCGAAAACCGAAGCGGTCTGAAAGCTTCCCCGCATAGACCGACAGCAGAACGGGAAACACCGAATACATCGCAAACAGAACGCCAATCGTGAGCGGGTTTGCGCCCAGTTCGATTGCGTAGAGAGAAATGAGTACCTTGCTGCCTTTGAAACTGGTGTGCGTCAGCACGGTCACCAGCACGATCAGATAGATCGGCGACATCGAACAGCAAGGATGTAAGCTTGTTGGGCGGGGTGTTCGGCTGTATTTTAACGCATTCGGCACGCCCCGATCGCCGATCTATCCGCTACGCAAAGGAGCACACATGCAACTGAAGAAAATAGGTGTCGTCAGCCCCGGAGACATGGGTCAGGCCGTCGCGATGCGGCTGAAAGCCTGCGGGTACGAGGTTTACACCGCGCTCGAAGGGCGCAGCAAGCGCACGGCGGAGCTCGCAAAAAATGCGGGGCTCGAAGACTGCGGATCAGTGGAGCGGCTCGTCACGACGTGCGACGCGGTGTTTTCGATACTGAACCCGGCGGCAGCCTTGGATAAGGCGCGCGAAATCGGCGCAGCGATACGAAAAACAGGACAGAAAATCCTCTTCGTGGACTTTAACGCGATCGCTCCGCAAACCGTGCAGGAAATCGACCGGATCATCAGCGAAGCCGGCGGGATTTTCGTAGACGGCGGGATCATCGGATCGCCACCACGCGGCAAGGCAAAAACCAAGCTCTACGTATCCGGTCCCGCGGCAGGCGAGCTCACGCAGATCGTGGACGACCAGCTCCAGCTGCGGGTCGTCGGAGAGCGCACGGGCGACGCCTCCGCAGTGAAGATGTGCTACGCCTCGATCACGAAAGGCGCTCTGGCGCTGGGCATGGAGCTGCTGATCGCTGCACGCAAGCTGGGTGTGGAGCAAGCGCTCGAAGCGGAGTTCAAGGACAGCCAGCCCGACATCTATGAATGGGTGGTCAGCCGCTCGGTGACGATGCCTCCCAAAGCGCATCGCTGGGTTCCGGAAATGCTCGAGATCGCGAAAACGTTTGAAGGCGTCGGGATGACACCCCGCATACTCCAGGGTGCTGCCGACATGTACGAGCTCATAGCGACCACGCCGCTTGGCCGCGAGTCGCCGGAGCAGGCCCGCGAACGCGCTCGCACTGGGGCGGACGTCGTAAGAGGGCTCGCGGACGGGACGTCGTAGTCGCTCAGCGGGTCAGCGGTCAGATGAGGATTCACGAACGCGGTTCATATCTTATCGCCAGCACATTTTGTGCTGACGTTCAAATCCGATACTGTGACCTTCGGTCATACGCGAACGCAATGATCTCGTTCGATGGTTCGGCGCGGCTGCGTCCGAGCGAGATTTGCCCGGAGCTGTCCAGCGGCAGTTCCCCGCGCAGCACGTGCACTTCCTCGCGGTTGTTAAGCGTCACGAAGGTGCCATTGATGCTGTGGTCGATGAGGTAAAAACGCGTGCGCATGAGCCTGATTGTCAGGTGCTGGCGGGAAGCAAAGCTGTCCGAGAGGACGAGATCACATTCCTGGCTGCGCCCGATCGTGATACTCGGACGCCACTGATTGATGCGGATCGTCTCCTCTTCCAGTGAAACGAGGAGACTTCCGGTATCGCCCGGGATGACCTTGTGCGCGTGGAAATTCACTTCGGTCATGTCCATGCGGTCGGGCTTCCACAGCACCTGATACACGGTCGACTCGCGTCCGGTGCCTTTGAGCACCGTCTGAAACACCGGTCGGATGCACGACTTGAGCTCTGGGGATAAGGCGTTTTCCATCGCCTCGGTGGTCAGGATCTGCTCGCGCGTCGCGACGGCAGAAACGTACGCAGCGACGTTGACGGTGTCGCCGAAAACGTCGCTTTCTTCGAGCAGAACGGGTCCGTAGGAGAGGCCGATATGGATGCCCACAGGGTAGTTGCCGGGTCGCGTGCCGCTAACGATGGCCTGCATCTCGGAGGCCGCAAGCACGGCGAGGTCAGCAGTGGGGAAAGTACAGAAAATTGCATCGCCGAGCGTCTTCACCAGACAGCCTTCGAACCGCGGCAATACATCCGCCATCGCCGCGAGACACGCGTTGATGATGTTGCGTGCCGCCGTATCGCCGAGCTTCTGATAAAGAGCACCGCTCTGGCTCACATCGGCGAACAGCACCGCTCGAGTGCTCGACTGCCTCCCCATATTGCGAAATGTAGCGGTATTACGTGCGCTTGCGCAACTGCATTATCAGGCCGCGCGAAAGCGTGCTCAGGCCGCGCCGGCCACCTCGCCCGGCTCATCGAGCAGGGAAAACCGTACTGGAAGCGTATCGCGCGTGGACAGGCGTCCGCTCGCGGATTTCTCGACCACCGTGAGAACTTGTTTTTCGGCAATACCGGTCGGTATGACCATGCGCCCCCCAGCTTTGAGCTGGCCAATGAGGGGCACCGGGATCAGCTCGCATGCGGCGGTCACGATGATTTTGTCATAGGGCGCATGCTCGGCCCAGCCGTGGTAGCCATTGCCAATACGCACTTCGATGTTGTGGTACCCCAGGCGCCTCAGACGCCGCTGTGCGCTCGTAGCAAGTTCCTCGATGAGGTCAACCGTGTAGACGCGCTTCGCCAGCTCCGCGACGATGGCCGCCTGATAGCCGGCGCCCGAACCGATCTCAAGCACAACGTCGTCCGACTGAAGTTCCAGCATATCCGTCATCAAGGCGACGATATACGGCTGAGACACGGTTTTCTCGAAACCGATCGGCAATGGTCTATTCAGATAGGCATACGGCTGAAGCTCAACCGGTACAAACTCATGGCGCGGCACGCGCCCGATGACTTGCATCACTGAAGGACTGAATTCTGACTTGCCTGTATAAGCCGCAGTCAGCATCGCTTCCGCCTCGATCTCTGCAATCAGGTGCTCGCGCATGCTTGCGAAAACGTCTTTGTCCATGGAGGAATCGCTGGTGAGGACACGAATGGCTCAGCCGGGTGGCTATGATCCCGCAAATCAAGCCTGCGTAGAAGTCCCGGGGAGCCCACGCCGCGCGTGCATCGACAAGGCGGCTCCGACCCGTCACAATCGCGCGCTGATTAAGAGCAACCCCATTTTATGATCACTCAAGACACACGCAACATGGCCGTATTCTGCGACTTCGAAAACGTCGCACTCGGCGTCAGGGATGCGAAGTATGCCGAGTTCGACATCGGCAAAGTGCTGCAACGCCTGCTGCTGAGGGGCAGCATTGTCGTCAAGAAAGCGTATTGCGACTGGGACCGCTATCGCGATTTCAAGAAGGACATGCACGAAGCCGCTTTCGAGCTGATCGAGATTCCGCACCTGCGCGTCTCTGGAAAGAACTCGGCCGATATCAGGATGGTCGTCGACGCACTCGACCTCTGCTATACGAAATCGCACGTCGACACCTTCGTCATCGTCAGCGGCGACTCCGACTTCTCGCCGCTCGTGAGCAAGCTCAGGGAAAACAACAAGATCGTGATCGGCGTCGGCGTAAAGCAGTCGACTTCCGATCTGCTGATGGCGAACTGCGACGAGTTCATCCTCTACGACGATCTGGTGCGCGAGAAAGCCAAGAAGCAAAGCCGCAGGAAAAAGACACCAGCGACCGAGACAGCCGGAAATGCCCCCAAAGTGACGCCCGCCGAAGCAGACCGCAAGCAGGAAGCACTCGATCTCGTGATGGAAACGATCGAGGCGCTGTTCTCCGAGCGGACGTCCGAAGAGAAAATCTGGGGCTCGATGGTGAAGCAGGCCCTGAAACGCCGCCAGCCGGGCTTCAACGAGTCCTATTTTGGCTTTCGGTCGTTTGGAAAGCTCCTTGACGACGCTCAGGCGCGAGGCCTGCTGACGCTGGAGCCCGACGAGAAGTCGGGTGGCGTCATCATAAAAGGCTTCAATCCGGATTATTGAACGTCGGCTTTTCTGCCGTGTCTCAGGATTGTTGAGTGAGCAAGTGAGTCGACATGGGTATTGATAGTAACCGGCCGCCTTTATTGCAGTTCGCGGCGCGTAGCCGCAGCTGGTCGCAACGCGTTTTGCTGACGCTGCTTGGGGCGGCGCTCGTCATGTTCGCGTTTTTCTTCATTACGGTTGCGTTGATCGCCGGCAGTGTACTCGCTGCGGGCATTGCGCTGCGCTGGTGGTGGATCGTGCGCCGCTTGCGCTCCGCGCAGAAAGCTTCGGCACCGCTCGACGGCGAGTACACCGTTGTGGAACACACTGACCTTAATAAGATCGCTCGCTAGTACCCGGCGCGGGTGCGGAACTGCTGCTCCGGGCGCGTTCCGACTCTATCTGCCTTTCCCATTCGAAATGCTGCAGCTGCTCCGCTGCCGCCTGCCCTGTACGTTCGTTTGCCGGCTCGCGCAATTTTTTGACCGGATCATCCGGGGTCACACCGACTGTCGCACGTGCTTGCTCGTCAAATAACTGTCGCTGCCGCTGCTGCTGATCAAGCTCGACCTGGTGACGTTGCAGATCGGACGCACCTGAGGCGGCCGGACGCCCTGCGCGATCCTGCTGTTGTTGCATCTTGAGCTGCAGTTCGAGCTGTTGCTGCGAGCGCTCTTGCTGCAGTCTCTGCAGATCGAACGGCACCTCGCCGGCAGCAATCGCCGATGTAGCGAGGCCGAGTGTGCAGTACAACAGTGTCCTGGTCACTTGCATGGGAGCCTTGGCCTATCTTGCACCGACCGTTCGACGCACCCCAAGTTCACCCTAAGGTGCACGCTTCGGGGCTTTGTCCTGCACGCGTCTGTCAAACCGCGCGACGTCGACGATGATGCGCTCGTGAGTACCTTCTCCGATACGCTCTTTCTCGTCATCGGCCCAGACGCGGAACGTCAGCCGACGGCCTTCGACGCGCGTCACTTCCGCGCGCGCAACGACGCGGTGGCCCACCGGGGTTGCCGCCGTATGCGTGATGTTGAGACTCGTCCCGACGGTCTGGTGTCCTTCCGGCAGCAATCCTTCGACGGCGTTGAGGGCGGCTTGCTCCATCAGACTGACCATCACAGGCGTAGCGAGCACTTTGATTTTCCCGCTGCCGATGTGCGGTGCGGTATCACGGGTGCCTACGACGATTTCAGCTTCGCCAGTCAGTCCCGGTCGTGGATCGGAGGAAGACGTGTCGCTCATGCCAGCATTCTCCATGTTGTAGCAATCATTCGAGGGACTCAAAGGCACACGGGCTGCACTGTGCAAGTCGCATGTAAGGAGTGCTCGCCATGCTTCGTTATGCGCTTTATCGCTGTTGCCGAAAACCCCGAGGCGCCAGTTTTCAGCGTGATCGCGACCGGGCGCGAATGCTTTTGCTGCTCGCGGCGTGTGCGTTCTACCTGAGCGTTGTGGGCTTCTATCTCTAAGCCCTGTCAGCACAAAGTGGCCCGCATAGCACTCGCGTGTTATAATCGTTCTTACCACACTTCTAACCTCTTCTAACTTATCCCACGTTTTGCATGGACCGTCGGATTGCATCCGGTCCCGCCACTTTTCTACCGCCGCCGGGCTTCTGTAGCAACGTTTGCGCTCGGCTGCGCATGAATCACCGCCGTCCGCGATGAGGAACGGCGTAAGCATGCTGCACGAAGCTCGCCAGCGCAGGCTGGAAAGGAGTCGCGAGTAGCCGATTGCGGCGAAGTCTTGCTTCGCCGATAACCAGATCGTCCGTGTGACGAACCAAGGAGGGTATCGATGAGAGTCATCTGGCGCTTTTTCGTCGGAGAGGATGCGCGCTGGCGCTGGCAGCAACTGTCCGTAGATCGTGCAGTCGTCGCCGAGTCGAGGTCTTCATACGAAAAATATGAGCGTTGCCTGGCAGCGGCGCAGCTGAAGGGTTACACCTTCGAGGCAGCGCAGGATAGACTGCCACGCCCCGGTAATCGAATTTACTCGAGGCCGTAAGCGTTCTCGCGCCGCCGCGCACGTCAGCGGCCCGGCGCGTTCTCATCAGTTCGTTCAACCCCGGCCGCATCGAGTCGCCTGCAGTCAACGACGCCAAATGATACGGCCGGCGTTACATTGCGTCGCGGTGGTTCTCAGCTGTCTGGCGTCTGTCGCACACGCGGTGGGGTCTGATGCCGCGTCTGCGCGGACCCTTGCGGCTTATCCCGGCAAACCTGTTCGGATGATCGTCGGTTCACCCCCGGGAAGCGGCAGTGACCTTACGGTGCGCCTCCTCGCACAAAGATTGTCGGATCGTTTGCCGAAAGGCGTCATCATCGAGAACCGGCCAGGAGCGGTGGGTGCGATCGCTCTGGAAATAGCAGCGAACGCCACGCCCGACGGATATACGCTCATGAGCCTCAGCACACAGAACCTGACGGCGATGTTGCTCAAAACGGTGCGAACCGATATCCCGAATGTCTTCGCACCGGTCGCACAGACAACCTCGCAGCCTTATCTGCTCGTCGTCTATTCTGCGCTACCGGTCGCCACGGTCACGCAGCTGATCGCGTATGCCAAAGCGAAGCCGCTCGTATACGCCTCCAGCGGTACCGGGTCAGCCGTGCATCTCGGCATGGAGCTGTTCAAGTCGATGGCAGGCATTGAGATCACGCATGTACCGTACAAGGGCAGCGGTCTATCGATGATCGATCTCATGAGCGGACGCGTGCAGCTGGCGATCACGAATACCGTGACCGCATCGCCGCTCGTAAAAAACGCGCGTATCAGAGCACTCGCCGTGACTAGCGCAACCCGGTCGGCCGCTTTTCCGGATGTCCCCACGATTGCGGAGTCGGGTGTGCCGGGTTACGAGCTCGGAAGCTGGTATGGAATACTGGCGCCGATCAAGACAGGCGGTGCGCTGATCGACATCCTGAACAAACACATCAACGCGGTCATCGCGCAGCCCGAGTTCAAGGAGAAGCTCGCAGAGGAAGGCGCCGAAGCAGCGCCGCCCAATACTCCGGCTGAGTTCAAGGCGTTGATCGCCAACGAAGTGCGTCGCTGGGATCGCTTCCTCAAGAGTTCGAGGCTGAAGCTCGATTAGGTATCTCGCGTCTGTGCCGGTGGCACCAGCATTCTTACGATTTCCGTCGCGTCAGCGGCATTCTCCAAATTGCGGATGAGCTCGAGCGCGTGGTCGACATTGCGACCAGGAATCGCACGCGCAGAAAACGACACGCAATCTCGGAACTTCGCTTCAAGCATTTCATCGCTTACCGGGTGATGTGGATCGCCTGGCACGCCGTCTGCCCTGCGCGTATACGTGCGCCCATCGCTCATCGAGATCACTACAGTGGGTCGTGACAATCCTGAATGGCCGCCCACCGGAAGCACCTCGGCGGACTCCTCGCGGTAACTTATCTTGTCGGCCAGTGCGAGCACATCTGCGTCGAGCAAGCCTTCTTCTGTGTAATCGCGGAGCGTGACGTTCCCTCTCAGCATCATGACGGCGCTGGTAAAAGGAATGCTGTATTTACCGTCGATGCTCAAGCGGGGGCGGCGTTTCAGTTCGAGCGGCTCGCACAGAAGGCGCGTGCCGCCCGTGCCCCCTGAGATCGTGATCGCCTCAACCTCCTCGGGTTGTAAATTGAACTCTTGCCGCAATTGCAAAATCGCCGTATTGGTCGGCCGCGTATAACCACAGGCAGGCCACACTTTGAAACCGTGCAGCCCAAGCAGCGGAAAACGCTCGCCCAGCCCACCCACGATGCCATCCCAATCCGGCTCGGTTTTGACGTACGTCTTGAACAAGCCATAGCGGCCCTCGAGGATTTCCTTCGAACCCACGATGCCGCGTCGCGCGAGGTCCGCCGCGAGTATCGCCCCCTGCCCCGAAAATCCAGCCTGCATGGAACGCAGGTGCGTCGCGATGCCAACTGCCATCTGTCTGCTGCCGCTCATCTGATCGAATGCGATGCCGAACGCATGTTCGATCTCGTCTTCGCGCAGACCCTGGAGCTTTGCCGCAGTCGCAGCGCCTGAGAGAAAGCCAAAAAGTTGAGTGGGGAACCAGCCCTCGGTCATCGTCCAGTCCGGAATCGTGATGCCCTGATTAAGCCGCGTATGAATGTCGGTACCGACAGCGATTGCCGTGATCAGGTCGCGACCGCTAATACCTCGCAGTTGTTCCGCAACAGCGAAGGCGACCGGCACCGTCACGATACTCACGTGACCGCCCGCGCCGACGTCGTCGTAATCGACCATGTGCCCCAGGCTGCCGTTGACGAAGACGGCCCACGGCGCAGGCGCCTTGTCACCGAACCCCCATACGGTTGCGATTTCCTTACCTCCGAGCTCGCGCACGTAATCAGCGACGATTCTCGCTTCGGGCGCAAGCGTGCTGGCGGCGATCGCGACGCCGAGCGTATCGAGGATGCATTGCTTGATGAGGTGAACCAGCTCCGCCGGCAGCTGTTCGTACTGGAGTGTGGAGACGTGGCGCGCGAGTTGCGCCGTCGGGCCCACGCTAGTTTGACGATCCATTGACGACGACCTCGTCTCCCCTGACTGTAAAACGGTGATCGAAACCTTCTGACGCCCACTCCAAGTACCGCAGGTTGTCTTCGAACCTCGGATCGGCACGGCCGAGCACTTCCGGCCGCAGCTTCTCATCGATGAGCACAGGCAGAAACGATACCTCCTGCACGCCAGCTTTCGACACCCGGACTTTCGCGATGAGACTGCGCTTCGCGTCGGCGCCGTATGCAAGCTTGGGATAATCGGGGTCGAGCGTTACGCCGTAGCGTTTGCAGAAGAGCTCAGCTTTGTCGCGCGATTTCGGCACTGAGGTCATGACGAAGTTGCTGAGGCTGTAGAAGCACACTTTGCTGCCATGCACGCCAATCGCCTTAGGCACGTGAGCGTGATGGCCGAAGATGATGTCCGCCCCGGCTTTGAATGCAGCCTCAGCAACCATCGGTTGATAGTCCGCGATCAGCCGCGGAATAAAGTGTACGCCCCAGTGCAACGAAAGTACAACGACGTCCGCCCCCTGCTTCGCGTCGTCGATGTCGTCGAGCAGCGCACTCATGTCCTCCTCATACGGGACCGTTGCGACTTTCGGCGGCACGCCAGGTTGATACTCGAACGTTTCATAGTGGGTACGGACGCGGAGTGGCGCGACACCAGGTCGGGTTGGCCCCGCCCAGTACCCGTCGTTCAGGATCGAGCAGTAAGCTAGGAATGCAACACGAACGCCATTCACTTCCAGCACGGCCGGTGTCCGGGCCTCAGCGATGTTGCGCCCGGCGCCGACCACCTCGATGCCGCGCTTTCTAAGCACGTCGATCGTGTCGAGCAGCGCGTGCGGCCCCCAATCCATCGCGTGATTGCTCGCGAGCGAGACCACGTTGAAGCCGGCCTGACTGAAGATGTCCGCCATGTGCGGTTTCAAGCGCGTATGCGCACCGCCTGAATGAAGTTGCAGCGATCCGCGTTCAGAATAGACGCGTTCGACCTGGGCGAAGCGGATGTCAGCCGCAGCGAGCACCGGCCGCACGAGCTCGGTATACGGCTCGAGCGGCTCCTCTAGAGGACCGACGTCGCCGCAGCCCAAAACGACGACGTCGCCGCTGTTATTGCGACTGACCGGTCCAGCAGGCGTTACGCTGGCCATATGCGCTGCGCAACGTTCGGCGAACCCGGCGCGTGCACGAGACCGCGCACGACCTTATCGGTCCACTTTTCCAGCTCCGGATAGGGCTTTTCATGCGTCGGGAAGCGCGCATTGCGCTCGGCGAGCGAAGTGAACTCGTACAGCACGCCGTGCCTTGCCCAGCCCGTGACTCCGACCAGTTTTCTCACTCTCACCAGCCCCGGCAACTTCTCCATGCACGGCAGCCGCCACCGTGCATACCACGCAAGCAACTCATCGTCGTCGCCGTCCCGCGGGCCCGCGTTAAAGCTTCCCAGCTGTATGCAGCGCGTCAACCCCGCGGCGGAGTGCGTAGCGGCCGCAGGGCCTTCAGCGCGAGCTTCTTCGGTCATGATGCTCACACGCTCACGCTGCCGCAGCGCCCTGAGTGTCTTGTCAGTTGCAGTGACATCCTCGAACGCTTCGCCCGGGCGCGGGGGCGAAAACGCATGGGCCGTCTCTGCACCGATTAGCAGTATGTACTCCCCACCTGTCGGAATCGAGGGATCTTGCGTGTGGTTGAGCCGACTCGGTGGCGTCATTTTTTCAGTAGCGTAGTGCGCCGCCCATGAGATCCCGGGCCGCTTCAATATTCCGGGAAGGTAGCGTTCGTGCAGCCAGGAAAAATAATTGTTTTTGTCCGCTTCCGCCAGATCGTACCAGCTGATCCACAATCCCCTGTCCATCATTCCTCCGTGTGAGCACCCCGCCGCTGCAGCCTGTTCGCAACCGTTCGCGCTGAGCGAGCGTGCTATTCGTGCAAATGGGCGATGCGGCCGTACGCGCCGCATTGCGCAACCTGGGGCTAAAGCCCCGCTACCCGCTTTTCCCTTGAAGCAGCCAAGGCCGCGTTTACCCGCGGCATCACCTCAGTCGCCATGAGCTCCATCGAGCGCTTGGCCAGAACGGGATCGACCCAATCCATATTGGCATAGACCAATTCGCCGAAGTCGCCCACTTTTTCGCGCAACCGCAGGATGTCGTCGACGACTTTGTTGACCGGCCCGCAAATGACCAGTCGATCGACCAGGTAATCGTCAGTGATCTCGGTGTCATCCTGCGATTGATCGGCTTTGAACACGCCATGCCGCTTGGACAGCATCATCTTTTTGCGGAGCATGCTCCAGTAGTAGCGATACGGGCTCGACGAATCCTGCCGCCCGTAACGCAGCGCGGTTTTGTCATCGTCGGAGACGAATATCGTGCGTGCGATACGCCAGTCCGCAGGATCCGCGACTTTCCCTGCTTTTCGCTTGCCTTCCGCGTAATTGGTCCAATGACTGGGCAGCCATTGCTCGAGCAGGAAGTTGGCGGAAAGCGGATGGAAATCGCGTTCACCCATCGCAATCACGCCTTTGGAAAAAGGCGCCACCACAGTGCCCACGATCTCCGGGCGCGGCTTCTGGTAAGGCTTGTACATCGAGCCGCGCTCTATCTCCGGGACGCTCGTTTTGGTAGTCGTCACCTTGAAACGGTTGTTAGGCAAGTCGATGTCGTACGGCGCATCACGCTCCCAGATCGCCAGAATCACATCGATCGCTTCGGCGAAAAGCTTGTTGCGGTCTTCGGAGAGCATGCCGAGCGCTTCGGCGTCCGAGGCAAGCGCCCCCGGGCTGATACCAAATATGAAGCGACCTTTCGCGAGGTGATCGAACATCGCTGCATGCGCGGCGATGAGCGTCGGGTGCGAGTGCGAAAGATTCGACGTTCCGGTCGCGAGCTTGATCGTCTTGGTATTGTTGATCAGGGTTGCGAGAAAGATGAAGCTGTTAGTGACGTTCTCGGATTTTTCAGTCAGATGCTCGCCCACGAAAACATCGTGGAAACCGAGGCGGTCAGCCAGAATCACAGCTTCGCGATCTTCCTGCAGAGTCTGAGAGGGCGCCCGCTGAGCGGGGTGCAGCGGCATCATGAACATGCCTAGTCGCATGGTCTCTCCTGGTTCTTTTGTAGTGAGACAGAGGCGCCACAAAGAGGCGCTCGCGCGACTATAGCACCGCGCGTTTTCCGCCACCAATCCAGGGTCGCCATTTGGCAGGCTTAACTGTGCTAAGGCCCAGGCGCGCCTGCGCCTTAACAGCGCCTCTCGAGTGCTGCGACAGGCACTCAGTACCCTCGCGTACTGCGTGCGTATCGAGCCGCACGCGCCTGTACGAGTGGTACGAGCAGTGCAACCGTCGCTACGAGAAAAAGGATACAGCATGACAGCGTCGTGCAAGGACCCACGCCAGTCTGGTTGTCTCCGTTTCAGATGCTTGATAACACTTTGCCCCATCGCGCATCTGGACGGTGCAGCGGATGATTGCCGGGCGCTGTCAGCGCCGCCCATGTAGTCGACAGGATATTCAGCAGCACCGGCTTTCCAAACTCTGCTTCGAGCAGCGGTACTGCGTGGATTGCATACCACAGGCCGCCCGGCATGAGCAGCGCCTGCGCCTCCGGCGCTTCCCGCAGAACCTGCCGCCCGAGTTCGAGCGCGAGCAGGTGATCGTCAGCAGCACTGGCGTGTTTGTTTTGCTGCAGGGTGCGAGGGC
>JAQGNH010000486.1 GCA_028291945.1 Betaproteobacteria bacterium
CGTCGCGATCTTTTACGGAGGCTGTGCCAAGTAGCCCTATCAGGTGCAGTGGCGCCGGCGCGTTTTACAGAGCGGACCCGGCCAGAGCGCGCGCAGATCAGAGGTTAGTGGGTGAAGGTCGATGTCCATCCGAGCTGACCTGTTGCCGATCGAAGCGGCGGCGGGCGAGGGTTACAGAGACGGCGAGGGAAGACATCATTACCCAGAAGCCGTGCGTCGACCTCTCCGTCGAGTCGTTCAGCGATCGCTGCTTTAGGCAATGTCAGACCGCCGCCGCCAGCGCTGCCACGCACGTCGCAGCACTGAGGCCAGTTCGGTCGCGACCGCCGCACCAACAAGAGCCACAAACACTTCAAACATGATGCGCACCATCGTCTCGTCGCCTGACTCTTTTTACATTCTTAAGCGCGTTTCGGCTTAGTCCTGGACCACGCGTCTGAAGATCATCAAAAAGAAGCCGCCCGAAGGCGGCCATGGGAACACGTGCTGATCACGCGACGGGAGAGGCGCGTTAGTGAGACGTTATTCACACTAGCAATGGCGAGCGAGGCAGTAATCCCTGTCGGGTGATTGGCAGACTACGCACACACAGAGTTGCCAGAGGCGACGCAGCGCTTCCGCCATGTCCGATTAGGCTCGTTGCTCCGTGCAATGCGCCGGCACGTGGATTGACTGAGAGCGTTGGGGATACATGTAGCCATGCTCGAACGCCACAGTCGACCCCGACTTGCAAACATGCGCGAGGAAGCGGTCTGGGCGCCGTCGTCATTGAACCTGCGTCAATCCCGGCCGATCCATCGTCTGTCCGAATTGCCAGCGCTTCATAGCTGAAGTCCTCCCTGCTCTGATTGCTCAATGGCAAGCCGAATGCAGAACATGCGGTGCAAGCGGTTAAGCGACATGGCATTTGGCGCGCAGGCGTGACAAAAGTCATGCTGCGCCCGTAAGGCGCCCGTTATCGTTTGCAACAGAAGACTGTCGCGCGCAGGGGCGTGCGACCCAGGGGATGGACAAATACCCAGCAGGACAACTGGGAGGTGAACATGGATATGAACGGACAGGTATTGGATGATGCTGATTGGTTGGAACAAGCGACCGAGACGATCGAAGAGAGGGAAGCCGGTACTCAGATAACTGAAAAAAAGGACCTGACGCCTGGCGCGATGGCAGGGCTTGAACTGAATGTAAGCGCTTTGGGCATTGCTTCTGTGTTGTTTCCCGCGAAGCCGCCCACAGCGGTAAACGCGAGGCTCGTCAGGGGACTGAGTTTCCACGACGACAGTAAAAAACCACGTGGACTCGCCGGGGCCGCAGGCATATTCCAATCCATTTGGGACGAGCCGGATGATGCCTCTAATGTTGATGCGATTGACAGAGGCTGGACGTGAGCTGAGTCGCGCGCGACATGCGTGCCAAAGCTCTCGCGAAATGGGAGACAACATTGGTGTTCCGGCGCAATCGCAGCTTGCGCTGGGTATGGGAGCTTCTGGCGCATGATAGACATGTGCTCAATCGATCTGAACGCGATTTCACATCCAAGCAGGAGTGCATGCTGGATGCAATAGAGAAGGGCCAGACGCTGGATCAAAGTCGATGATCTAAAAGCGGGCTCGAGCGCCTACAGACTCCGCTTCTTGTCGCCGACATGTCAGCCGCCCGCGAAATGATTGTCCGCAAAGCAGCAGCGAAGGAATCCAAGCTGCGTTGGTAATGTGACGTGCAATCTTTTCAAAAAGAAAACCCCGGCCGGTTTCCCGTCGGGGTTGTCTACCGCCTATCTGGCGGGCCCGTCACGCTGGTGCCAGCGGCCGAGTCTCCATCGGCGTAGGACGCAAGTGTTCGCGAAGCCGCACTATGCCCCTAATGTTGGTTTCCGAGCGCGGTAATTTTTCGCACTCACATGTTCAGAGTCCAACTCACATGGTGAGCAGCGTTCAGGCAACTAACGGTCGTTACAGCGCTCTGTCCTGTCGTCGTTACGATCATTGCGTCGTCCAATTCGGCGATCATCGCGGTCGTCGCGCCGTCCTTCGTCTCGGCGTTCAACGCGCGAGTCATCGCGGTAGCCGCGATCTCCTCGCGGCTCGTCGTATGCGCAGCCAAAAGAGGCGTGTTGCTGCACTTAAAGAACAGCGGGTGCTAGCTGTCTCAGTGGAAGCCTCGTAAAAAGAAATGGGGGATGGGTTATGCTTGTTCGCGCGAGCGATTCAACCGGACGTGGCATGCCCGCGTCTGCCCTGTCCGACTGCGTTCCGGTTCAGACTGCTGTAGCTCATGCCTTCATCAGCGGTACCATCTCGGCATCGCACTGTACAAAAAGCTATTGTCAAAGACGCGCGCTATGACGACGACGCGCGATGACTTGTGCTGTGGAGCAAAAATATAAGCCACAGGCATATTCCGCGATGACGCACTTGCGTTTGCACGCGATTACTCGCGCATCCCAACACGACTGTAAACGATCAAACTCCGCCTGAGGCCGACAGCTATAGCTTCGAGCCCCTCAAGCAGGTGGGACTCTCGCCAAGACTTCGCTGAATGCTGATGCGAATGGAGCAGAACCGAGCAAAGCAGGGCGATAGCCAGAAAAACTACAGAAACGTCCCTGAGCACTAACTGGCGCTCGCTTACTTGGCGAGCCTCCCAGCGACCCGGAAGCGATACAGCGAGTCCTAACTCGGTAACGCGTCGTCGCCGGTTAGTGGCTGAGTGACATCTAAGCCGCGTATATCATGCGTACTGTGTTCGAGTTGCAGTCTCAGAACGGCCGCGATCTCGTCGAGATCGACATCAACCTCATGTCCGCGTTCATGAGTCGGTCCTCCGGCGAGCTGTCGCTGAGCCGTAGCGACCATGCATATAGATGGGCTTCCCGCGGCGGACGATGATCATCTCCGCCCATTCCTAAGCGTGAGTTATGTCCCATCGAAGCATAGTTGAGCGAGCGCCGTCACTTTTTGTTTCAGGAACACGGCGCAATCCTCTTTAATGAGACCCGTCGTACAGGGCGAACTTCGAAACCTAGGGAAGGAGCTACTCGTGATAAAAAGAATCTGTGTTGTTCTGATGTTGAGCGCCTCGTTATGGGGCTGCGCCAGTCACCGCGTATCGACTGGTCAGCGCGCACCCTATCCTGCGCCTTCGATGGTGATCGTCGAGGAGCACGTCCATCCCGCTCCCCGGGCTGTTATTGTAGAGGAGCACGTTTATGCCGCCCCTCCGACCGTCATCGTAGAACACCACGTCCGTCCCGCGCCTCCTCCGATCGTCATCGTAGAGAGGGACGTCCGTCGAGTCCCGCGCACCGTCATCGTAGAGAGGCACGTTCGACCGGCCGCTCGGACGGTCATCGTAGAGAAGAAGGTCGTCTACAAAGAGAAGGACAAGGATAAGCGCAAGCATAAGCACAAGCGCGATGATGATTAATCGCGATTCACGGTAGCAGGGCGACCCCCTCGAGCGAACCCTCCTACTCAGCCTGCCTTGCCTTAGCGCGTTCGTTAAGCCGCCGTTGCGCGCGGCCCATCGCGCCACGATTGAGGCACCGCTCTTTGTCTCGCGGGAGAAAACGACGATGCCGATCATGGCCAGTCGGTGAGCAGGCGCAGGTGGCGGAGACCGGCTTCGATTTATCCACCCAGGGTGTGGATAAGCCTGTGCACAACGCGTCGCCGCCCGCTCTAAATTGCCCGCACGTAAGGAGATTCTTCGGATTGAGTAAAATTTGCACATCCCTCCGAGTGCTGAACAATCAATACCTTACGTTTACCTTACAGGGACCGGCGTGGCCGCTCCTGCTACGAGTTACACAAATGTGACGGCTGTGGATCAACCACAAAAAGCCTGGCGCCGCAACACTCACGCGAGGTTTCTTCGCCCGCACTGGCATACGCGGTTCGCCGGTCGCCGTCGTTAATTCGGGCGAACTTCAGAGGTCGAAGTGGAGCGAACAATTCTGTAGCAGGAGCGCCGCAAGCAAGAGCGATTGTCGCAGCCGGCCGAGCGCCTGTTAAATCCCGCCGACGGCTACCTAATCTTGTCGGGAGTCCCCCGCCGAACCGTGAGCTCATGGACATGAGCGAAGACTCGCGAGGTTCGGTAGCGGATGCAAGAACTCCGCGCTAGTCCTCATGAGCTGAGATTCGATGCGCATTAGATGGGGCCTAGCGCGAAGGCACTTTGGCAAATAAGCGTATCTCAGGCCGTGACCATACCGCGTCTGCTATACCGGGTCCTTGCATCAGCGCTCGCAAGCTGAGCTTTCACGCAGGAACCGACTGTCACACTTGTAGACCCGTCAATCCACGAGCCGCGGAAGATCGTTATAGGGCTTGTCTTTTCGCAGCGGCAGACAACCGGGCCAACGTTCCTGCGTCTGCGTAAGACATCGTCGCTGCCGCTGAAGGAGAGGGCAGGCCTGACTGTCTGGCCCATGTTGATCTCGTCCAAGCGCAGTCGTCATCTCCAGCGCACACGAGAGCAAAAAGCCAGTTCGAAAACGATAAAGCTGAAGCTCGTGCCGTACAAGTTAACATGCGACAACCCATGATGGACCGCATTGGTTTGCAGAGCCTGACGCGCACGCACGCGCGCGATGATGCGCGTTAACATTGACCATTGGGCTATGCTGCGAAGTTTGGGGCAACGCCCTTGTGGTTGCAGCCGCTCCACGACTCAGCGTCGCACCAAGTTATTGTGCCGCTGGCGGCAAAGCAGAAGGCAGAATCGTTCGCTGAACACTGAAGTTGCGGTCGCGTCGTCGCAGTGGCCTTATCGGTCGCCGGCCACGTTTGCTAATTCGTTGCCTGCGACTGCACCGTTGGTCGCTCCGACCTTGATCCAGGCTTCGCTCGAAAATGGCTCGGACACTGAAGGGGCGCTCCAGAGCTCACTGAACGTGCATTCTCCGCAGGCATCGCACCACGAGCGCGCGGTGAGGTCATAAAGCTCGATGCGGCCCGATCCATCCTCGCAGGCGACGATGCGGGCGTAGCCCTTCTCAACTTGACGTGGCCCAACGATAATTCTACCGGCAGTTTTATTCGGCCTAGCTATGCTCATGCTCAAGTGTGCCTCCGCCTGCTTGTTCTGTTCGCGTCTAATGCCCCGCCGCAGTCTAACTGCAACCACACGCCGCGAAAAACGAATACAGCACGTAGTGCGGCACGCAAGTTTCGAAGATTCGCATCCTGTTGAATGCGCATGGTTCAACGGCGTCCAAGTCAGAATATATAAACGCAGTGCTATGAATCAAAGGGTCTCCAACGACAGTCGCGACAGTTGCTGCTCCCGGTCATCGCTGCATCTGCGACCGATCCGGTTTGCCAAATAGAGCAGGGCCCCCGAAGCCGTGCCGCTCTGCATCGTTGAGCGCGTCGAGGTAATATTTGAAGAGTTCTGATTCAAAAAGGACTGTGTCATTCGAAGCCACACGGCGCCAGCCCCAACGCTCATCGCCAGCAGGACCCTCGCAGTCGAAATACCAATGCTCACGCACGATGCACCCGCGCCAGGGGCCGGCGCGCATGTATTAGACCAGCACCGCGCCGTGGATGGTCGCCTAGCCTTCCTGAAAACGTATGAAGTCGACCACATCCTTGCAATGACTCACCTTGCTGTTGCAGAGCTTCGCTCGCGAGGCGCGAACACAACGATCAATATCGCCTCACCCGCGCAATTGACTTATTCCAGCAGTTAGCTGGCGCTTAGATTAGGCCGCTCGTCACGCACGCGAGGGCCGCTTAGTGCGCAATGTCAGGTGGGTCGGAACATCGTCATTTGCGCCCTCGCGCTTGGCGGGGACCCTTGATGGAAGCGATAGCTTCTTCGCGAAAGCGAGTCAGCCATCTGTCCTCGCTCGAGCCTTTTCGACAGATCAATGAGATCGGTCCATAGTCGAGGGGAATCTGAAGCGGCAGAATGCGGACAATCCCCGCTTTCTCAGCAGCAATTGCATCGGCGCGACCGGCGACAGTAACGCTCGACATGTGACTCACAAAATGCATGTTCAGAAAATGGGGTCGGCATTCTACAACCGGTTCTGGTGGGTGCAGGCCCGCCCGGACGAAAGCCTGCTCAACAACTTCACGCGCTTGGCCACCCCGTGCGCCAAGCACCCACTGCTCGGTGGCTAAGTCCATGATGGAAACACGCTTACGCCGGGCGAGCGGATGGGATGGGTTGACCACAAGACACAAATCGCTTTGATAGAGAGGCCAGAACTGGAGCGCCCTTAGCTGCGCAGGATTCAGCGAGCGCGTAGGCCCCAGAACGCAGTCGAGTTTCCCCCTCAACAGAGAGTCGATTAATACGCTGGTAGATCCTTCGGACAGGATGAAGCGGAGCTGGGGATGATCGGACAAGACACGTGCGAGCGCTGAGGGCACGTATTGGGTCAGAAACTGCAGGTTAGCGCCAATGCGAATCATTGGGCGCGGCAGCGCAGAGAGCTCTGACCGCGCAGCATCGAATTCACCTAACATCACCTGCACACGTCGCAGCAGCGGCTCCAGGCGCGCATTCGGAACGACCCCGTTTCGCGTACGAGTAAATAGCGCGCCGCCGAACGCAGACTCTAAATCCTTCAACATCTGGCTGACGACCGGTTGCGACAGGTTCAGGTGTTCGGCGGCTTTGCGGATCGTTCCATGCTCAACGAGCACTTGAAGCAGATGCAGATGGTTGAGACGCAGACGCGTAAATATGCGCTCAGGCGAGCTCAGCAAAGAAAGTGAGCCCTCGGAATTTCGTTTCATGTGATAGCTGTTAGCTCCTGTTTGTTTGTCGTACGGTGTGCAATGATACGGCGGACTTGGACGATTTGCTCCAGCTGAGTGCAGAGTCTGACGCGCATTCTCGGCACAAGAACAGAAGAGGAAGCACGTTGAAGATAGCCGAGTTGAGCTTCCTGATTGTCGAGGATGAAGAGTTTCAGCGTCAGATGCTCGTCGAGATGCTGAAAGCGGCGAAGGCTAAAAACGTCGTCACAGCGACGAACGGCCAAGAGGCCGCGGAGCTTCTTGTTCAAGATCCTTCGGTCGACATAATTATTTGCGATCTCGATATGCCGGTCATGGATGGGCTCGAATTTTTGAGACACGCCGGTGAAGCGGGGTACCGTGGCTCAGTCCTTATTGCGAGCGCCTTACATCACACGTTACTCGCCGCTGCCGAGGCCATGTCGAAAGCCTACAGCGTTAATCTGATTGGCGTGATCAGTAAGCCCGTAACTTGGCAATTGCTCGAGGAAGCGATCAGCCGTCACGCTGCTCCCGAAGCGAAGCTGCACGTCAGATCAGTGCCGCGTCGTGCGTTCACACCGGATGAAATCTTGCATGGGCTCACCGAAGACCAATTCGAGCCTTTTTTCCAACCCAAGGTTGATCTCGCTACCGGACGTGTGGTCGGCGCCGAGGCACTCGCGCGCTGGCGCCATCCTCAGCATGGAATCATCGCGCCTGCTGCGTTCATAAAAATCCTTGAAGACTCCGGCAAAATAGATGAGCTCATGTGGGTGATGCTCAGGAAAGCCATCGTCTTCTGCGGTACCGTGAATACAATGGGAGTAGAGTCCTCCGTTGCAGTAAACCTTTCGCTCAAGTCTCTCAATAATGTGGAACTCGCTGGGCGTGTGGCGGCGACGGTCGAGCGCCATAACCTCGACCCAAGCAAGGTATGTCTTGAGCTTACGGAGTCGGCTGCCACTACCAACCTCGGAGCGGCCCTTGAAAATCTCACCCGCTTACGAATGGCGGGCTTCGGCTTGTCGATCGACGATTTTGGGACGGGCTATTCGTCCATGCAGCAACTTACGCGTATTCCGTTTACCGAACTGAAAATCGACCGGTCATTCGTGACGAACGCCGTAAACCACGAAGCGGCCCGGGTAATGCTTACGTCGAGCCTTCAGATTGCAAGGCAGCTCAATCTTAAGTCCGTTGCCGAAGGTGTCGAAACACAACAAGAATGGGATCTGTTGCAGGAGCTCGGCTGCGATCTCGCGCAAGGCTATTTTATCGCCAAGCCGATGGAGGTTAATGACTATCTGAACTGGTTGAAGGAACTCGCCAGGACACCGAATTCTATTTTCACATCGTCGATTCTCGCACCATTTACGAGCAGAAGATGACGAATCGAGCTGCGTGATGGAATGGATGCGATCGCAACCGTCGACCCGTTCGCGGCGAACGCCATCAGCTCAACAGTTCAGCTTAGCAGTTACCTCAAAGCCATGCGCCGAGTCTGCAAACGCGGTTTGACCGTGATGCGGTCTGGCTAGGTGTCACTAAGTTTCCCCGCCATGAACCTCAGGGCAAGAAATAGCTCGCACGATGTGTTTGCTTGAGCGCCTTCGCGACGGGACGCCCAACGATATGACGGCGAAGCTCGGCGACCGGGGTGACATCATCGTGATACACCGGAAGACCCGCTAATGCCCAGCTTCACGCGCAAAGAGCGTATCGTCACAGCTGATGATGTCCGCGCGTTACTCCTGCTGATATTGGAACGAGTCTTGGACCTCGGTGGCGTAGAGATCGCGATCAAAGCCGGCAACGTGCATCGTCGCCTCGGTGGCTACCCGGCTCGCGATCATTGCATGCCATGCGTTTGCGCGGTCATGCGTGAAATGATGGGCCCAGACGACGAGGTGCTTGCAGAGCCGTCCCGGGGATACGGCGCTAAGCTAGTGATCCGATACAAGCTATCGCGAAAGCGGTTGCTTCCTCGCAGAGGAACGTCAGGTATTGACACGCTCCGCCGCTTCCACTGACGAATTCAAGAAAGTCGATATTCAAAAGGCGTTACGCTGCTTCATCGTCGTCTGGG
>JAQGNH010000506.1 GCA_028291945.1 Betaproteobacteria bacterium
CACGCCTCGTTCACCGAAATGATGATCCCTTGAGTATCGAGCAAAGCGATATGCGCAGGCAGCGCGTTGAGGATGGCCGCCTGCTTGGCAGCCTCGGTGTGACGCAAGTGGTCCTGCGCTCGCTGCAGCAAGAACGTCCGGCCGTCGCGGTCCGCCACCGCGTCGACCTCGCCTGCCGTCAGGTGCTCCAGACGTTGCCCGCTCTCGTGCAGCGTCGCGATCAACGCGCAAACTTCATCATCCGCGTCTCGCGGAAGGGGTGACTTTCGCGGTTTCATGCGGAGAGCGGTTCCAGTCCCAAGGCCTGCAACACGGGCTGCGTCTGGCTGAGTGTGCCGACAATTCTTCGGGTGGGAGACGGCGCAAGCTTGACGAGCGTCGGTGTCATGAAGATGCCGTCTGCCAGCGCGCGCTTCGGCTCCCGAAACACGTCCACCACTTCGATCTCGTGCCGATCCGGCAGGTGGGCGCGGCAAAGCGCATTAAGGTTTGCAACGGCCTGTGCGGAGTTCAGCGCGTCTCCGGCGATATAGAGCCGGAACTTGAACAGGGCGCGTCGGCCCGTGGCGGGACTCACTTGCGCCCCGAAATCGCCGCATCGGCCCCGCGCAGCTCTCGGATACGGGTGCGGCCGCTCGACAACTGCTTCTCGCGACTCTCGGTGGAAAGGGCCAACACCGCCATCTCCGCCTGCTTCGCGACGAGCTCCTTCTGCAGCGAATGCACTCGCGCCCGAAGGTCAGCCTCCTCGGCGTCGAGCTTGACGCCTTTCAGCTTCCCGGCGACTTCTGCGGCCTCATTGGCGAAACGCTCAGCGCTTTCCTTTTCCCAGCGCAGCGTGCCCATCAGAACCTCTCCGCCAGCAGTGTAGGTGTCGGCCAGAGTCACACCCGTATCGCTGAGGAGCAGCTCGCGAACCTGGTTCGAATGCGCCGTGCCCCGGGACTTGATGATGGACAAGCCGCGGTTCCGCTCCCCGCCCTGCACCAGGTAGCTCAAGTGGATCCAGGTGTCCGCGAGCGTCGAAATCTGCAGCTCCGAGCCCCCTTCCGTCTGGCTGAACATCTCGTCGAGCAGCCTGGTGCAGATCACGGTGGTGCCGTCGGACTTCGACCAGTCGATCAACCGGTCCGCCACGCTGTGCGCGGTCACGTCATTGCCGGAATTGGCCCATGTGGACACTGGATCGATCACCAAACAACGGGCTCTATGCTCCTTCGCGAGCGTCTTGATGCGCACCAGATACGTGTCTGCACTGCCGGCGATGGTGCGGGCCGAGATCATGCGCAAACAACCGTTTTTAACATAACGATCCAGCCGGATTCCTACCGAGGCGAGATTACGGATCACCTCGGGACCGTCCGAATCGAAACTGACGAACATGGTGTGCTCGCCGCGCCGGCAGGCCGCTTCTGCGAACGCCCCGCTCAAAGTCGTCTTGGCGGTCCCCGCGAAGCCGGTGATCAGCACGCTGGCGCCGCGGTAGTAGCCGCCGCCCAGCATGGTATCGAGCCGCTTCACGCCGCTCGAAACCCGCTCGTTGCTCGCCTTGCTGTCCACATGGCCCAACGTGCGCGCGACGGCGACCTCGAATCCGCTCTTGCCGATCAGGAACGGCGATTCATCCTCATCGAAGCTGGAGCCTCGATACTTCTGCACGCGCAGATTGCGTTGCGACACCCCTCGCACCACGCTGTGGTTGAGGATCACTGCGCAGTCCACCATGAATAGCATTGAGCGGAACGGCTGCTGGCTCACGGAGCTCGTTTCATCCCCATCAGCTTTCGCAGTGATGATGCCCGTCAGTTCGCGCGCCACTAGCCACTCGTGCAACCGATAAAGCTCTCGTCTTTTCGCCCCCGGATCGGGCAGCAGCGCCAATACGATATCGAGGGCATCGAACACGATGCGCCGCGCCCCCATATCCTTGATCTGAACCTCCAGCGCCGCGAGCATCCCGCTCAGATCGAAATTCCCCGACTGGATGAGATCGGGGCGCGGCTGGGCATCCATGAAAAACAGTTTTTTTCGCAGCAATTCCACGAGGTTCCATCCGAAGCTTTCGGCATTAGCCAAGATGCGCTTCGAGGTCTCCTCGAACGCGACGAAGATGCCGGGCTCCTTGCAATGTTGTGCACCATGCACCAGGAATTGCAGTGCGAGTATGGTCTTGCCCGAGCCGGGTCCGCCCACCAGCAGGGTCGTGCGGCCGCGTGGCAAACCTCCGCCGGTGATCTCATCGAAACCGACGATGCCGGTCGGCGCTTTGATTGCCACGTTCACGAGCGGCGAGCGCACGGATTTCAAAGGTTCTCCTGTCGGAACATAACCGGCGATGGCAGCTGGCAACCTGCATCCGGTACATTCGTCATGATTCGCTCGACCGATTGTTGAGGGTGCGAGCTTTCCAGTCCATACCAGCCCTGGACAGATCCGAGGTCATGGTCGAACACGTCAGAATTTGGATTGCTCACACACGCGTGCCGCTCCTGCCGTAACACGGGATGGCCCTGGGAAGCAGATCACGCGGCAAAACCGCGGGAAGAGCGCGGGAGTACGACAGCCTCGGTGACGCAATCCCGCTGCGCGCATCAAAAGCAATAGGCGCAATCGGCCCGGTCAGAGAAATGGCCGTGGTTTTTATGCTCGCAACATCCGCTTTTTTAGTGTGGCGGTCTGTACGCTGGGACACACAACTCGCCGCTCCGCGCAGCGAATCTGGTATTCGCTGCGTTCAAACAGCGTTTCGGCCCTCGGCGGAGCGGTTGGGCGACGAGTCGTCCGCGATAGATATTTTATCGGGGACTAAAAATCGTGTTTCGAAGATCTCGCTCGGCAGCGGTTTGCTGAATAAATAGCCCTGCATTTCGTCGCAGTTCAGCAGCCGGAGCAGGCGCGATTGCTCTTTGGTTTCGATGCCCTCTGCGACTACGTTGAGCTTCAGTGAATGCGCCAGGTTAATGATGGTGGACACGAGCGCCAGTCCCTGCGGCCCGACAGTCATATCCCTCACGAACGAGCGGTCGATCTTCAGCGTGTCCACGGGAAGTTTGGATAGGTAGCTGAGCGAGGAGAAGCCGGTGCCGAAGTCGTCCATGGCTATGCTTACGCCCATGGCGCGGATCTCCTGCAAGCTGGCGATGCTGTTCTCGACGTCCGCCATGATCATGCTTTCGGTGATCTCCAGCTCCAGTCCTGCCGCCGCGTGGGCGTCGATACCGATTGCTTGGTTGATATCGGCTGTGAAACCGCGATGGCGCAGTTGCAGCGGTGACACATTCACCGCGATGCGCACGGCGGCGAGCCCCGCTGTGCGCCAGCGCAGGTAGTCTTCGATGGCTTTGCGCAGCGCCCAGCGCCCAAGGTCATAGATCAATCCAGTTTCTTCCAGGATCGGGATGAAGCGGCCGGGCGGCACCAGGCCCATTCGCGGATCATTCCACCGGATCAGCGCCTCGGCGCTGGTGAGCTTGCCGCTCGAGAGGTTCACCTTGGGCTGGTAATGGAGCACGTATTCTTCGTTGTCGAGCGCCTGCCGCAGCTGATTCTCCAGCGTCAGCTTGCCCGCCACCGTTTCGGTCATCTTCGGCGTGTAGAACAGGTATCGATCGCCGCACGCCTTGGCCTTTTTGACCGCGGCCTCGGCGTTCTGGAACAAGGTGTCGGCGTCCGCCCCATCGTCCGGGAATAGCGCTACTCCGACCTTGGCGGCGATGCGGAACACGGCGTCATTCATGCGAAATGGATGCTCCAGAAAAGCTGCCATTGGTTTCTCGACGAGCCGCCATACGTCCCCTTTCTGGTTTACTTCGGGGAGCACCACGGCAAAATGGTCCGCACCCACGCGCGCCAAAAGGTTAGCGTCGCCCAAGTTGCGCGTCAGCCACTCCGCCACCTGCCTCAAGAGCTCGTCGCCCGCCGCCTGGCCGAGGCTGTCGTTGATGTTCTTGAATCGCTCCAGATCGATCAGGAATAGGGCAAGCTTGTGCTCGCCGCTGACAGCGCTGCGCATGTACTGCGCGACTCGCTCGAGAAACAGACTGCGGTTGGCGAGTCCGGTGAGCACATCGTAGTAGGCGAGGTAGTTGAGCTTTTCGGCTTTTTCGATGTGGTCGATCGCGAACGCGATGTCGCCAGCCAGTTCGGTCAACAGCGTCAACTCTTCTTGATGGAAGAATTCATTATCGCTCGCGTACAGCGCGAGCACGCCTACAGCTTCATCCGAGACAATCAGCGGCAAAAACGCCCTCGAGCGGATTCCAGATTCGGCGTACCTCTTGCGGAGCCTAACTTGGGGGTTGCTTTGCAAATCGTGGGACACGATGGCTTTTTTCGCGCTCATCGCCTGCGCGGCCATGCTATTTGGCGGTGCATCCTCGCTCAATGCATAGCGGTCTTTAATGGCAGTCAGGAGCTCCTCATCCATGCCTGCCGAGGCGACCGGCATGATCTTCATCGTTTGACGATCAACGATCCCTATCCAGGCCATGCGGAATCCGCCCTCGTCGAGCGCGATCCGGCACGCTCCGCTGAAAAGCTCATCGCGGTCACGCACGCGCACGATCAACGTGTTGATGCCGCTCAGAATGGCATAGACACGGTTGAGGTGTACGATCCTGTCTTCCGCTTTCTTGCGTTCGGTAATGTCCTCGCCGATGCTTGCCGCTCCGATGACATCGCCTGCTGCCGACCGCAGTACCGAATTGTTCCACCGAATCAGCCTGCGCTCGCCCGAACGTGTGAGGATCTCGTTCTCGTGATGCCATGCTTGCGGCACGTTGGCGAGGAGCGCCGCGAAAACATCTTTCGCATCGTTCATTTCGGGCGGCACGAAAAGCTCGATCCAGTTTCGCCCGATAACTTCGTCGTGTTGCCAACCGGTCAGACGAAGCAGGTACTCGTTGCAGTAGGTGATCCGCGATTCTCGGTCGAGCATCACTGAAACCAGCTCAACATTTCGCAGCAGGTCGCTGAAGCGGCGCTCGCTTTCGCGCAGTTCCTCCGCCGCGCGCCGGCTTTCCGTAATGTCCTCCGCGATGCCGACGATCCGGTAGACCTCGCGCTCGTTGCGCAAGACCGGGAACGCACGGTCGCGTATCCATCGGATCGCGCCATCGGGCCGCACGATGCGGTATTCTTCGACGTAGTTGCCGCTCTCCTGCTTCGTTTGAGCGGCGTGCAGCACGCGCTCGCGATCCTCCGGATGGATGGCATCGCTCCATTCGCGCGGCGTCGCGTAGAGCGTCTCGCAGCTTCGGCCCCAGATTTCCTCGTAGGCGGGACTGATATAAAGAATCTGGTTTTTGGCCGGGTCGGTGAGCCAGAACACCTCGCGGATGTTTTCCGCAATCTGCCGGAACCGCAATTCGCTGCCGAGCAAACGTTCTTCGGTCTGCCGCTCTGCCGTCACGTCCAGGTGCATGACGACTGCGCCACTCGGACGCTTATGAGCCAGCGGTGTAACCATCAGTACGAAACAGCGCTGTTCCGTTGGCGAATGAGACGGATATTCGAGTGAAAAGCTCGTTGCACCGTCATTCAGGACCGAACGGATACCCGCCGCGATCCGGTGAGCATCGGATGAGCCCTCTCCCTGCGCGCTGGCGCAAATCTCGAGGTAATCGACGCCGAGCGCATATCCGGGACCGTGGATCACATTCGCGCTGGCAAATTGCCGCCACGCCTCGTTCACCGAAATGATGATCCCTTGAGTATCGAGCAAAGCGATATGCGCAGGCAGCGCGTTGAGGATGGCCGCCTGCTTGGCAGCCTCGGTGTGACGCAAGTGGTCCTGCGCTCGCTGCA
>JAQGNH010000545.1 GCA_028291945.1 Betaproteobacteria bacterium
GGTACGGTCCAGGCACATCGGTAACACTATAGTCCGGGGACATAGGTAACAGTTTATCCATACTGATGGGCATCGAAGGAGGTGCCCATGCCCTGGAGTGAAACGACCCCTATGGACCAGAAGACGCAGTTCATTGCCGATTACCTCCGTCAAAGCCTGTCGATGAGCGAGCTGTGCGATCTTTACGGCATCAGCCGCAAGACCGGCTACAAGCTGGTGGAGCGTTATCTGAAACACGGCCCCTGCGGGTTGGAGGAGCGCTCGCGCAGGCCATCGAGTAGTCCCAATCACACCCCCGAACACATCGTCGAGGCCATTGTCGCGCTACGCCAGCGCCATCCATCCTGGGGCGCGAAGAAGCTGCTGCCGATCCTCGAGCGGCGTCACCGGAACTGGGACCTGCCCGGGCGCAGCACGGTGTGCGACATCTTGAGCCGCCAGGGACTGGTGCCCAAGAAACGCAATCGGCGCCACATCGGACATCCGGGCAAGCCCTCGGCGCAGATCCTGGGCCCCAATGATTGCTGGAGCGCGGACTTCAAGGGACAGTTCAAAACCGGCGATGGGCTCTACTGCTACCCGCTCACCGTCACCGACGGCTTTAGCCGCTATTTGTTGGGTTGCCAAGGGTTGAGTTCTACCCGTTGCGCCGAATCTAAACCCGTGTTCACGCGGCTGTTCAAGGAGCATGGACTGCCCCGGCGCATCCGTACCGACAACGGCGTGCCCTTTGCGACCAACACGCTGGCGAGGCTCTCGCAGCTCTCCGCCTGGTGGGTGCGTCTAGGGGTGCTGCCCGAGTTGATCGAGCCGGGCAAGCCGCAACAGAACGGGCGCCACGAACGCATGCACCGCACGCTCAAAGCCGAGACCACGCGCCCGCCGGCTAACAGCTGTCGTGGGCAGCAGCGCAAGTTCGATCACTTCCAGCACGAGTTCAACTTCGAGCGCCCGCACGAGGCACTGGACATGCAAACCCCGGCCTCACTCTATGAACCGTCGTCTCGCCAGATGCCCAACAAAATTCCTCCACTGGAATATCCTGATCGATTCGAGGTGCGCTACGTCAGTGCCAATGGCGGCATCCGCTGGAACAAGGGTTGGGTGAACGTGTCAATCACCTGCGTGGGTGAATATGTCGGGCTCGAGGAAATCGATGATGGCATCTGGAACGTCTACTTCGGTGCACTCAAGCTTGGAAGATTGCTTGAGCGGCAACGCCGAATCGAGGATGCTTTCGGACGACTAAAGCGCCACAATGTGTAACCCATGTCCTCAGAC
The DNA here is from genome assembly GCA_028291945.1 of Betaproteobacteria bacterium. Taxonomy (GTDB): domain Bacteria; phylum Pseudomonadota; class Gammaproteobacteria; order Burkholderiales; family SG8-41; genus JAQGMV01. The sequence continues at coordinate 1,282 of JAQGNH010000545.1, forward strand.
TATTTTGTTACCGATCTCCCCGGCCGCTCAGTGTTACCCGTTCGTCTAGGGCAGAGAACATGTAATTGCCGACGGGCGCATACCGTGGATCATCATGTGCAAACGGATTGCTGTCGATCCACTCAACAACGATCGAATAGGGCTGTAGCACCTTGTCCTTTTTTACCCATGCGACAAAGTTCGGATCGATGTCGAGATGCTCATAGGTGTCGCCCAACATGACAACACGAGCCTTTGCCGTTCCGGCGGGCACAGGGGTTAACGATGTCACCCAAAATCACTGTCGAGCCGTCGTGATATTGCATGCGCGGTGATGTAACGTAGAGATAAGGGGCGCGCCGGTTTTGGCGCATCCCGCTTGACCGCCGGGTTGGGCGGCAATGGTTCTATTTCGATTGGCCTTCGACCGGCACTGCATCCAACGGCGACTCAAAGGCAATGAAGAGGACACATGGGACGGCGCTTGCGCAGAAGCCCTTGTGCGGTCGTTTGGCGGGGCCGTACGCATAAGTCCCCGACCTGAGAACCGCCGTCTTCTGACCGTCATAGGTGACATGAAGCTCGCCTGCTACCAGCACCATGCGCTCTGCCGAAGTGTGCCAATGGAGCGGGATGGTCGACTTGGCGGGTACTTTCAAGAACACGTCGACGTTGTCTTTTGCAGGGTCGCCGTGAAGAACGGCGATGCCGCATCCTTTGGGCAAGAACGGCGGGCAGGGCCCCCACTTAAGCTGCGCATCACGGGCAGTCCGCGTCAGTGCCTGTTCTTGAGCAGGCGCTTGTGCGTGGGCGAACGAGCCGACCAAGCCCAACAAGAACAACAACGAACAACGCAATGCCGCCTGCAATGAACAGCCAATCAGGGTTTGGTGACACATAGTGATTTCTCCTCTTGGTTGATAGTGTTGTGCAGCTGGATTGACGCCCAACGAATGTGAACGTCGTAATTGTCATGTATCCTGATGATCCAGACTGAAGATTCCGTCATCAGCTTGAAGCATGACGGGTTTAGCTTGCTGCACTCAAGTTAAAACACCGAGATAGGCTGCTAACGACGCAGCCCTATTTTCTTAGGCTGCGTAACCGAGGCAAGACTTCTCACTTCGGCTCAACCGTTCGGCCGACCCGCTGCCCGGACTCTTGTTCCTCGAGCCACACGGCGGTCTTGCCCTCTTCGAGCCGCCCCTTCACCACGTAGCGCGTGCCGGGTCGAAGCTCGGCTTCGACAACTTCCTCAACACTGTACATGCGGGCGGCCATTACGAGTTCCTGGATCGGTGCTCCATACGCGGTACGACCTTCGAGCTTCAACTTGACGACGGCCGCAGGGACTTGCCTTTCGATCACCGCGGGACTCAGCGAAAAGCCTCTGCCGTGGTTCGCCGATCGGGTCGCCTGCAGGCTGGTCCGTATCGAACGGCCATCGACCTCAGATACGTAGAAGAACCGAGCGCGTGTGGAGCTGTCGGAAAGCGCGGAATCACGAATTGTCGCCGTCGGACCGGTATACCCTTCTGGAATCGGCGAAGTGACACAACCGCTTAGTGCAATGACAGTGAGGCAAGCGGCGAATATTGATTTCATCTTCTCCCCCTTTCTGACGGGCAAATTTGCAACCACGTATACGGGCAATCGAATTGGTTTTCGTGCTGATGTCGCCATTCTTATTGCGGCGTTCAAGCACTGCCAGCGTATTGTGGCAAACGTTCGCAGTAACGAATGTCGGATTTTTCCTTACGGGGTTCTCACGCTGGGGGGTACGTACTCCTCACGGTTCGTGTTCCGAAGGCTGATCGATTTCCAGCGCCTTCCATCCGCCATGCCCGAGACGCCGCATCGTCTCAACGTTTTTCTCATAAATCTCTCCGGCGTCGGGAAAGGCTTCCACCGCCTGATCTACGCTCGCTTCGCTCAACAGGTGCAGCGTTGGGTAGGGAGAACGGTTGGTGTAATTGGTAATGTCATCGGCAGCCGTGCCGGCGAACTGATACCGTGGATGGAAGCTCGCGACCTGCAGCACTCCCGCGAGATCCAGCTCTTCCACGGCGGCATCGGCTACCTGGAGAAAGTCGTTGTAATCGAGAAAGTCATTGAGGACGTGTGGGTGAATGAGCAGCGTCGTGTCCATGTCCTCTGCGGACGCGTGTGAGAGGCTGCGGAGCTCGCGCAAGAGATCGTCGAGGAGCGCTTCTGGCGTCCGAGCCTCGCTCACCGTGTAACGGATCTGATTTTTGACGTAGACGGCTTTCGCGAACGGGCAGAGGTTTAGCCCGATCACGGCGCGCTCGACCCACACGCGCGTGGCCGCAATGACGTCATCGTCAGCAACGCTGTTCATTGGCATGTCTGTCTCCGACACGTCGCGCTAATCGATCTTCATGTTCGCTGCTTTCACGATCTTTGCCATCTTCACCATCTCGTCCTGGATCATCGTCGCGAATTGCTCCGGCGTGGTGCCTGCGGGATTCACGCCTTCGCGTGCGAGCTTCTCGAGCGTGTCCGGCATCTGCAGCGCTTTGACGGTGTCCGCGTGGATCTTGTTGACGATCTCGCGCGGCGTTCGCGCTGGCGCCAATATGCCCCACCATGTGACCGCTTCGTAACCCGGCAGCGCCGCTTCGGAAATTGTCGGCACCTCTGGAATTGCATCCGAGCGCTTCAGACTTGTCACGCCCAACGCGCGCAGCTTGCCTGTTCTGACGTGAGGCAATGCGGACACCGGCGTCGAAAACTGCGCCTGCACGTGGCCGCCCAGGAGTGCGACAACCGCCGGGCCGCCGCCTTTGTACGGCACATGCGTCATGTCTACTTTTGCCATGAGCTTGAATAGCTCTCCAGCGATGTGCTGCGGGCCGCTGCTTCCGCTCGATGCATAATTGATCTCCGCGGGACGTGCGCGCGCGAGCGCGATCAGCTCTTTCACGGTCTTCGCAGGGAGAGAAGGGTGCACGACGAGTACGTAGGACGCAGTCACTGCGACTGTGACTGGCGCGAAGTCTTTGATCGTGTCGTAAGGAATCCTCGGATACAGGCTCGGATTGATCGTGTGATTCGTCGAGCCCATGATGAGCGTGTAACCGTCGGCCGGTGCCTTCGCGACGATCTCGGATGCGATCGTCGTACTCGCGCCGGGGCGGTTGTCGACGATGACTTGCTGGCCCCAGATTTCGGTGAGCTTCTGCGAAATCAGCCGCGCGGTGTAGTCCGTGCCGCCGCCGGGCGGAAAGGGCACAAGCATGCGCACGGGTTTTCCGGGATACGATTGTGCGGCGGCGAAGCCGCACACGAAAAGCATCCCGACAATGAAGATCCGGGTGCTTGAAGACTGAAGTACCACGCGTCCTCCTGAGTTCAGGAAGTGGCAGCGTAACACGTCGCAGCGCGATGCTATGATCGTACTCGGACGTAATGTGTCGCACTCACGTGAGGGGCAGAAAGATGGCTCGCCTGGAATTGTTCTGCAGAATCGCCACGCCATTCAAGACGAGTGGGGAATTCGACGAAGAGGCGTTCAGAATATGGTTGCAGCGCTTCGTTCAAAACAATATCGGGATTTATCTCGGCAGCGGCGGCGGCGGCGAAAGCCACGCTTTGACATGGCAGGAGCTTCAACGCATCTACGAGATCGGCGTCAAGGAATGTAAGGGGAAGATCCCGGTCTATGCGAATCCGCCGGAGCAATACACAGCGCGCGCAACTCGCGAGTACATCGCTCAGGCGATCGAATCCGGAGTCGACCTCGTGAGCATTTACGGTTTGTCGTCGCGTCACGGCATGAAGCCGACCGATCATGAGTTGCGTCTCTATTTCAAGGAGGTGCTGTCCGACATCAAGCATCCCGTATCGCTCGCGGTCAATCAGCCGATCATGGGGTACATGCCGAAGCCGGCTGTGATTGCCGACGTCTGTAACGCGCATCATCAGATCGTCGCGATCAATCTCAGTCATGGCAGCGATGCTTTTTTTCTTCAGCTCAAGGATCGACTGAAGCGCGACATCCCGATTTACGTGCACCTCGGAGGCTCGCTCAACAAGCTGACCATGGGGGCGCGAGGAATTTTCGGGACGGAGGCGAACCTCATACCGAAAACGCAGCGCAGCTACCTCGAGGCGTATGAGAGCAGAGATTTTGAACAATTGGGTCGCGTCTATGCGCAACTCGTCCGTTTCAACGATTACGTAGCGCAGTGGTATCCCTCGGTAGCACGAGCAATCAAGATGGGGATGAGGCTTTTGAAGTTGCCCGGGGGTGAAGGCGGGTTGCGCGAGCCTTATCGGATGCCGCCGCAGAAGGAGTACGAAGCGTTCGCTGACGGACTGCTCCGGCTCGGCATTCCCGAAATAGAAGAGCAGGCCCGGGCGGCCGGGCTTCGCATACCTGCTTGATTGGAATGATAGGGAGATGACAGTGGTCAGTGCGGCCAGGCGTATTCAGCTCTTGTTCGTGTGTGCTGCCGCTATGCTGAGCGCAGCGACCGCGCCTGCGGCGGTCTATCCGGAGAAGCCGGTTCGCCTCGTCGTCGGGTACTCGCCGGGTGGAGGCAGTGACCTGATCACACGTATCGTCGGGAAGGCGCTCTCGGATAGATGGCGGCAGCCTGTCGTAGTCGACAATCGCGTCGGCGCTGACGGCAGCATCGCTGCGAGCTACGTTGCCGGCGCGCTGCCCGACGGCTATACGCTCATCATGGTCACCAACAGCCATACCATGCCGCCCATCGGATATACGCTGAACTACGATCCGCTGAAAAGCTTCACGCCGGTATCGCTGGTAGACGACAAGCCCATGGTGCTTCTGATCAATCCTTCGCTTGCGGTCAATTCGGTGAAGGATTTGATCGCATTAGCCAGAGCGAAGCCCGGTCAGCTGCACTACGGCACCGACGGCCCCGCGACCGATCCGGCGTTCTTCATGGCGCTGTTCATGGAGCAGGCTCGCATTAAGATGACGAACGTCAACTATAAGGGCGGCGGTCAATCGCAAATCGCAGTGGTGAGCGGAGAGATACAACTTGTATTCGGTACGTTGTCCGCCGCAATGGAGTTGGTGAAGGCAGGGAAGCTCAAGGCGCTCGCAGTGACCACGAACACTCGTAGTGAAGCTGTACCCGATGTGCCGACGCTCGCTGAAGCCGCAAATCTCCCGACGTTCAATGAAAGCGCGTGGAATGGAATCCTCGCCCCGGCGCGCACACCAAGAGCCCTCGTCCAAAAGATACGTGATGACGTGGTGGAGATCATGAAATCCCCTGATATGCGGCGAACCCTGTCTGTCCAGGGGATCAGGCCCATTGCGAGCACTCCCGATCAATTTGCGACACACCTCGCGGACGAGCTCGCAAAACACAAAGAATTCTTCAAGAAACTCGATGTGAAATAGAACGCGGCACACAAAACCCGCGTCGTACCCATGAGAATGAAAATGCGTTCCCTACTATGCAAGCTGTGCCTCGCCGCAGCCGCGATCACAATGACCGCCCCGGCTGTTGCGCAGGACTCCTACCCGAATCAACCCGTCAAGATCATCGTTCCGTTCTCGGCGGGCGGCGGCACCGATATCACGGCGCGGCTGCTCGGCGACCAGTTACGCACCATCCTGCGGCAGTCCGTCGTCGTCGACAACCGTCCCGGCAACGCGGGCATGATCGGCACGCGGGCGGTGGCGAAGTCTGCGGCGCCCGACGGCTACACGCTGCTGGTGGCATCCGGCGAAATGGCGGTCAATCCGCATCTCTATAAAGTGATGCCGTACGATTGGGAAAAGGATCTCGCGCCGATTACGAATCTGGTAAACGTGCCGAGCGTGGTAGTCGTGAACGCGGACGTACCGGCAAAAAGCGTGCAGGAACTGATCGCGTACGCGAAGGCGAATCCAAAATCGGTGAGCTATGGCTCGACCGGCACAGGCGGCATGACGCACCTCGGGATGGAGCTCTTCAACAAGATGGCGGGCGTGCAAATCAATCATGTCCCTTACAAAGGCGCTGCACAGCAACTGACTGACGTCGCGGGCAAGCACATCACGATGACTCTATCCAGCATCGGCGCGACACTTCCTTTTATTGAAAGTGGCAAGGTCAAACCGATCGCAGTCACTTCGCTGACACGCGTATCCACGTTGCCTCAAGTCCCTGCAGTCGCGGAATACGCGCCGCTTGCAGGTTACGAATTCATCAACTTCTTCGGCTTTTACGCGCCCGCAGGCCTGCCGGATCCGGTTCTGCGCAAGCTCAATGCTGCTGCCGTGCAGGCATTCAGGCATCCCGAGCAGGTTGCCAAGCTCAAAGAGTTGGGATTCGAACCGGCGACCGATACACCTGAGCAGTTTCGAGAATTCGTGCGGCGCCAGTCGAAACTGTTCGCAAAAATCGTTGCGGACGCAAATGTGAAGATCGAACAGTAGGAGCGCCTGCCATAAAGACACTCCTTCACTATTTCACCCTCGCTGAAGCCGCAGAGCGGATTCGCGCGGGGACGGTTTCGCCCGTCGAGCTTACGCGGGAGTGCCTGGCTCGAATCGAGATGCTCGATTCGCGGCTGCATGCGTTTATCACGGTGACGAAAGAACAGGCATTGCAGGACGCCGCGACCGCTGAGCGGGAGATATCGGCCGGCGCCTACCGCGGCCCGCTGCACGGTATCCCAGTCGCGCTCAAGGACATCGTGTGGACCAAAGGCGTACGCACGACGGCGCACTCCAGGGTCTTGCTGGACTGGGTCCCTCCAGAAGACGCTGCCGTATACGAGAAGCTTCGCGCCGCCGGTATCGTTTTGCTCGGAAAAACGTCGCTTCACGAATTCGCCTACGGCAATCCGGTGCTGAACGAACCGTTTCCCGCGGCTCGCAATCCGTGGAACACGGACTATGCACCCGGAAGGTCGAGCAGCGGCTCCGGCGCGGCGGTGTCGGCGGGCCTTTGCTTCGGCGCTATCGGCACCGACACCGGTGGATCGATCCGCCATCCTGCGGCAGTCTGCGGCATCGTAGGTATGAAGCCCACGTATGGCCGCGTGAGTTGCTATGGCGTCATACCGCTCGCTCCTGATTACGATCACGTCGGTCCGATGACACGAACCGTGCGCGACAACGCGATCATGCTGCAGGCGATCGCCGGTTACGATTCCCGCGATCCGACTTCAGTCGAACGGCCGGTGCCCGACTTCAGCTCGGAAATCGGGCGCGATCTTCGCGGAGTGCGAGTCGGCGTCCCGCGCAGCTTTCTCGACTCCATCCCTGTAGAGGCGAGCGTCGCGGGCGCATTCGACAAAGCCTTACGCGTGCTGTCGGGCGCAGGCGCGCAAATCGAAACAATCGAAATCGAGCGCCTCGGTCAGGCAATTCAAGCCGGCGCAATGCTCGTGATGTGTCAGGCGCATGAGTACCACCGCGAAAACCTCGCGCGTCATCCGGAGAAATATGGCCGCGCGTTTCGCGAGCGCGTGCTCAATGCGGAGACTTTTACTGCCCATCAGTTGAACGCGGCCAAGGCAGTGAGGTCACGCGTGCGCGCAGCGTTCGACAAGGTTTTCGAGTCCGGGATCACGGTCGTCGCGAGCCCGACCAAGGAAGTCGATGCCGAGACGATGCAGACCCTTTACGACGATCGCGTCGACACGCGCCCCGGCACCATCCGCCTGCATAACATGACGGGGAACCCTGCGCTTTCAGTTCCGATGGGATTTGGCCAGCTTGGCATACCGGTCAGTCTTCAGCTCGCCGCGCCGCATTGGAATGAGCCGCTGCTCTATCGGGTCGGGGCCGCTTACGAGTCCGCGACGTCCTGGACCGATCGGCATCCACCTGTCGATTGACGATCCCAAGCTCGCGTCCAGCGAGAGCTCTATCAACGCATCGACACGATCGGCGCCTTCAAAGTCTCGAGCGCAATCTCCACGGATTCTTTGTCATCGGTGAGCCAGACATGCCGGTCCTGTATCGTGCAGGTGAGACGCATGTTGCGATCGGCGAGCTTGGCGAGCTCACGTGTAGCAACCGGCAGTCTGATCACCGTGAGATTGCGGATTTTCTCAAGCTTGCTGCCGATCTGCTCCCACCACACGCGCGCGCCCTGGATGCCATAGCTGTACACGAACACCTGATCCGCACGGCCGCATGCCTTGCGTATGCGCTTGTCGTCGGGCTGCCCGACATCGACCCAGACTTCGATGGCGCCGGTCAGGTCCTTCTGCCAGATGTCCGGCTCGTCATCGGTGCTGAGCCCTTTACCGAACGAGAGCGCTTCGCTCGCGTGCAGCGTAAAAGCAAGCAGTCTCACCATCATGCGTTCATCGGTTTCGGAGGGATGGCGCGCAATCGTCAGCGCGTGCTCGTGGTAGTAGCCGCGATCCATGTCGGAGATCTGCACCGCTGCTTTGAAAATCGTTGCGTTGAGCGCCATGCGGGGAGATGAGCCTTCGTTACCTAGCGAACAGAGTCGACATAGTACGCTGAAGATGCGAGTTGCGTTTCATGCGGGAGACTGATCAATGGACACGGGACTGAAGGGCAAGACGGTGCTCATCACCGGCGCCAGCCGCAATATGGGCCGGCTCGCAGCGCTCGCTTTCGCGCGCGAAGGGGCCAACCTCGCGATCTGCACCAGCGCCAAGATGAAAGAGTTGAAAGCCGTAGCGGATGAGGTGCGCGCCCTCGGCGCGAAGGTGGTCGCGGAGCGTTGCGATGTCGCGGACAAGGCAGCTGTATCGGGTTTCGTCAAATCCGTGCAGAACGAGCTCGGCTCTGTCCATGTCGTGCTCAATAACGCGGTATACCGCGGAGAAGGGCCCTTCCTCGAAGAAGACGATGAGACGTGGGAGCGGAATTTCGCAGTCAACCTGACCGGACCGCGCAACATCTGCCGCGCGGTGCTGCCATTGATGATCAAACAGCGCTGGGGCCGCGTCATCAACTTCTCGGGCATCGCGCCTTTTCTCGGAGGAAGCGCGACGAAGGGCATGGCCAAGCTCGGGATCATTGGGTTCACGCGTGGTCTTGCCCGCGAGTTTGCCGAGCACGAGATCACCGCCAACTGCATCGGGCCGGGCACGATAGACGTCGAGCGCGATGCGTTCCAGAAATCGAAGCCATTGCGCCCGACGCAACCGATCCGCCGCATGGGCAAACCGCAGGAAGTCGTCTCGCTGATGGTTTATCTGGCGAGCGAGGACGCGGGATTCATTACCGGGCAGTGCTATCTCGTGAACGGTGGAATGTATTTCCAGTAGCTTGGATACCTACTCCCCGCGTATACCCGCCTGCTTGATCACACGGCTCCACTGATCGATCTCGGAGCGGATGTGGGCCGTAAACTCCGCGGGTGAGCTGCCGACAGGCTCGGAGCCTTCGGCTGCCAGGCGCTTTGTCATGTCCGGCGAGTTCATCGCGATCGCCGTCTCCTTGGCAATGCGTTCGATGATCGGCTTCGGCGTGCGGGCCGGCGCGATGAGACCGTACCAATTCACGACGACGACGCCCTTCACACCCGCTTCAGCGAAAGTGGGCATATCCGGCATCGCCGCCACACGCTTCGGGGTCGTAACGACTAATGCGCGAAGTCGTCCAGCCTGGATATGCGGCACCGAGGAAATGATCGTCGGAAAACTGACCTGCACCCGTCCGCTGACCATGTCGGTATACGCCGCACCCATTCCCTTGTACGGAATGTGGATCATGCGCGTGCCGGTCGCGACCTGAAACAGCTCGCCTGCCATGTGGATAGGACTGCCGATGCCGGACGAGCTGTAGGTCAGCTTCCCCGGATTCGCACGCAGGTATTCCGCCAGTTCCAGAACGGACTTCGCCGGTATCGAGGGATGAATCGTGAGGATGTACCCTTGGGTCGTAACCTGTGTTACAGGTTGGAAATCGCGCAAGAGGTCAAAGCGCGACTTGTAAAGCAGCGGATGGGTCACGGGCGTCAGACTCGCCATCATGAGCGTGTGGCCATCCGGCGCCGCCGCCGCTAGGACTTCGAGCGCGATCTGACTTCCCGCGCCTGGACGATTATCGACGACGACCGTCTGGGTGAACGCCTCACCGAGCTTGATTGCAAGACCACGCGCCACCGTGTCCATGCCTCCACCCGGCGAGAGCGGCACCAGTACGCGCACGGGGCGGTTCGGGAACGCCTGACCGGATTTTGTCGATGCGCTTTGCGCGTGCGAGGGCGGCACCAAAAGGGTGCCGAGGAGCAGCAGAAGCGGGATCGTGTAGATTCGTATGTTCACAGGCGCTCCTCGTTGCTGAGTCCGTTATGTGTTCGACTCACAGTCTAACAATCGCGCGCGGTTCTGCCATCACCTGGGCGCACTAGATTGCAAGAGCTCGACTCGATCTGACAGACGGCTTCCGCATCTTCACCAATAAAAGGAAAAGCATGAACGTACGAAACCTAGTCTGCACCATTGCCGCCGTAGCGCTCGCTTACACGGCGCTCCAGAGCGTGCAGGCGCAGGAGTATCCGACCAAGTCTGTTCGACTGCTCGTGCCATTCGCGCCCGGCGGTGGAAACGATACGTTAGCGCGGATTTTCGGGCAAAAACTTTCGGAAGCGTGGGGTCAGCAGGTCATCGTGGATAACCGCCCTGGCGCCGGCACCACCATCGCTACCGCAATGGCGGCGCGCGCGGCTCCCGATGGCTATACGCTGCTGCTGTCGTCGATTGCGAGCCATGCGGTGAGCCCGAATCTTTATCGGGAACCCGGGTACGATCCGATCAAGGATTTCAGCCCCATCGCCATGCTGGGCATAGCGCCCGTGGTCATGGGGATCAACGTGTCAGTGCCAGCCAGGTCGGTGTCGGAGTTCATCGTGCTCGCCAAGTCCAAACCCGGGGCGTTGAAATACGCTTCAGGAGGCGTCGGCTCGGTCATGCACACCTCGGCGATGGTATTCAGTCAGGTCGCCGGCGTCGATATGCTGCACGTGCCTTACAAGGGCGCGGGGCCCGGATATGTCGCGCTGCTCGGAGGCGAAGTGGATCTCGCGATAGACACGACCGCGGCGCTGCTGCCGCTCGTGCGCTCGGGGAAGGTGCGAGGCCTTGCCGTGGCGCGGCGAACCCGGCTTCCCGATGTTCCGGATCTTCCGACCTTCGCTGAAGCCGGTCTGCCCGGATACGAAGCGAATGGTTGGTATTCGATACACGCGCCGGCCGGCACACCGCCCTCGATCACGACAAAACTCAACAGGGAGATCGTGCGTATCAGCAACCTGCCAGAAATCCAGGAGAGGCTGCGTCAGCTCGGCACCGAGACCGTTGCCAACAACACGCCCGAACAACTGACCGCATTCGTGCGCAGCGAGCTTGCCAAGTACACGAAAGTCATCAAAGCGGCCGGAATCAAGCCGGAGTAACAAACCTGAACAATGTCGTACCGAAGAATGGCTCGCACTGCGAGAAGCGCCGCGACAATCCAGTGGCGCACGAAATCACCACGTGATCAAGTCGCGTGAGAACGCGGTCAGGATCTCGTAGCCGGTCTCGGTCACGGCAACCATGTCACCAATCATCGCGCCCGCAACGTTGGGCACGAAAAGGTGCGGATGCAACTCCATCAGCATCCCAGGCTTGATCTCGATC
>JAQGNH010000555.1 GCA_028291945.1 Betaproteobacteria bacterium
GCTTGCGTTACGCAAACGTACCCGAGGATGCCGTGCCGTGGGTCAGGACGGCAGTGCTGGACTACTTCGCTGTCGCGCTCGCGGGATGCAAAGCCGAAGGGTTGCAGATCGTACGTCGCTATGTCGCTGCGCAATACGCAAAAGGCGACGCCACGCTCATCGGCGAGAAAGAGCGCATGTCTCTGGAGGCCGCGGCGCTCTACAACGGAACGATGGCGCATTGGGAGGAGTATGACGATGCGACCTTCGGCATGGCCGGTCATCCGAGCGTCGTCATCATGCCGGCCTTGTTCGCAGCCGCTGAAAGCGCCTACAGCACGGGCCAAGAATTCGTTGCGGCGTATCTCGCAGGGTTCGAGACGTGCGCGAAGGTCGGGCGCCTGATCAATCCGCAGTCGATCGTTCTGGGCTATCACCCGACCGCGATCATCGGCACGCTCGGCGCGGCGGCTGCTGTTTCGAATCTTCTGAAGTTCGACGCGGCCGCAACCGAAAACGCGCTGGGCATCGCGGCGAGCTTCTCGTCGGGCTTGCGGCCGCAATTGGGCTTCATGGTGAAGCCGCTGCATGCGGGTCTCGCATCCCGTGGCGGCCTCGCCGCTGCGCTGCTCACCCAAGAAGGTTTCGGAAGCGCGGAAAACATCATCGAGAACAAGCACGGTTTCGCCAATGCGTTTTCGGGGGGCAAGCCGAACGACTTCGAAGCGCTAGCAGCCAAAATTGGCAATCCATTCGAGATTCTCGATCCGGGCATTGCGTTCAAGATTTTCCCTTCGAACTTCCACACGCAGGCTGGAATCGTCGCGGTGCTGCAAATGGTGAAGCAAGACGGCGTTCGCGCGCAGGACGTCGAGCGCGTGCGCTGCCTGGGCAATCACATGATTCAGCACTCGCTGTGGAACGATAATCCGCAAAGCGGATTGGAAGGGAAGTTGAGCTTGCACTACTGCATCGCTGCCGCGTTGGTCGATGGTCAGCTCGAAGTCGAGCAGTTCCGCGAGGAGCGCGTGCAGGATCCGCTCATTCGCGACATCATTCGGCGCGTCTCGATCGAGCCGCATCCGGATATGGCGAAGCTCGATTTCACGAAAGGCAAAGACTTCCTCGGAATGGAAGTCGTCATCACGCTCAAGAACGGCCGCACGGTCTCGCGGCATATCAAAACGGGCTTTTCGGTGCCTGGACTGAAAGGCACAGAGCTCCATCCCGAGCTCATCGACAAATTCACGCGCAACGCGAAGCGCGTGCTCGGCGACGCAGCGATCGGCGAGTGTCTCGACCGCGTCCGTGCATTGGAAGACACGCATAACATGCGGGACGTGCTGAAAGCGTTGCAGGGCCCACAATGATCCGGAGCGGTTTCATGTCAGGCGCAATACGAGCGAGCGCGGCAGGATTCGCCGCACTCCTCGCGGCCATGACTGCACCGGCAGCTGCCCAATCGACGCGTGACGCGGCTGGATACCCGACCAGGCCCGTGCGCATGATCGTGGTGTTTCCGCCGGGGAGCGGCACGGATATCGCCGCGCGGCTGGTTGCGCAGGAGCTGTCGGAAAGATTCGGCAAACCGTTCGTCATCGACAATCGCGCCGGCGCAGGCGGCATGATCGGCACGGAAGCAGCGGCGAACAGCAATCCCGACGGTTACACCCTGCTGGTGGTTTCGTCGTCCTACACGATCAACCCGAGCGTGTACGCGAAGCTGCCGTACGATCCGAACAAGGCGTTCACGCCCATCAGCATGCTCGGTTCGACGCCCTACCTCCTGGTTGCGCATCCCAGCGTGCCGGTCAAAAACGTGCGCGACATCATCGAGCTCGCGAAGGCGAAGCCGAACCAGTTGAACTACGCGACGGGCGGCATCGGCGTGGGATCGCACCTGGCCGGCGAGCTTTTCAAGACGATGGCGAAAGTACAGATCACGATGGTGCCTTACAAGGGTGCGCCGCAGGCGACCGCGGATGTAGTCGCAGGTCAGGTGCAGCTTTCGTTCAGCACGATGCCGACCGCTCTGCCCCTGGTGCGCTCGGGAAAGCTGACTGCAGTGGGCCTGACCAGCTTGCAGCGCGTTCCGGCCGTGCCCGACATCCCGACTCTCGCCGAATCCGGGTTGCCGGGCTTCGAAGTCGAGACCTGGTTTGGGATGCTGGCGCCGGCGCGGATTCCGCAACCGATCTTGAAGCGCGTGCACGAAGGCGTCGTCGCGGCGGTCAAAAAGAACTCGGTGCGCGAAAAGCTCACGGCCCAAGGCTACCAGCCGGTCGGGAATACGCCGGACCAGTTCGCGAGACAGATAAGCAACGAAACGGCCAAGTGGACAGGCGTCGTGAAGGCAGCGGGCATCAAGCCGATGAACGCGGCAAACTGAGCGGGCGATCAGCTACGTTGCCGCATCTCCGGTGCACGTCGGCGTCGGCTTACGGCAGCCGACTGAAGCCAGCGTATCGGGCGTCGAAGCAATCGGCTGGAATGGATTTCTAGCTCGGCAAGAACGCCGAAGGCGATCGAGATCAAGCTCAATCAGGAGATCGTGCGAATATCTGAACAGCAGCGATATACGCTGGAAAAGACCGAACCATCACTGCAAAAGCGTGGGCTCCGGAATGGGAGGCTCGGAAACAAGGGGCTGGCTGAAGAGCACCACGGACTCTTCGGACGAGGCGAACGCGGGATCCGCTGTTTTCGTCGCATTGACCGGTTTCTCGCTTCTGAACAAGGCCGCCCAGCTGGAACAGCCCGCGATGGTGATTACAAGTCCCAATAAGACCAGCTTCTTTGTAAAGTTCAGCATCGCAAGCTCCTGATGAATTTAACGACCACCCCGTCGATCGCACCTGCCGACACTCAGCGACTCGGTCGAGCCGCTCGAGCAGCCAAAGAATGAACCCGAGGCGCACCGCTGATTTATTTATAGCGTTGCGATCGACAATGCTGTGCGCATAAATTCACCGTCTCATGGAAATTACCGGCGCCTGGATATTCGAACGCCTGAGACAAGAAGGCCCGCGCGGAGGCGGGCCGGAGCAAGACGCAACCAAAAATGATGGGCGATAAAAGCCGCGGTTAACGACGCGGCGGTTTACGAGGTCGTCATGCCAGCACGCAGGGTGCTTCGAACTTCGGCTAAATAGGCGGTATAGCTGGCGCGTCAGCCGGCTTGTAGCCGTTCAGCTCGGCGTCTTTGACGCAGTCGTACAGGGTGAGGAAGAACGTGCCCGATATCCGCAAGACGGAACCGGTAGCGGGTTCAACGCACTGCCATCGCCAGCGGTGCGGCTCGCCTGGGTCTTGCTTGAATTCCCACTCCATCGCTTCATTCCCGTGCAGCCCCGTCTTAGCGGACTTTCAAGTTGCAGTGTAACCTGCGGCCGGGTGGAGACAAGTCGGGATTTCCCCGACGCTCTCCGTTGTTCAGCGTTGGCGGGTACTAAATGCTGACGGCACGGCGGGGTGGCTAAACAGCACCGCTATCAGCAGAAACAGCCATCGCGCTGACGTGGGCAAGACTACGAACTCGCTACTGGACGAACTTGGACGTGAGTGCCGCGCCTTAGTCAGCCCTACCTAAGCTACCGCGCGTGCCGGAAGTGCGGGCCCTTCGGGAACATGACCGCGCAATGACGTTCAGCGCCTCGCCTTCAATCCGACCGGCCGTACACCTGACTGGTGTTTGAGGATCTCGATGAACGCGTTGTATTCATCGATGAGTCTCTGCGCGTCGCCTGCTGCGTGATCGTTGTTAGAGAGCCGCGCACGGTCGCGCTCTTCGATCCAGAATTGCTGCCTCGCGCGCACTGAGCGCAAAACAATCGCGTTATTTTCCTTGTCAATCACGAGACTTCCCTCCCAGGGTAATCGAATGATGGCACAGCGCGGGACGCTTGTGGGGAGCCGCCCTGTCGCTGCATGGCGACAACCGAACGCGGATTTGGCAGAGGACACTTTGGGACAAGCCGCCGTTCAAGTAGGCTGAGCAACAGCTCGCCTGCTCCAAGGGATGAATGCGGGTCCGGGCCCTGTCAAAGATGAGGAGCGAATCCTCAGAGTAAAAAAAAAGCCCGGCAGAAAATGCCGGGCTATGCTCGCCCACATCGACGAATCCAAAGGGTATCGAATACTCGCGCCGCGATCTTTCGTCAGCCTTACGTGGGTTTTGATTTAGACAATAAAGGCTCCATCTTGGTCGAAAATCGCTGCCTGCGCCTCTCGCGCACGTACCCTTTATCCGCGGCGTGGGAGTGGAACGCGTTTTCACAGCATCACTTCGACTGAAGGCGCCTGCGAAGTCGTAGGCCGCCCTTATCGACCCGCATGCCCGGCTTGAAAGTTGCAGCGTCTACCGGTGGCGGTAAATGGAGCGTGGGAAAGATACAAGTGCAGGTGGAGTCGAGCTTCACACTGCACGTGCGCGGGCACCACAGGTAGCCCCGAAGCCTACAAACGGCAGCTACTCCGTATTGTGGACGTTATTATTCTTCAATCGATCCTGAAGCGCGCTGGTACGAGCGTCACCACGTATGATCGTGCTATCGTCTGCAAGCAAAGCGACACTCCAACCTGTGGAATGGCGTATGCGTGCAGACGGCCCTCCGCGGATGCGTTTCAGGGCTCGCCTCTGCCCACTCACTGTCTCGAACCAAGATCGTATTTGGACGTTCTAGTTCGAGATGTTCAACCACCCTGAAGGAGAACGGATGTACAGCATATTCGACGAGCTCGAGTTGACGATCGAGTGCCCCAGCTGCACCAAGCCCATCAGAGAACAGACCGCCAGGATCAAACGATCGCGCGCGATCAGGTGCGATAAGTGCGGCCGCATCGATATCAGCAGCAATGGCATTCAAGCCCTCGTTGCCGCAATCCAGGATACGGAGCGTAGATTTCCAGACCTCAGCCGCAATCTTCATTTCAAATTGAAGTAACTCGGGATAGCGCGGCGCGCCCCGCGTTCGGGCGCGAGGCGATCATCGCCATGATGAAGTTGTTAGACCTACCGTCTTACATCGGGAGACTACGATCAGCGACACCGAGCGGACGCTGCATTAAAACGCTGTCGACCCACTCGCCGAATTTGAAGCCGACCGACGTCAATGTGCCGACAGCTCGAAAGCCCATGCTTCGGTGTAGAGCGATCGATCCGGCGTTTCCACTGTCTCCGATCACTGCGACCATCTGGCGCCATGGCCCCGCTTCACACAGGCTGATCAGGCACGAGAGCAATGTCGCGCCGATGCCTTTCCCATTCAGGCCATGCGCGACATACACGGTGTCCTCGAGGGTGTAGCGATACGCGGCCCTCGAGCGATAGCGCGTTGCGTAGCTGTATCCGACGATATCTCCGCCCAGCTCGGCTGCCAGATACGGAAGGCCAAGCTCGAGGACAGACTCTCTGCGCGCGCACATTTCGGCAACTGAGGGCGCCACCTCCTCGAACGAGGCGGTGCCATGCAGGACGTGGTGCGAATAAATGCGCTGGATTGCCGCCATATCCGCATTCGTCGCGTCCCGTACGGTGATAGCGGCTTCTCGTTTCAAGTCGGTCTCTCAGAGCGTAAACGCTGCTTTTGTGCAGCGGCCCAAATTTTACTAGTGACTCTATTTGGTCGGAACTTCGGTGATGCTCGCGCCATCCGCGTGATCTGATTTCAGACGAGAATCGCGTAATGGCAAAGCCCGCACAGATCAGCGCCGACGCGCGAACAACAGTTCGTGTCGCTCATCGGTCCCGTCTTGCGCTCATACTACGACATGATCATGAAAACGCGCTTGGCGCTCGCTTGGCTGCTATTCGGTGGCGCCATGCTCGGTGGCTCGGGAGCAGCTTGCGGGCAGGAGTACCCAAGCAAGTCGATTCGAATGGTTACCACGCAGCCCGGAAGCGGCTTCGATACGGCCTCACGCGTGATCGCACAAGGGCTGAGCGCGAGCCTGGCAAGCTGATTCGAAAGCTTGGGATTCGAGGTGATTAGCTGGGCTTGTGCCACTGCGTCATATGAGCAAGCCGCGCACGTCGTTGACAGGTCGGGCAGATTGCCAGCATGCTCATCGCGTCACTTCAAGCGGATAAGAGCCGGAGCGATAGTCGCCGGCGGCCCGGATTCGCTAAAAGACGCCGAATTTTGCTGTTGCTGCGGGGTCCAATTCACGCAGGCCACCGTGTTTCCGAGGAGCACTCGTCATGAAACGTATGAATGCTGCACTAGCGCTGCTCATGTTCGCGACGATGGCATCAGTAACTGGCTTCGCTGAAGCCAGAGGGAGTTCGGCAGGCCATGCTGGCGGTTCCCAGCGTGGCGGGGCGCACGCCGGTGCGTTCCATGGTGGTGGAGGACACCTCGGAGGCTTTCGCGCGGCAGCGCCGCTCGCCGGCGCGCCGATTCGGCGCTTTAACGGCGGACCTCGCGTGCGCAGCTTCCCTGTACATAGAGGCGTCCGGGCTTTCGTCGCGGGCGTTGCCGTGGCTGCACCGCTCTACCCCTACTACGCTTATTCGTCGCCCTACTATTCGTACGCACCCGCTTACGGGGCGCTTGATGCCGCGCCAGCCTACTGGTACTACTGCCCGGCTTATCAGACCTACTATCCGTACGTGCAGGACTGCCCGAGCGGATGGCAGGCAGTTGCGCCGCAGCCGCCACCACCGCCCTCCTGAGAAGGTCTGAGGCGAATAGTCGGAACGTAGGGTCACCCGCGCGGTCAACCTCGGCAGCTCGAGTTTACGCGTCGTAATTCTCTTCGCTCTGGATACACGCGCAGTGTTCCTGTGCCGTTCACCTGACCAGTTATCGCGCAAAGCGGTCCGGAGAATACGGAGTTGGATCCACGAAGACCGTCTCGCCCGTGATCATCTCGGCGAGTAAGCGTCCGGTCACCGGTCCCAGTGTGAGTCCGTGATGCGCGTGACCGAAAGCGAACCAGAGATTCGAGTGGCGCGGCGCTTTGCCGATGATGGGCAGCATGTCGGGTGTGCAGGGCCGCGCACCCATCCACGGTTCGGTGTCGAGCCGCTGCGCGAGCGGAAACAAATCGCGTGCGATCGGCTCGGCCCGGCCGAGCTGCACGGGTGTCTTGATCGCGTCACGCCGCGCAAACTCCGCACCCGTTGTAAGCCGAATCCCCTGCCGCATGGGCGCAAGAAAATATCCCCGCTCGGTGTCCAGTATCGGATGATTCAGCCGCGCCTCCCCTGCGGCGTGGTAATGCATGTGATATCCGCGTTTGACCGCAAGCGGCAGGTCGTACCCCAGAGCCTGCGTCAGCACTTCAGCCCATGGGCCGAGCGCGATCACTGCAGAGCCTGCCGCGAGCGGTCCCTGCGCGGTACGTATCCTCCAACTTTGGCCGTCCGCCCCGAGGCTTGCTGCGTTCCCCTGCACGAACAGGCCGCCAAGACGCTCAAATAGCCGCAGATACAAGTGCGCAAGACCGCGCGGATCGTCCACGCTGACCGGATCGGTCCAGTGCAGGGCGCCGGTGAGCACCGGCGCGAGGTGCGGCTCCATGTCCTGCAGCGTTCGTGCATCGAGCGCTCGATAGTTGACGCCGAACTCGCCGTGCCAGCGCGCCGCCTCTGCGAATCGCTTGTCGCGCTCTTGCTCCGTACGAAACACCTTGATCCAGCCCTTGCGCCGAAAGAATCCGGCCGCCCCCGCCTCTGCGGCGAGCGCGTCGTGCTCGCTCACGCAGTGCTCGATCAGTTTCGAGTACTTGCGTGCCACTTCCGCGTGGCGTGCCGGACGGGAATACTTCCAGTACTGCCACAGGAATGGGGCAAGTCCGGGCAGCGCCGACGGGTGGTAGTAGGCGTCGATCGTACGATTGAAGCCGTAGCGAATCAGCGCGCCAAAATCGTGCGGGAAACCGTATGGGTAGACGCCTTCGCGCTGGATGAGACCGGCGTTGCCGTAGGACGTCTCCTCGGCCGCGCCGCGTCGATCGAGCAGAACCACCGAGCGCCCGCGCTTCTGCAAGTGCAGTGCGACGCAGATTCCGACGATTCCGGCGCCAAGCACGACGACATCGCTACGCATCACAGGTGGTACTGACATCTGCCGTTGCTCCGCAACAAACCCGCAATGCTAACGCGAATCGGCGCGCCCGCGATCGCTTCGTGTCGATCGTCGCGATGGCTACCATCGAGCCATCGTGCGTCCTTTGAGGGCGCGTGGCCCCAAGCCATGCAGAACCGGCGATGAACGCGCGGCGGGCCGATGTGGTACAAATCGCGGGCAAGAAGCGCGGCTCTGACGACGCTTGATAATCGAGCGCGAGACGGTTCGTCCGGCGCGACGGCGAATACGATCTGAGCGTCACACCGTGACAGACAACCTTTGAGGATTACACGAGTCGTCACAATATGTTCCGAGCACGCAGCGCCAGTGCCTGACCCGGTTCGGGGCGGACCGGGTACGAAAAGCTGCCACTGGCGCGAGCAGGCTGAATTCTTGCGAGTAGGCACCCGAACTAGTTACCCGCTGAGCGCGGAAGGAGACGTGATGAACAGCCATGAGTTGCCCGCCGCTTTGTCTGGACACGACCGCAAACGGATCGAAAAACAAGTCGCTGATTTAAGACAAAGCGCCAATGGGAGCGGCACGATTTCTGTGTTTCTGCCGACGACCCGGCAAGTCATTATTCTGGTGGCCCGCGACGGTGATGTCGTGAGCTGGTGTCTGATGCCAGCCCGGGATCAGGGGTCAGCGCATAAGCTCAAGGCGCTCTTGGAGCATGTCCTGAAGCGGGAGCTCGAGAGCGCGTGCCGTGATGTCAAGGCCATCGCGGATGCCGCAATCGGTCGCGCTTCCCGGATAGCTTGAGCCGCTTTCACCGATAGGCACTCGATTCGTTGGGTTCGCGCCGGGCGTCGTCCGCTAAGTCGTGCTCCTACCTGCTCCAGCACACGCGCAGGTCCCGCAAAGTGATGCGGGCTGAAATTCCAAAAATCAAATCCGCGGATACACCGCGTTTCTCGCTCAATCCCAGATTGGCACATTAGGACCGAGCCCCATCCGGCGCGTCACTCTCGCGCGTGTCGGTGCAAGCTCGAGTGCTCCTGCCCCGACACGGCGCACCGACACTACGAAGGCACGTTACCATTGCAGGGATGAATAACGCTGATCTGATCGTCACGACCTTGAAAGCTGCGGGCATCACGCGCGGCTTCGGCGTCCCGAGCGGCAATGTATTGCCATTGATGGAGGCGATGCGCGTAGGCGGCATGCCGTTCGTCCTTACGGCCCATGAGGGGTCAGCTGCGTTCGCTGCCGACGTCACGGGGCGCCTGACCGGCACGGCAGGCTTGTGCATCGCCACATTGGGGCCGGGGGCGACCAACCTGACGACGGGCGTGGGATGTGCATATCTCGACCGTTCGCCGCTCATCGCGATCACGTGCACGCTCGATCAGGCACAGCTCGGGCGCCGCATTCAGATGTGGATCGATCATCAGGCGCTTTTCAAGCCGATCACCAAGGCGAGCATCATTCTGCGGCCCGGCAGCATCGGAGCGACCGTAGCCGAAGCCCTGCGGCTCTCAACGACGGAGCCGCACGGTCCCGTCCATCTGGATCTCCCAGAGGACGTCGCGCTCGCACCCGCGAAGGAGCCCGTGCCTGTGCTGCCCGGCGCGGTACCGATGCGCCGCGCCGAGCGCGGCGCGATCGATAAGGCAGCGCAAATCCTGCGCCGCGCGAAGCGTCCGGTGGCCGTGATCGGTGCGAGCGCCATGCGCATGCAGCGTCCGCACGCGCTGCGAGACTTCATAGAGCGGCACCGGATCCCCTTTGCATCCACAACGATGGCCAAGGGACTGATCGACGAGAGCCATTCGCTCTCGCTCGGCTGCATCGAACGCGCGTGTCGGAAATTCCAGCGCACTTTCATAGAGGAACGCGCAGACCTGATCGTGGGGCTCGGCTACGACACGATCGAGGTGGAATACGAAGCATGGACCGGCAAGCTTCCCGTGCTTCACGTCGACACGCAGGCCGCAGACGTCCATTCGTCCGTGAAGCTCGTGCGGGAGGTCGTCGGCGATCTTGATGCATCGATCGCCGCACTCGCTGCGCTGGAGCCGATGGACAACGCCTGGAGCGAAGCCGAGGTAAAAGATCAGCGCGATACATTTCAGCGCGCGTTGCGTCCCGATACCGAGCGCTTCTCGCCGCATCAGGCGATCGACGTGGTGAGACGCGTTCTGCCACGGGACGGCGTGCTTGCCTTCGATGTCGGCGCGCACACCCACCAGATTGCCAGTCAGTGGACGGTGCAC
>JAQGNH010000362.1 GCA_028291945.1 Betaproteobacteria bacterium
AGCTCAAAATGAAGCCGAGCGAGTACGTGATGAGCGGGCGCTACTTCCAGAGCATCGAAGTGCCCGAAGGCGCCGGTATGACGAACGCGGTCGCGGATCTCGTCGGCGACGACGTCCTCATGTACGCGTCGGACTATCCCCACGGAGAGAGTCACTTCCCCGAGACCGTGAAGCTCGCGCTCGCCTGGGAGATGAAAGAAGAAAGACGGCGCAAGCTCATGTGGGACAACGCGGTCCGCCTCTACGCGCGCGCGGGCCTCGAGTGAGTTCCCGAAGACTTCGTCACCAGTGGACCGCACAATAAAAAGATGAAAATGGCGCCGGCCGCGGCCGTTGCCTCGACACGCCCGAGGAATTGCGGCAGTTCATCGTCACCGACATCGCACGCTGGCGCAAAGTCGTCAAGACGCCGGCATCAAACTGGAATGAGCATGAAACCCACCGAAAAAACAAAACGTTTCCAAGAGCTGATCCACCGCAAAAACAAAGTCCTCGCCGTCCTGCATCCACCGACCGCCGCCCACGCGCGCGTCATGGAGAAGGCCGGCTGCGAAGCGGGATTCGTCGGCACCGGCGGCGTCGTCGGCACCTACACCGGCATGGCCGACGTGGGCACGATGAGCATGCCCGAATGCGTGCAGGTCGCCGGATGGATCGCGCAGGCGGTGAATTTTCCCGTGATGATGGACGGCGACACCGGCCACGGGGGCGTGATGGCGGTGCGGCGCATGATCCGCGACTGCATCCACGCGGGCATCGCGGGCATCCGCATCGACGACCAGCCGATCGAAGGCAAGCGGAAGACGCAGAGCGCCGGGATGGAAGTCGTGCCAATCGAGCAGGCGATCGCGCGCTATCGCGCCGCGGTCGACATGAAAAACGAGCTCGATCCGAACTTCGTCGTGATGGCGCAGTGCTATGCGCGCGACGCGGCGAACTCGAGCTTCGACGATATGCTGGTGCGCCTCAAGGCCTACAGCGAAGAGGCCGGCGTCGACTGGGTGCAGCTCGAATCGCCGCATTCGAGCGACGAGATCAGGCGCGCGCGCGCCGCCGTGGAAGGTCCGTTCTCCTTCATGAAGGGAAAGCTCGGGCGCTACCTCGGTTTCGATGAGCATCTCGCGCTCGGCGTGAACATCGCCTGGTATCCAGGCTTCACGCACCACGTCACGTGGGCGGCGCTCTACGATTTCATGAAAGAGTTCGAGAAGCGCGGTGTGGCGGCGTGGGAGGATTTCGTCGCGAGCCGCAAGGACCGGCCGTACCCGATCCCGGAAGTCGGGCCGGAGGGCGAAGGCCTCGACAAGCAGCGCGAGCTCGAAGAGCGCTATTTCTCGGGCGCGATGCTGGAGAAATATCGCCATGGATAAGAACGTGGTCATCCTGGGCTGCGGTGACGTCGGCCCGCTGCACGAACCGATGTCGCGCTACAGCGAGCACGTCCTTCCGGTTCTCGCGCAGGGCGACATCCGCTTCGCGCAGATCGAGCGCGTTTACTCCGATCGCGGCGCGCTTCAGGTTCACTCGGGTGGCGCGCACAGCCGCGTGAAACCCGGGCTCGCATCGGTCTTCAGCGACTGCGGCTTCAACGTGGGCTCGCTCGCGAGCAATCATGCGATGGACTGGGGGCCGGATGCGCTTCTCGATACGATCGACGTGCTGCGCGGACGCGGCATGCAGGTGATCGGCGCCGGGCGCAATCTTGCCGAGGCGCGCGCGCCCGCGATCGTCGAATCGAAAGGCGTGCGCGTCGCCTTCCTCGCCTACTGTTCGATTCTCCACGAGGGCTACGAGGCCGGCCCCGCGAAGCCCGGCATCGCACCGCTGCGCGTCCACACCTACTACGAGCCGTTCGATTATCAGCCGGGCGTTCCGCCGAAGGTCGTGACGGTGCCGTACCCGGAAGACCTCGCCGCGATCGTCGACGATATCGGCAAGGCGAAGCAGAACGCCGACGTGGTCGTCCTCTCGCTGCACTGGGGAATCCACTTCATCCCGCGCATGATCGCCGACTATCAGCCCGCCGTCGCGCGCGCGGCATTCGATGCCGGCGCGGATCTGATCCTCGGGCACCACGCCCACACGCCGAAAGCGATCGGCGTGCACGGCGGCAAGGTGTGCTTCTACAGCCTGAGCAACTTCATCATGTCGTCGACGGCCAAGACGCCCGAGAAAGCGAAGTCGTTCGAGGCGCAG
This sequence comes from Betaproteobacteria bacterium, assembly GCA_028291945.1. GTDB lineage: Bacteria > Pseudomonadota > Gammaproteobacteria > Burkholderiales > SG8-41 > JAQGMV01. The sequence continues at coordinate 2,197 of JAQGNH010000362.1, forward strand.
TACAGCGTGACGCTCGACCCGGACTATCCGCACCTCTCGTATGGCGCCGATGCGAAGCGCAGCCTCATCGCCAAAGCGACTGTGACACGCGCGGGCATCGACAAAGTTTCGTTTCTGCCGGTGATCATCGATCGGGAGCTGCGTCCTGAACCGCTGCGCCGAAGCGACCCGCGCTTCGACGAGTCGCTGCGCTTCATGTCGTGGGTATCGGAAGGCTATGGCGCCGAGCTCCGGGCCGAAGGCGACGAGGTGCGGATCACGCCGGCGGCGTAAGATCCAGCCCTCGCCGGCCCCTGCCCGCACGCGACGCAGAACTACAAACCAGGCAGTTCTAGATCTGCTCTTGCCGGTAGCCGCCTAATTCAAGTCGATGCCGACAATATCGTCCGCTTCAAATTCGTCCGAGACTCTGCCGTCACCTGGGCCGCTAACCATCGCTGCCAAGCTTTCGCTTTGTTTCACAAAATATTCGGCGCTGATCGGGTCATAGAAGCGTTGACCGAGAGCAAGATCGGAGAACTTGATACGGCGACGGGGGGGAGGCGTTGCCATGGGCCTTACTAAAAAAATATCTTGGGCGTGAACTGAGGAGCAGTTTACCCGCGACGTGCCGGTTATGCCTCTAGTCCACCGTGATGCCCGTCTGCTTGACCATCTTCTCCCATCGACTCACTTCCTCGCGAAGGAACACCTGGAATTCCTCAGGCGTGCTCGGGGAGGCGGTGCCGCCTTCGAACTGAAGCGATTTCTGAACGTCGGGCATGGCGATGACCTTGACCACCTCCTGGTTGATCCGCGTGACGACATGCCGCGGAACTTTCGCTGGCGCGAGCACGCCGTGCCAGATCGTCGTCTCGAAACCCGGAAAGCCGGCCTCACCCAGCGTGGGTACGTCGGGGAACAAGTGCGAGCGCTTGGTGCCTGTCACAGCCAGCAACCGCGCCCGGCCGTCCCTCGCGAAATTAAGCGACGAGACCATCGACGTGATCATGTAGTGAACGCGGCCGGCGCGAAGGTCGAGCATGCCCGGCATGCCGCCCTTGTACGGCACGTGCACCGTGTCGATGCCGGCGGCAATGTTGAAGAACGATCCGATCACGTGGCTGCTCGCTGCGACGCCGGCTGTCGCATACGTGAGCGCGCCCGGCTTCGCCTTTGCTGCCGCGACGAGATCCTTCATCGACTTGAACGGTGAGCTGTCGTTGACCACGAACACCTGCGGCGTGCGCACGACCAGCGAGATCGGTGCGAAGTCTCTGAGCGTGTCGTAGTTCTTCTTGGTCCGAACCGCCTGGCCCACCACGAGATTGCCGTCCTGCCCGAGGACGAGGGTGTAACCATCAGGAAGTGCCTTGGCCGCGATCTCCGCGCCGAGCGCTCCACCTGCACCCGCGCGATTGTCGAATACGACCGGTTGTCCCAAAGCCTCGCCCAACTTGCCGCCGATGATGCGCGCATACGTATCGGTGCTGCCGCCCGGCGGAAACGGCACGACGAAGCGGATCGGGCGGGTGGGATATGACTGAGCCTGCACGGAAACTGTCGTCGCAAGCAGTCCCCACACAACGATGCTGAGAACCATGAAGCCCTGTGTATACGAGACGGATGTCTTGTCGCGCCGTTTATTCACCGCACACTCCTCCGTGAGAATTAGTCTTCTAAAGATCGATAACGCGGGATTCAGAGGCTGCCGCGCACGGCGTGACACTGTCAATGATAGCGATATAGACTCGAGTACGTGACGTGCCGATCGATTTTTCATGGCTTAACGAGGAGGGAAACATGAGCTCGATCGACGTACTTCGCACCGTTGCTGCGGCGGTGCTCTTCGTTGCGCTGCTCTGCACCGGCCCGTTAGCGCAGGCTGCCGCATCGGGCGCCCCGCAGGCTTACCCGATCAAACCAGTACGTCTGATCGTGCCATTTCCCGCCGGCGCCGCCAGCGACCTCGTGGGTCGGATGCTGGGCGAGAAGCTCGCCGAGCAATTGGGCGAGCAGGTCGTGACGGACAACCGCTCCGGCGCCGGCGGAAATCTGGGAATCGGCGTCGCGGCCAAATCTGCGCCCGATGGGTACACGATCGTGATCGCGACGGCGAGCATCGCGGTCGCCCCATCGCTGTATGCGAATCTCGGATTCGACCCGCTCAAGGATCTCGCGGCGGTCGCACGGCTGACTTCCAGCCCGAACATCCTTATCGTGCACCCATCCGTGCCGGTCACAACCTTGCGCCAGTTCGTTAATCTCGCGCGGGCGCGCCCGGGCAAACTCAACTTCGGTTCTGGTGGCGTCGGCACCACCAACCATCTT
>JAQGNH010000582.1 GCA_028291945.1 Betaproteobacteria bacterium
ACCAACAACGTCCTCGCGCTCGCGTGGGGCGTGCTCATCGTCATCCTCGTGATGGCGGGCTCGCTCTGGATCATGGCGAATCTGAACGCGAACATGGTCATGTCGCCCGAGCTGATGGATCTGCATATGCAGCACTGACGTATCACGGCTGTGACACGCCGGCACGCAGCCGACACGGGGCTTCGTTACCTGACGGAGCGTAGCCCGGTCACACGTGCACGTAGCGATTCTCACCGATTACCGAAACGCACCTGCCACCATTGAACGAAGGAGAAATGTAATGACACCCGCAGTCGCAACTGTCGCCGCAAAACCAGCGAAGCAACCGAAGCCGTTACCCGCACCGAATAGTGACTTCTACGAGCTCTATGAAACGTTGAGCGCCGAGGAGCTCGCGATCGTGAAACGCGTGCGCGCGTTCATGGAGACGAAGGCCGCGCCGCTTGTCACGAAATACTGGGTCGACGACGCCTTTCCCTTCGAGCTGCTGCCGGCGGTGAAGGAGTTGGGCATCGGCGGGCTCGCGATGCACGGCTACGGCTGCGCGGGCGGAAGCCTCGCGCTGTTGGGATTCGTGCTGATGGAGATTGCACGCGTCGATCCGTCGTTCGCGACGTTCATCGGCGTGCACGTCGGGCTCGCGATGGGCTCAATCTACATCGACGGATCGGAAGAGCAGAAGCAGAAGTGGCTGCCGCCGATGGCGCGCTTCGAGAAGATCGGCTGCTTCGGCCTCACGGAGCCGTTGGTGGGTTCCGGCGCCTCGGGCGGCCTGACTACGACAGCGAAGCGCGAGGGCGACACCTGGATACTCAACGGCGAGAAGCGCTGGATCGGGAACGCGCCGTGGTGCGACGTCTCCATCATCTGGGCGAGAGATCTCGCGGACAACCAGGTCAAGGGCTTCATCGTCGAGAACAAGACAACACCCGGCTTCAGCGTCGAAAAGATCGAGCACAAGATCGCGCTCAAGATGGTCCAGAACGGCCACATCACGTTGAAGGACGTTCGCGTGCCGGAAGCGAACCGCCTCCAGGGGGGTAACTCCTTCCGCGACACCGCGAAAGTATTGAAGATGACGCGGTACGCGGTGGCCTGGATGGCGACGGGATGCGCGATGGGGGCTTACGAGGCCGCACTCAAGTACGCGCAGCAGCGCCTTCAATTCGGCAAGCCGATCGGATCGTTCCAGTTGGTGCAGGACCTGCTCGCCAGGATGATCGCCAACATCACGGCCTCGCAGTGCCTGATCGTGCGCCAGGCGCAGCTGCATGCCGAAGGGAAGCTCACCGACGCGCATGCGGCGCTTGCCAAGGCGTTCGCCACGTCCAAGTGCCGGGAAACTGTTGCGTGGGCGCGCGAGCTGCTCGGCGGCAACGGCATCGTCGCCGACTACAACGTCGCGCGCTTCTTCGCGGATTGTGAAGCGCTCTACTCCTACGAAGGTACGTTCCAGATGCAGAACCTGATCGTCGGCAAGGCGATCACGGGCTTCGGCGCATTCGCGTGAACATGAAGCTTACTCGGAGAATCAACATGACCGCCGACACACTCACGCCTTCGTCAGCAACCGCGCCGCGTCCGTCGCAAACGCAAGCGCCGGCATTCACGAATGTTCTGTACGAGAAGAAAGGCGCCATCGCCTATATCACCGTCAATCGCCCGAAGGTACTGAACGCGCTGAACACCGCGACCTGGGGCGACCTGCGAGCTGCGTTCGAGGATGCGCGGGATGACGCGGCCGTGCGCGGCGTCATCCTGACCGGCGCCGGCGACAAAGCCTTCATCGCGGGTGCGGACATCAGCGAGCTCGCGCAGGCAACACCAATTGATGCGGAGCAGTCCAGCCGTTTCGGACAGGAGGTCCTCGATATCGTGGAGAACCTCGGCAAGCCGGTCATCGCGGCGGTCAACGGCTTTGCGCTCGGCGGCGGTTGCGAGACGGCGATGGCGTGCACTCTCAGGATCGCGACGGAGAACGCAAAGTTCGGCCAACCCGAAGTCAAGCTCGGGCTCCTTCCGGGCGGCGGCGGCACGCAACGTTTGCCGCGGCTGATCGGCAAGGGCCCTGCCCTTCAGCTCATTCTGAGTGGAGAGACGATCAGCGCGCAGGAGGCGTATCGCCTCGGACTCGTGAACGAAATCGTTCCTGCCGGGGATCTGATCACGCGCGCCGAGGCCATCCTCAACACGATCGCTTCCAACGCGCCGCGTGCTGTCGAGTTCGCGCTTCACGCCGTGAACAAAGGGGTCGAGACAAGCCAGAGCGAAGGCTTGTTGCTCGAAGCGGCTTACTTCGGTCTCTGCGCGGCGACCGAGGACAAGAAGGAAGGCACGTCCGCTTTCCTGCAAAAACGCGCACCCCAATTTCACGGGCGCTGAAGAAAGCCGCCCGCAACATTCAGGAGATACGCATGGCAACAGACAACATTTTCTCCGGCCTGAAGGTCGTCGACCTGGCCAGCTTCATTGCAGGACCGAGTGCTGCCGTGATCCTGTCCGACTTCGGCGCCGAGGTCATCAAAGTGGAGCCACCCACCGGCGATCCATGGCGCAGGGCGAACAAGCTCCCTCCGCAGCCGCAGTCGGACGAGCCGTACCAGTGGCATCTCGCCAATCGCAACAAGCGCAGCCTCACGCTCGATCTGAAATCTCCCGGCGCCCAGCCGGTTCTACAGCGCCTGGTCAAGTGGGCCGACGTGCTCGTCGTCAACACACCGCATCCCGCGCGCAGGAAATTGAAGCTCGAATATGGAGATGTCGTTGAGTCGAACCCGCGTCTGATCTATGCGGATCTCACCGGCTTCGGCGAGAAAGGTCCCGACGCCGATCTGCCGGGATTCGATATCACCGCCTACTGGGCGCGAAGCGGTCTCCTCTCGATGACGCGCGACGCCGGCGCGCCGCCCACCTGGCCGGTGGCCGGCAGCGGTGACAATGCGACTGCGGTGGGCCTCTATTCCGCGATCGTGACGGCGCTCTATCGTCGCGAACGAACCGGGAAAGGCGCCTATGTCACCACATCGCTCCTCGCTGAAGGTGTCTGGTCGGCAAGCGTGTCGATCCAGGCGGCGCTGTGCGATGCGAAGTTCTTCGGGCTGCACGACCGAGCGCATCCGGCGAACGCCGCGCTGAATGTGTATCGCGCGTCGGACGATACCTGGTTCGTTCTGATCGTCACGCCCGATAAGCTCGCCGCGGTGGCGAAAGCGATCGGCCGCGAGGATCTCCTGACCGATCCGCGATTCTCCGATCCCGCGAAGCTCACGCAGAACATGCCGCAGCTGACCGCAATTCTCGATGAAGTCTTTGGCTCGCAGCCGATGACGCACTGGTACGCCGTCTTCAGTGGCGTTCACGTCACCTTCGGCGCCGTGCGCGGGCCACAGGAAGTCGTCAAGGATCCGCAGCTCACGCTCAATGACATCGTCGTTCCGCTCGAAGGCGC
>JAQGNH010000585.1 GCA_028291945.1 Betaproteobacteria bacterium
ACTCGATGGGTTTGCGTAACGACACAAAGGACGAGCCATGGCACAGATCAAAGCGGGGCTGGCAATAATCGAAGCGCTCAGGGCGGAAGGTGTCGAGTACATTTTCGGCGTGGTCGGATCGACGACCAACAGCATCGTGACCGAGCTGTACGGAAGGAACGACATACGCCTGCTCGACACCCGCCACGAGGAAGGCGCGGCGTTCATGGCCTATGGCTATGCACGTGCGTCACGCAAGCCCGCGGTATGCCTGACGACTTCGGGACCCGCGACGATCAACCTGGCAACCGGAATCGCTCTCGCCTACAAGGGCCGCGCCCCGGTGCTCGCGATCGGCGGCGACGTGGATCGGAATTACCTGGACCGCGACGGGGCGCAGGCGTTCGATCTCGTGAACATCTTCAAGCCCATCACGTACATGTCGCGCCAGGCTTACACGACCGAGCGCATACCGGAGCTCATCCACGATGCGTTCCGCCATGCGATGTCGGGCAAGCGCGGGCCGGTGTTCATCGACATACCGCGCGACCTGATGGATGACAAGACGCTCGATGACAAGCTGCTTCATCGATCGTCGGCTTATCGCGCGATCGAAGGACGCATACAGGGCGACCGCGAGGCTGTCCGCCGCGCCGCCGAGTTGCTGTCACAGGCGCAACGTCCCGTCCTGCTCGCGGGCGGAGGCGTCGTCGACGGCGATGCCACCACGGAAGCCGTTGCGCTCGCGGAGCTCCTCGACATGGCGCTCGTTCCCGCGTACGGCCACAACGACGCGGTACCGAACAGTCACCGGTTGTACATCGGCATACCCGGCAACCGCGGCGCGCCCGAAGCCATGGAAGCGCTACACCGTGCCGACGTCATCCTTGCGCTCGGCTCGCGCCTGAATCAGCATTCGACGCATTGGAATCACAGCGTCATCAATCCGCAGACGCGCATCATCCAGGTCGACATCGACGCGCAGGAAGTCGGGCGCAACTATCCAGTGGCAGTCGGCATCGTCGGCGATGCGAAAGCGGTGGCTCAGCAGTTATTGGAAGCGCTGGGCGCAACGAAGCGGGAGAAGCCTGCGTGGCGTGCGGAAATCGAAGCGCTGGCGAAGAAACGCAAAGCTCGGCTGCACGAGGAACAGTCGCTGGCGGGTGAGCCGATGATGCCGCAGCGCGTGTATCCCGAGCTGCGCAAAGCGCTGCCGCGTGATTGCATGGTGACGATCGACGCGGGCGTTGCCCCGGGGCTGACCTACGATCGTCTGTCGTTCGAGCTGCCGGGCACGTTCTTCAACTATGCCGGCCACGGCGGCCTGGGAATGGGCTTCTGCGTGGGGCTGGGCACAAAGGTGGGCCGTCCCGATCGCCCCGCCGTTTCCATCCAGGGGGATGGCGGTTTCCTGTACACCTCGCAGGAGCTCAACACCGCGGTTCGACACCGCATTCCGCTCGTGAGCCTCGTGCTGAACAACAGTTGCCACGGTGCCGAGAAAGCGCAGCAGAAGCGCAACTTCGGCGAGCGCTACGTCGGGGTCGATCTGGTCAACCCCCGCTTCGACCGGCTGGCCGAAGTGTATGGCGCGCGCGGGTTCTACGTGACGCGCCCTGACGAAATTGCCGATGCGGTGACCGCAGCGCTCGCGATCGACGGGCCCAGCGTCATCGAAATTCCGGTCGCAGAGCACTTCCCCTTGGCGGCGAAAGCGCCGGGAGGCAAAGGGGGACACTGAAGCGAACTACTGCGCTCGGCGTGCGCGACAAGGCCACTTGCATCACATGCTGCGCTCGATTTCCAGGATCGCGAGACTGATGTGCTTGCCTACCACATCGTTGAAGTTCGCCCAGTCGGCGTAGGGCTTCAGCTTCGCCACCACGGCGTCTTTCATTTCGAAGTCGCTCTTGCCGGCGTCGTAGTGCTTTTTCACTTCCGCATAGAGGCTGGTGAGATAGGCCTCGTAAGCTTTCACGATTTCGACGCCGCCGGTCGGACCGTGCCCTGGTACATAGCGCTTGGCGTTTAAATCTGCGGCAATACGGCATGCCTCGATGCTGCCCTTGAACGTGGCGTCATCGAGCCGGGGCAAGCGTTTGGACATCAGGTTATCGCCCCCGAACACCACTAAGTCTTCCAGCACCTGAATCATGATGTCGGTATTACTGTGGGCGTCTCTTGGGGCGTGGATGCGGAAGGTCATGCCACCGATCTTCAGTTCCGCCCCATCGCCGATCGCAACAGTCGGAATATGAGCGCGAGTGCCGGCGGTAAAACCCTCGGTCAAAGTCTGGACCAGGTTCACCCACTCTTCGGCCCTGCCCGGCGCTCCTTTGATCATTTCAGGATGCGCCATGAGTGCTGCATTCGGGTACACCTCCAGCACGGCCTGGTTAGCCAACCAGTGATCACCGTGAATATGCGTATTAAAAACATGGGTCACCGGCTTGTCCGTCACCTTGCGCAGCTGCTTCATTACCATGCGCCCGGCCTGCAAGCTGGAACCGGGGTCGATCACGACGACGCCTTCCGCGGTGACGACAAAAGCCGGGTTGTTCATGAAACCCTGGTTGGCCACGGAGAAGTATCCTAGCGGTCCATGGATCACGTACGTATGGGCAGCGATCTTGTCCACCGGGTACTCGCGCACCATATCGTTCTTGTTGATCGACAATTGTGGATCGATCCCGTACGCCGCGACGTGGGTGAGTTGTGTGAGCTGCGCCTCGCGCGCATTTTGCGCGTCAGGAAACGAAACGCAGCTAATGACAACCCATGCAGACGCGCCGACAGTGAGCCATTTCGTGATGTTCATTTCCATGGGTTTGCTGCCTCTTCAGCGGTATTCGTTGCCCGTACATCCGTCATTCTGGACCGCGCACAGCGCGAAGTGATCCAGAATCCAGCGGCGTTGGAAGACACTGGATGCCGGATCGAGTCCGGCATGACGATATTCATCGAATCTGTGGGACACGATACTAGGCCAGGCCGGGATTGCCGCGAACGCCAGTGAGCGTTGGACGATTCGGTTTCACCGCGCGCACCACCTTCTTCGCGCGCAGATATCGGGCAACAACCTCCCATACGGGTTCGCCGCTCGCGCCTTCCGCGACCGGTGCCCAGCTCGCGACCTTGTAAGTCTTGTCCGCCGCAATCGGCTTGCCGCGGAGTGTCATGTCGCTGATGCGGCTGCCGATGCTCTGCGTCGGGTCGCAGCGATAGTGCATGCCACCGACCCGCACCATGTCGCCACCTTGCTGATAATAGGGATCGGGATTGAACAGGTTGTCACACACATCTTCCAGAATGTTCTTGATCGCGCCGCCGGTGAGCTCATTGACAGTCGTGTAGGGATAAGTGATCGCGGTCTGATCCATCACGTGCTCCAGCGTGATGGTCTCCCGCGGCAGCAGGGTCGTACCCCAGCGAAAGCCCGGAGAGAACGCGATCTCGGCACCTTCCACTTCCATGAGTGCGTCGAGGATGACCTGGTCGAAGGTACCCGTGAAATTCCCGCGGCGGTAAAGCAGCTCTTCGGTAACGGCGAGCTTTTCTGCGAGCTTGTTCTCGAAAGGCGCACGCACCCTCTGGATGAGCGCTGCCATGTCCTTGTCCGCTTCGAGCAGGTTGGCGAACACCGGCAGCAGGCGGTACTGGCGGGACCTCAGCTTGCCGCCGCGCACGTCAAGATCGATCACGGCCAGAAACTTCCCGTTACAGCCCGCGTTCGTGACGAGCGTTGTGCCGCGCGCGTTCTTGACCGCTACCGGTTCGGGTACTGCGTCATGCGTATGTCCGCCGAGGATCACGTCGATTCCGGTCACGCGCGAAGCGAGCTTGAGGTCGACGTCCATGCCATTGTGCGACAGCAGCACCACGACCTGCGCGCCTTTTTTTGCAGCGTCGTCTACGACTTTCTGCAGGCCCTCTTCCTGTATGCCGAAAGTCCATTCCGGTACGAAGTGTCGCGGGTTGGCGATGGGCGTATAGGGAAACGCCTGGCCGATGATGGCAATCGGAACGCCGTTCACCTCGCGCATCACGTACGGCTTGAATACCGGGTCGCCGAAGTCGATGGTCCTGACGTTCTGGGCGATGAACTCGATCTTCCCGGCAAAGTCGTTGGCAATGACCTTCTTGACGCGCTCGGCGCCGTAGGTGAACTCCCAATGACCCGTCATCATGTCAACGCCAAGGAGCTTGGACACATCGATCATGTCCTGCGCCTGGGTCCAGAGCGCGGTTGCCGAGCCCTGCCAGTTGTCGCCGCCGTCGAGCAGCAGCGCTCCCGGGCGTTGGGCGCGCACCCATTTCACCAGCGTGGCGAGATGCGCGAAGCCACCGACCTTGCCGTATTCGCGAGCAGCATGGTCAAAATCAAGGTGTGTGAAGACATGCGCGAGACGACTTCGAGGGGCGATTTGGAAACGCCTGAGCAGCGCCTCGCCTATCAGGTGCGGCGGTTTGCCCCACGCGGCGTTAACACCGAGGTTGATGTCGGGCTCACGGAAGTAGGTCGGCAAGAGTTGGGCATGGCAATCGGTGAAGTGCAGCAACGTGACGTTACTGTCCGACTTGCGCAGATCGTAGATGCTGTCGGCGCGCACGGCGGCGCTGGCCCGCTCGTTCATGGGTAAGCCGTAGGCCGACGCGATCGCCAGCATCTGAACAAATTCGCGCCGCGTAATCGACATGGTTCAAAACCGGTAACGGGATCTCATCGGGAAAAAAGAAGCGAGTCGGGCTTCTTTGATGTCAGCGGCGCCGCTGCTTCAAGCTACTTCGTGTTGAGCGGCGACTGCGGATCGATGAGGTAGGCGACCAGGTGGGTGATCTGCTCCGGCGTGAGATGGCCCGTGGCGCCCAGGCGCGGCATGTTGGAGCACGGGAAGACGGTCCAGGCGTTATAGATCTTCTCGTACGTGTACTTCGCAATCGCCTCGGAATTACCGCGCTGCAGCCCATACCCGGTGAGGGGCGGCCCGACGTTGCCCACGTTGATCTCTCCGGGCTCCAGCGCATGGCAGTTCTGGCACAGCGCGCCGTTTCCCTTGCGCTGTTCGAGCCGCCCGAACTGGATCCGGTCGCCGGCGCCGTCGTGCGCGAGCTGGTCGCCGACCTTCCAGTCGCCCACTAGCTTTCCGGACGCCGGAAATTTGATCGAGTCGCGCGCGAGCTTCACGACTTGTGCCGCCTCGTCCTGCGTGAGCTGAGCACCGCCGAGCTTGCTGCAGATCTGCTGCGACGGGTCCTGTTGAAGACGCTTGAGCAACGCCGGGGCCGGTGCAGAAAAGCTTGCGCTCACCATTTGCTCGGTCATCTCGCGCGTCGTCGCCTGATCGGGATAGGTCACGCAGCCTGCGGCGATCGACACCGGCACGCCGAGCATCGTCCATTTCCACCGAGTTTTTCGCATAGCGTCCTGTCCTCTCAACGCTTGAATCCGGGCACGCGGATCACCGCCTCATTGCCTTGACGGTGGAGATAGGTCGTCAACGCAATGGACACGTCAGAGGCGTATTCAAGCTCGGGCAGACGCATCTGCCAGAAGCAGTCGTAGAGCCTCCATTGCATCGTTCGCACGACGCCGTGCGCACCGCGGTAGGCGGGCCAGCTACCGACGACCTCCTGTAGCTGCTTCTTGTCGATCATATGCACGAGATTCTGCAGGCGAATGCGCTTCCCCCCCTCGCCATGACAGGTCACGCATCCGAAGTCGGTCTGACCGCTGCGCCGGTAGAAGAGGTACTCGCCCGCCTTATACATCTCGCGTTCTTTGGGATGGCTCAGCCGGACATTCATCTTCATGCCGTTCGAGCGCGAAGTGATGTAGATGGCAAGCGATTCCATGTCGGAGCCGTCGGAGAACGCTGGGCTGATGGCCGTCTTGACCATATCCTCGCGTTTGAAGCCCTGCAGCTCGACCATGCACGTGAGGAGCCTCGACTCGAGGTCCTGAACCTTGTCGGTATCCGAAAAATAACGCGGAAGCTGCGCGCTGGCGCCGTCGAGCTTGCCCGGACCGAGGCCGAAGTCGCACTGCTCGAGTGACGCTTTCTTCGGACCGCGCTTTTCACGAAAGAGCCGATTGCCGCGGTCGATCCACAGCTCGCCGGGATTGTCCTCGGCCAGCATCTGCCGGCCCACCGCCAATCCGTCGTCGGATTTATTCTGTGCGAGCGCGGTCCCACAGTGACAAAACAAAAATGCGGCACACGCAGCCGTGCCCCACAATACTTTCTGCATATTGTTTACCTGCTCCTCGTAACAGCGGCATGCGTCCTCAAGAAGCGGCGGCCACAGCCGCTTCGTCGGTGCGCTTGTCACCTTTTGTATCCACCCAGGTGACGCTGAGCTTATCACCCACCTTGGCCCCTTTGATCCGCAGCCCGAGGAACGGGTCGCGCGAAATCGCCTGGCTCCATTGCGCGTCGAGCACCGTTTTGCCGTTGTGCGTAACCGCCACGTTCTGAATGAAGTGTTGCGGAACGGTGTCGCCTTTGGCGTCCTTGCGCAGCCCCGTTTCCATCGGGTGCCTCATGAGGATTCTGACGTCCGCCACATCGCCTTGCAGCGTGGCGCGTATTCTCATCGGTTCAGCCATGTTTCGGTCCTTTGTTTAACAGAAGCTCGTATCGTGTCCACAGGTTCGATGAATATCGTCATGCCGGACTGGATCCAGCATCCAGTGTCTTTGAACGCCGCTAGATTCTGGATCAACTCGCCCCCGGATCGCGTTTCACTCGTCCGGGGCTTCGGCGTGTGCCGGTCCAGAATGACGGTACATCTCATCAGCCGCAGCCGCCCACCGTGACTTTGACTTCCTTCTTCGCGGAGTAGAACTTTCCGTCCGCTTTCACGACTGCCCAGACGTTCGAGGTCTCTCCCATCTTGATGCGCGTCGAGATATAGCCTTCGCTACCGCTCGAGACGTCGAACGTTGCCAGCAGCGGCCGCGGATTTTTTTCGGAAATGATCGAGATCTGCTGCGTATTGGCAATCTTGCTCGTCACCGCTACCGGAACGACGGCGCCATTCTCGGCGATGTCCGGCGCGGCGATCACGATATCTCTGCTCTCGACTGGATTGCCGGCGCCCAGGGCCTTCACAGCCTCCGACATGGCTTTCGATTCGAAGCCGGCTTTATTCCAGTCCGCAGCCCATCCCTGCCTGCTCTCGAACAGCCCGAGGAAGCTGCTCAGAGCAAGCACGCTCATGCTGCCTCCGGCGTTCAGGAATCGACGTCTCATTCTGTCCATGCCTACCTCCCGAAATACCGAGCAAATAATAACCAGTGCTTATCGACGATTGGCCTACTTCCGCCGAATGTCCGCTTTGTTCAATTCGCTGACGGGGGGCGTGGGCATGGTGGCGCCGACGGCATTCAACGAATATCCCTTCGATTGCCAATACGCCAGCGCATGCGGACCCGCCGGCACAACCGTGACAAAGCCGTGCAAATCTTCTGGCGCGAGGCCCTGAGCACCAGCGGCGTTGCGGCAGATCTCGAACTTCACTCCCTGGCTCGCAAAGCTTGCGGCACGATCGACGATGTCTTTGTATTTTGCGTAGTTCTGTTTGGCGAAGACGACCACTTCCGGTCCATGCGAAACAATCACCACTTTTATGGGATCGATTTCGCTCGGTCCAAAATCGGTAGTCGCACGCAGCAGCGCATTGAGATTGTTGAATACCATGCCGATCGCTTTCGGATCGATAAAATTGAAATCCCATACCACCTTCAGCTGTTTGACGCTGTCGATGTCTGCGTAAGGCACGAACTTCGCGCTGCCGAATGGGGCGTCAGTGGACTGCGAAAACGCCGGGTTCACGCTTGCCACGGCGAGCACGATCACTGGTAACACTTTGAGCGGCAGCTTCATCATGGGGCCTCCAGTATTGTGCGACAAATCGAAGCGGTGTCGCGACGCTTAAGCTGCTGCACCCATGACTTGCCGTCATCGCCGCCTGCGTATATTCGACTTGAGGTCCGGAATAAATCATCTGCAAGCACGGTCACAAAGACTCGTTCGACCGACGAAGCGCAGTACGTAAAACCGTGGGCTAAGGCAGATTGTCCTGGCCGCAGCGCAGCGCATCAATCCCACTCAAGTCTCGACCGAAGGTCCAACTCAAGACGCACGACCGACCGAACGCGGTGTTCCAATGACGTTTGCGGCGCGCCGGCTGCGTTTTGCCTCGTGTTTTGACCGGTACCAAAGTCTGAGTCTGAAGTCTGGACAGCTATGATCGGCGCCCGCATCGGGGGTAACCTATCCGCTAGTCCAACAGGTTAACAGCGGGACGTGACGGTGTATGTACGCTATCGAACGCAGCGACTGGTGATCGCCACAGACGCTAGACTCGATTCGCAACTCTGGTGAAGACGTTTTCTTTCATTGCGCTGCTGGTGCTCTCGTCATGGATTGCGCCGATGGGGTGGTGCGGGGCGCAACCGGGCAAGGTTTACCGCATCGGATACTTGTCGCTCCAGCCACTTGCCGAGACACCATCCTTCGCCCACGCGGCGTTTCTGCGCGCCATGGAGAAGCTGGGATATGTGTACGGCATGAACCTCATCATCGAATATCGTTCGGGTGAGGGGAATGTAGAGTTGCTGCCCAAGGCGGTTCTCGACTTGCTGGATCAAAA
>JAQGNH010000031.1 GCA_028291945.1 Betaproteobacteria bacterium
GCGCGTGTGCTCACGCGACCGGAGATGATCATTGAGGCGGAGCGCCCGCTCGAGGTGCTCGCGGCCGGGTTTCAAGTCACCCTGACAGAACAGACACCACCCCAGCCGCCGATGCGCCTGGGCAAGCCATATGTTGTCATCGCGCTGCTGTGCGAGCTCCAGCAGTCGCTCGGAGATTCGGCGCGCGGTGATCAACGGTCCCCGTACCTGATAAAACGACGTGAGCCCGGTCAGCCCGGTAAACAGCCGGTCGACATCGCCGCTCTGCTCGCAAAGCGATACGGCTCGCTCGTACGTCTGCGCGACCTCGGCGGACGCGTAGCCCCTGATTGCCGTCAGCGCAGCGCCCAGCGCCAGCAGGCAGGCCGTCTCGCGCGGGACCTTGTCCTGAGTCGGCGGCAATGCTGCGATTTGCGCGAGGGCGCGACGCAAGTGCGCGACCGCCTCGTCGTCTGCCGATGCCTCGAGTGCACGGGCACCGGCTTTCTGCCAGTACGCGATGGCTTCCTCGATCATGCCCGCTTCTTCGTAGTGCTGGGCAATCAGCTCGGGATGGCTGTCCATTACATCGGGGAAACTTTCGACCAGCGCCGTTGCCGCCTGCCGGTGATACTCCGCCCGCTTCGTTCTCAGTAGCGATTGATACGCAGCATCCTGGATGAGCGCGTGCTTGAAGCTGTAGATCGCATTCGGCGGAAGTCCGCGCTGATACAGGAGCTCCGCATCGACCAGGCGGGTCAACGAGTCCTTGAGCTCGCGATCATCCAGGTGAGAAACCGCGTGAATGAGCCTGTAGCTGAACTCGCGGCCGATGACCGACGCCAGTTGGGCGAGCCCCTTCGCGTTGCCGAGCCGATCGAGTCGCGCAACCAGCGAGCCACGCAGTGCGGTGGGGATCGAGCCGGTAGGTAACGCGTCGACCGCCTGCTGCTGGGCCAGGACGCCGGCCTCGACAACCATCTTCGTCAGCTCTTCTACGAATAAGGGCACGCCATCGGTCCGGCTGACGACCTCATCGCGCAGTTGCGGGGAGAGCTCATCGCCCTGCAGCAGGTATTCGATCATCTCCTTGCACTGCCCTGGGGACAGACGAGCAAGCGTCATGCGGCTGACGGCCGAGTGGCTCGACCACGGCACCGTGAACTCGGGCCGAGCCGTCGCCAACAAAAAGATCGGAACCGAACGCAGCTGCTCGACCAGCAACGTGAGCAGTTCGAGGCTAGACGCGTCGGCCCAATGAATGTCCTCGACCATGAGCACAAGCGGCGCATGGCCGGCTTGACCCACCAACCACCCGAGCAGGCATTCCATGACCTTCTCCCGCTGCACGCGAGGGGAGAAGTCGAGCACTTGTACGTCGCCTAGCAAAGGCAGGGACATGAGCGATGCAAGAAGGGGCAGCGCTGCAGGCTCCGGAAGCTGTCCGGAATCGAAGGCTGTCTGGAGCTTCGCCCTTTTCCGATCGGTGGGTTGATCCGCTTTGATGTCCAACGCCCGCTGGAGCAGGTCCACGAACGGATACAACGCCGTGTTGGAAAAATGCGGAACGCATTGGCAGCCCAATGGTTCGCAGCCCTGAGCCGACAACTGTGTTGCCAAGGCATGCAGCAGGCGCGATTTGCCGATCCCGGGCTCACCGCTCAGTAACTGGACCTGGCCGCGACCTTCCTGCACGTTGGCCCACTGCTTCGAAAGGAACGCGAGCTCCTCCGTACGCCCGAGAAGCGGCGCTCGGCTCCGCACCTGGAAGATGCCGCTGTCGCGCGAGCCGTGACGCTCGCCAATTACCCTGAAGATCGCGATGGGGTCAGGAATGCCCTTGGCCTCGAGCTCTCCGAGAGATTCGCACTCGAACACATGATCGATCAGCTCACGCGTGACTCGGCTGATCACGATGGCGCCGGGTCCGGCCGCCCGCTCCAGGCACGCGGCCACGTTTGGGGCCTCCCCGACGATCGCAGATTGCTCCCGCGCGACACCGCTGCCAAGCTCGCCCGCAATCACCTCGCCGGTGTGGATGCCGATGTGCACCTCCAGCTTGGAGCCGAGCCGGTTTTCCAGGCGCTCGCTCAACCGAGCTACGCCCGACACGATGGCCAGCGCTGCCGTTATGGCGCGAACGGCATCGTCGTCGTGCGCACTGGGATATCCGAAGTAGACTAGCAGGCTGTCACCGAGATAGCGGGCGACGAAGCCTTCTACCTGCTCGATCTCCGCGACGCAGAGCTGGCGGTACTCGAGGATCAGTTCGCGCAAGTCTTCTGCATCGAGGCGCGCCGACAGCGCGGTCGATCCGACAAGGTCGCAGAACATGATGGTGAGCTGCCTGCGTTCCGCCTCCGTGATCGCGGACGGGTCGGATGTCCCCGTGATCGCCGGCTCGACCGCCCGCCCGGACGCACGGTCTGGCGCATCCAGCGCAGCGCCGCACTGCCCGCAATACCGGAAGCCGAGAGGATTCAGCGCACCGCAGGAGCCGCACCGTCCTGCGAGTGGATTACCGCACTCCGAGCAGTATCGGGCGTTCGGTGCGCTCTCGAATTGACAGGCGGCGCAACGCACCTAATGCTCGCCGTCCGAGCAGCAGAAAAAGTGACCCCACGACGGGTGGCACATCTGCGAATCCCTTACTCGACGCCGGCGTCATTCCGGCGGGATGCGGCGTCACGTCGAGCGTGCCTTGCAGCCAATGGCGAAAGTCAAGCTCACCTCATCAAGCTACATAATATCGAATTACCCTCGATTCCGCGTTGTTGCGTAGTGCGGTGCGGGAGAGGGTGTCCGCTAAGCCCGTAGTGCGCTGCCGGACAGGGTGTCCGCTAAGCCGGTATCGTGGGCATCGCCCGTAGCAGCGCATTCCTCAGTCTTCCGCCATCAATCCAGTCGCTTCTCGGAAAAGATCCACGACGAACGCGCCTAGACTTGATCGACGGACGCAGTGTGCTCAAGCCGCATCACTGCAGAGGCCAGCGGGCAAGCTCATGCGTGTCGGCATGAGCGACATCACATTTCCAGTACGTTTACGCACTTTCAACGCGGCAGCCCGAGCCTAGAGTGGGTCCTGTGCTAACGAACCGAGGGGACTCAAAT
>JAQGNH010000039.1 GCA_028291945.1 Betaproteobacteria bacterium
GCGCGACGGCTTCGGGCATGTGAAGTGTGAGATCGGCCTGAAAAACGACCGCGGGCAGACGACGCAAGGCTGGGCGGAAGTCGTAGTGCCCAAGCGCGGTCAAACGCTTCCGCTCGTTTGGCAGTAGCGGCGCATCCCTGACGCGCCGCCTCTACATCGCTCCGAGGATTTCTATTCGATACCCAAACGCTTGCGATAGTTGCGATCGAGTGCAGCAAGGCGACCCAGGCGCAACTGCTCCTCCGCCGGCACGGGGTTCGGCACGCGTGTGCCCACCGGCGCTGATCCGATGATCTCTTGCTCGGCCATTGCCGCCACTTCCGTTTCGCTCAAGCCCAGGACTTCTTTAAAGACATAGTCGTTCGCTTCGCCCAGACGCGGCCCCGCAGCAGGCGTGGGCACTTTGAACGCAGAGAAGCGCCACGGACGGCCGAGCTGCGGACGCCGCCCGACGCCTGTTTCGGGTGGGTGTTGTACGTGATCGAAGAACTTTCGCGCCACAAGGTGTGGATCGGTGAACACGTCGCGGGCGTCGAGGACGGGGCCCGCTGGCACGCCGGCAGCCTGGAGCGTGTGTGCCGCCGCGTAGTGGTCCAGTGATGAGGTCCATTGCGCAACGATCGCGTCGAGCGTATCCCGCTTCTCGACGCGTGCCGGCGCGTCCACGAAACGAGGATCGTTTGCCAGCTCAGGGGATCCAATGACGCTGCACAGAGCCTTCCATTCGTGTTCGTCGGTCACGGCGATCGTCACCCAGCGGTCCTTGCCACGACACGGATAGCTGTTGTGCGGTGCGTACGCTTCATGGCGGTTACCCATCCGGCGCTGGACGCGTCCGTTGAACGCGTAATCCAGCAGACCTTCGCCCATGAACGCGGCGCCCACCTGGTACATCGCCAGATCGATCCACAGCCCCCTACCCGTCCGCGCGCGGTAGAGGAGCGCCGCCATCACGGAGTAGAGAGCGGTCCACGAGGCCAGGAAGTCCGTGTACGAATTGCTGATCTTGTTCGGAGCGCCGCCCTCGTAACCGATGAACGCTCCGCTGCCGTGCGTGGGCTCGAGGGCGGCAGCCATGGCCCCGTAGTTACTGAAAGGCCCGGTGTGCCCGTACCCGGTGTTGGAGACCATGATGATGTCAGACCGGATATTGCGTAGATTGGGGTAATCCAGGCCGAATTTGCGCATCACCCTTGGCGTGAAGTTCTCGATGACGACGTCGCTCGTTGCGAGCAACTTCCTGAGCGCTTCGACGCCTGCAGTCTGATTGAGGTCTAGCGTGACGCTACGCTTCCCTCGGTTGAGTACGTGGAATACGCCATTACGCTCCCAGTGCAGCTCTCCCGGAACGTCATCGGGCCAAGGACCTCCGAATGGACCGCCGAGCCGAGTGTCGGCGCCGAGGAAGCGGCATCCCTCTATCTTGATCACCTCCGCTCCGAGATCCGCCAGAAATGCCGCAGCGTACGGCATGGCGAAAACCCGGCTGAGGTCGATGACGCGCAGTCCCTTCAGCGGCAAATCAGACACACGAAACCTCCTTTCAGATAACCGCCGAATTGCGGAGTTGCTCGATCTCGTCCTCACTCAGCCCGACGACGCGCTGATACACCTCGGAGTTGTGCTCGCCGAGAAGCGGCGCGGCACGCCGCGTCCTGAAGGATTCTTCGCTGAGACGAACCAACTCGCAGGGATACTCCGCGTCTCCCGCGACCGGATGATGTACTCGCTCAAAGAACTGCCGTTCGCTGAGATGCGGACAGCGGTACAAATCATCAGGCCCCTGCGCCATGCCGAACACCAGCCCCTTTTTGTTGGCAGCGTGGAAGAGGTCGTTCTTCTTCCAGCGGGCCAGGCCTTGCAGGATGAGTTGTTCAAGCGCCTCGCCCTGCATGATGCGGCCCTCTGCCGTGGCGAAAGCCGGCCCTTTCAGTTCTTCGATTCCGAGCAGGTCAGCGACGTCGCTGAACGGGCGCGAGCCCTGCGCGGAGACGACCGCGTGGCCATCCTGGCATGGCATGAGCTCTTCCAGCGGTGCGCCGTGTGCGGGACGGCGTCCTCTGAGACCCCCTGTGTACGCGTACGAGGCGCTGGCCTGCACCAGGTGGGCTGTCATGCATTCCGCCACGGACACGTCCACGCGCCCGCCGACGTTGCCATTCATCAACCGGTGGTACAACGCCACCAGAGTAGCGGACGCACCATTGATACCGGCGACGTAGAGCGACTGCGACAGAGCGCTGCGCAGCGGCTCCTTGTCAGCATCACCGGAGTGGTACATGAGTCCGCTGATCGCACTCGTCACGAGGTCCGTGGCTTTCCAGTCAGAGTACGGCCCGCTACTCCCGAAGCTCGAGATGGACGTCACCACCAGCCCGGGATTAACCTGCATCAGGCTTTGGTCATCGAGCCCAAGCGAAGAGCGCAGTCGAGGTTCGAAGTTTTCCACCAACACGTCGGCCCAGCGCGCCAGGCTGTGGAGCAGGCTACGACCGGCGGGCCTGGAGATGTCGAGCGTGACGCTGCGCTTGTTCGTGTTGAGGTAGAGGAAGCGAATGCTCTTTTCGGGGTGCGGCTCGTCTCCGGCGAAGGGACCGGTTCGACGAGCTGGATCGCCGTCACACGGCTCGATTTTGATAACGTCAGCGCCCTGGTCCGCCAGGAGGCGCGCACAGAACGGCCCGGACACGTCTTGGCCGAGATCCAGAACGCGTATATCACTCAGCAAGCCACTGCATGGAGAAAGGGTCATGAATAAAAATGAAGCTCGCGTTGAAACATCCGCAAAGATGCGGTGCTTTCAAAAGGTGAAGATTGTAATTCACACAATCCTGGGGCTCGCTGCATGCGCGTCAATGACTCCGATAACCGTTACGGCGCAGAACTATCCGAGCAGGCCTATCCGCTTTATCGTACCGTTCCCGCCCGGTGGCGGTACCGACGTCCTGACGCGTACACTCGCGACGGCATTGGGCGAGACCCTGCAATGGAAAATCGTGGTGGACAACAGACCCGGCGCAGCCGGCTCCGTCGGGATGGATGTGGCAGCGAAGGCTACGCCTGACGGCTATACGCTGGTAACGGGCGAAGCGAGCGACCTCGCAATCTTCCCAACGCTTTTCGCGAAACTTCCCTACGACCCGGTCAAAGACTTTCAGCCGATCACGTTGATCGGCTCGACTGAGCTCGTGCTCGTCGTGGCTGCCGACAAACCGTACAAGTCGCTGGGCGACTTGATCGCAGCTGCAAAAACGAAATCATTGACGATGGCTTCGGCGGGCAGCGGAGGAATCAGTCACCTCGTCGGAGAAATGCTGAAGCAGCGCGCCGGCATCGAGCTGTTGCATGTGCCTTACAAAGGCGCCGCGCCGGCGATGGCCGACGTTTTGGCCGGGCACGTCGACCTCTACTTTGCCGTAGTCCCCGCGGTACTGGGACTACTCAAAAACGGCAGACTGCGCGCGCTCGCGGTCACGACTGCACAGCGCGCGTCAGCGTTGCCCGATGTCCCGACGATTGCCGAATCCGGTTACAGCAATTTTGACGCGAGCGCGTGGTACGGCGTGTTGGTCCCCGCGGGCACGCCGGCGGCGATTGTCTCGCGCTTGAATGCGGACATCACCCGTGTCCTTCAAATGCCGCAGACACGCGCGCGATTCGAGGCCAATGGCGTTGCGGTGCAAGGCGGCTCGCCCGAGCGGTTCAAGACGTTCATCGTGTCCGAAATAGCCAAGTGGGGACAGGCAGTCAAGATCTCCGGGGCGAAGATAGACTGATAACGCGATACGCGGCGTCTCAGCTCTGCAGCACGTTCGAGAGCAACTTCCCGGTGGACAAGGTGTCTTGAAAATGGATTCCCGATAGCTCCGGCTACTGCCGGTCGGGAATGACGGCGGGGTGGATTCCCACCGCTCAAGTCGCGCTAGCGACGGGCGCGGTAAGCTTGGAACATGACAAGCAAAACCGCGTCATCCGTGGAAGAGAAGGCCAATCCCCTCCTCGCCCTGAGGGTGCGCAACTTTCGTCTTTACTGGCTCGCCCTGGTTACGCAGGTTGTCGGCCAGCATATGTTTGGGTTCACGCTGGGTTGGCTCGCCTTCGAGATCACGGGATCGCAGGCGCAGCTGGGCTTTATCTACCTTTGCGGTTTCGTGCCCCAATTCGCTCTGACGCTGCTGGGCGGCGTGCTGGCCGATCGCATCGATGTGCGCAAGCTCATCCGTGCCGCGCAGACTAACACCGCGATCGCGATGATCATGGTGGGCGTGACGGCGATGCTCGGCGTGGCGCAGCTGTGGCACCTTGCGTTGGGTGCATTTCTAGTGGGACTGTCGAGCGCCATCGATGAGCCCGCACGCGCGGCGTTTTTCCCGCGCTTGTTGCCGCGCCCATTGTTGCGCTCCGCGGTGCCGCTGATCTCGATGGCTTTCGGCAGCAGCCGCATCATTGCGCCTTCGATCGCGGGATTTCTCATTGCCGCGGCGGGCGCGCCTACGGTTTTTCTGCTGTCCGCAGCAGCGGTCAGCACGATGATCGCGGTGCTGTTCCTGATTCGCCCGCAGCGCGCCGCTGCGCCTTCACATGGCAGTCTGCTCAGCAACTTCACCGAGAGCCTGCGTTACATACGCGCCAACGAGGCCTTCGCCAAAGCCATCGGCGCGGCGCTGGTCAATGCAACCCTGGCCATGGGCTTCATCCACGTGCTTCCGGTTTTCGCCAAGGATGTGCTGCAGGTCGATTCGCGCGGTCTTGGAATCCTCACCGCCGCCGTGGGTGCCGGCGCATTGACCGGTTTTGTCACCTATGCCTGGGTGCAGTCGCGCATGTCGCCGAGAAACCTGATCGTGAGCGCGCTGACCATCTACAACGTGGCATTGATAGGCTTCGCCTTCAGCGATTGGTACTGGCTTTCTTTCTGCACCATACTCCTCGCCGGCCTGTGCCATGCCTATTTCCTGACGTGCGTGCAGGTGATGCTGCAAAC
>JAQGNH010000044.1 GCA_028291945.1 Betaproteobacteria bacterium
CGCAGCAGTCGGCGCGGCCTTCTATCGTAAGGCACGCGAAGCGGGGCGCGGCCGCGAGCTGCCGACCGAATGGTTCACCGAGGATGTGCTGCCCTAAAAGCCTGGCCGCCTGAGTAGTCTATGTACCCGCAGGATTCGTCGCCAGCCGCTGGCGTACGAAGATGATGTTTTGCCGCAGTACGTAGAACTGGTCGGCGAACGTGAGCGGCACCTTCATGCTGTTGACGCCCTGCTCGATAGCGTCGAGGCGCGTTAGCAGCGCTTCGCGCTTCTCCGGCTGCGGGTGCGCGAGCAGATCGCGCTCGAGTGTCAACAGTGCGCCATACCAGCGGTAGATGCGCCACGAGACGCGCCAGCGATAGAGTTGCGGCACGAGCCGCAGCCCCGGGATCAGCAGCACGATGATCGGCACCAGGATCACCACCATGCGATCGGCCAGGCTCGCGACCCAGAACGGCATGTAGCGATAAAGATACCCTTTGCCGGTCTTGTAATAGCGGCTCGCATCTTCGCTCACGCGGTACTCGTGCTCGAACGGCGCGGGAAACTCGCCCGCCCGCTGCAATAGTGTCGCGCGCCCGTGCACTTCCCGTGCCGCTTCGATCAGCAGATCGGAGAGCGCCGGATGCAGATCTTCGCGCGCAATCAGCTCGGTGGTGGGGCCGATCAGTGCGATAGTGTGCTCCGGAATATTCTTTCCAAGATCGATCGAACCCATCGGCAGCTCGAGCTTGTTGAGATAAGGGAAGCGGCGCACGTAAGCATCGGCCTGCGCAAAATCCATGAGCTGAACGCCGGGCGTGTTGAGCAGCTTGCGCATGACCGGCGGCGGGGCAGAATCGCCCATGAGAAACGCAGCGTCGATCCTGCCGTCTATAAGCGCCTGTGCCGTGTCCTCTCCGGTCAGATCGAGCAACGCGGTCGCGCCGCCCGGCTCGATCTCATTCGCCTTGAGCAGCGTAAGCGCGAGAAATCGCTGGCCACTACCCTCACGTCCAATAGCAAGGCGTTTGGCGGTGAGGTGCGAAAGCCGATCGATTGCGACGTCATTGCGATAGAAGATCGCGAGCGGTTGATTGAAGACGGTGCCAAGCGACACCAGATGGTCGATGTTCGTTCCGGCGGCCACTCCGCCTTGGACGAAGCCGACGTCGGCCTTGAACGCGGGATCGGCGAGGCGCTTGAGATTTTCCAGCGAGCCTTCCGATGGCACGATTTCGAGCTTCACGCCATTGCGAGCAAGTATCGTCTTGTACTTCTCAGCGTTGGTCCTGAAGCTGCTGCCGTTCGCGCCACTCGTGAAAACGAGAGTATCGGGCGGCGCCGGTCGCACGAATTTGAAAGCGATCCAGATCGCGAGCACGGTGATGAGAAGGACAGGTACTAGCGTGGTCGCAAGATCGCGCCACGAAACGGCGGTGAACCGCCTGGGCAACCGGAGGCGGTGTAATTTATGGGGGCTCTCAGAGCTCATAGTTGGGTGAGGTCAGAAAGACGCACGCCCTTTCCTGCTCTGCGATCATCGGACAAAGTCCGTCGAGCTGTTTGCGCATGACTTAACTCTCCAGTGGCGCCAGGGAAGAGACGCTATCATGTGCGGCCCGGCTCGACGTTCGAATTCCGCACCACTGCAGAGAAGAAACTCAAGACGAAAGCGCGCGACTGGAAAGGCGACCCGACCAACCTCGGCGTGCTCGGCAGCTCGACGGGCGGGGATGTGGCCGACTTGGTGGCCATGCGCCCGCGCGATCCGCGCTACGACGCATTCCGATGCCCGGAGCGCCTACCCTGGGCGCAACGGTGGGCCTACTTCGTCACTTCGATCTTGCCTTTCATGTTCGGATGCAGCCCGCAGATGTAGTCGTATGCGCCGACGTCATTGAACTGCAGCGCCGTGCTTTGCCCTTTCAGGATCACCGAGGTGCGCAGCGTGCTGGCGCCTTGCACCGTGACCTGGTGCGGCGACTCGTCGGTGTTGATCCAGGTGATCGTCTGCCCGGCCTGCACCGAGATTGTCTCCGGACCGAACAGGAAATCGGAAATGCCGACCGTGTCCGGCCCGCTCTTTCGTGCGACCGATTTCGGCAGCGCGGTCCCCGACAGCGATGCGAGCGACATCACGAAATCCTGCTTCTCGTGCGGCTTGTGGCACTGGAAGCAGGCTTTCAGGTTCGCTTTTTCGTTCACCTTCTTTTCCGCCGTGAACGCCTGGAATTCCCACTCGCCGTTGCGCAAATCATCGGGGTATTCCGTTCCCCATCCCGCGCGCTTTTCCATGACGCCGTAGGCGAACAAGTCGCCCTTGACGAAGTGGCCGTCGGGTCCTTTCACCGGGACGCCTTTGTCGTCCACCTTTGCGAGGTATTGCACCAGGGTCAGCACAGTGCCGCTCGGGATAGGCTGTCCCTTGCGTACGGCGTCGACCACGACCTTGGTGGTGTAGAGCTCGTGGAATCGCTTGACGTCGTGGCGGTCGCGCGTGGCGTAGAGCACGCCCTTGTCGAATCCTTCCGGGAAGACGATCTTGTCGCCCCCCGCGCGCACCTGCAGCGCGAGCGCGCCTAGCGCTGCTACGACCGAGACTGCGACGACGGGCTTGCGGAAATTCATGGCAGTTCCCCCTCTTGGTTATGGCTGCCGTGCCGGGCCCGGCGGCCGTTCGACCCCCACCCCACCCTCCCCCTGTTACGCCTGCAGCTTGCCCGGCCGCTTCTCGTCAGCGCTTCTCGCGTGTCTCCATCAGCAGCTCACGCCGCATGTCCGTCAGTCTACTGATACCGATGAGCGCCATGTCCCTGTCGACTTCGTCCTGCAGCAGCTTGATCGCGTGACGCACACCGGCCTCGCCGCCGATTGCAGCGGCGTACAGGAAGGGCCGGCCGATGAAAACAAATTTCGCGCCGAGTGCGAGCGCCTTCAGCACGTCCGTGCCGCGCCGGACACCGCTGTCCATCATTACCGTCATGTCGCCGGCCTCGTCGACGATGCCGGACAGCACGCGCAGCGGCGCGGCCGAGCTGTCGAGCTGGCGGCCGCCGTGGTTGGAGACGATCACGCCATCGACTCCGCTTTCCCGTGCGATGTGAGCATCCTCTTTCGACAGAACGCCCTTCAACACGAATTTTCCCTTCCACATCCGGCGCATCATCTCGACTTCCTTCCACGACATCTGATCGCGCCGCCCGCGATCGCGCTCGCCCCTGCGCGTGACGAGTGGAGTGCGATAACCCATGTTCTCGAAATGCGGCATGCCGTCGGTGAGCAGAGTCTTTATGAACATGCCAAAGAACCAGCGCGGGTGGATACCACACTGCCAGGCGAGCGGCCACGTCGGCCGCAGCGGCCGGCTGAATCCGCTGCGTACGTTGTTCTCGCGGTTCGCGCCGACGGGCACGTCGACGGTCAGCACCAACGTTTCGAAGCCCGCCGCGGCGACTCGATTCACGAGCTCCGTAATCGGCTTTTCCTCGCCGGGCAGATAGGCCTGGAACCACGTCGTGCGCCCCGCCGCGCGCACGTCTTCCAGGCGCTGCAGCGAAGCGCCGCTCATGATCATCGGAATGTTGGCCTCGGCCGCCGCCGCCGCAAGCAAAGTGTCGCCGCGGAAGGCCGCCATCGATGTGCCGCCCATCGGTGAAAAGCCGAACGGCGCATCGTACGTATGGCCGAACAGGGTCGCCTTCGTATTGCGCCCCGATACGTCCACCAGCGAACGCGGCACGAGCGAGTAGTCGTCGAAGGCCTCGCGGTTGTTGCGCAGCGATACGTTGTTTTCAGTGCCGCCCGAGACGTAGCCGTACATTGGCTTCGGGAGGTATCGGCGCGCCGGGTCCTCGAAATCCTGCAATGCGAGCATGCTACGCAGGTTACGCGGTATCGACTTATCCACGCGGCGGGCCGCGCCGGTGTGGCGTAGCGCGGTCGGGTCCAACGGAGCGGCGGAAGGGGTGTGTACGGTGTCGGGCATGGCGGCTCTAGTGTATGTTATTCGGCGCGGAAACCCGATTATGACGCCAATCGTCGAAGCGTTGCGTAGAGGAGAGCAGGAGTGAAGCAGCTCGTGCGCATCGCACTGCTATGCGAGCTCGTGCTAACAGCCGCGGTAGGCGGTGCCGCAGAGGCTTATCCCGCGAAGCCGGTGCGATTCATCGTGGCCTTCCCCGCCGGCGGCAACGCGGATCTCATCGGGCGCCTCGCAGCCCAGAAACTCACCGAAGCGCTGGGGCGGCCATTCGTCGTCGACAATCGCGGCGGCGCGGGCGGCGTCATCGCAGAGGAAATCGCCGCACACGCAGTGCCCGACGGCTATACGCTGCTTCTGGTCTCGCTCGCGCACACGGTGTCGGCTGCGATCAACAAGAAGCTGACGTACGACCCGCTTCACGATCTCATCCCGGTGTCGCTGCTCGTCTCGGCGCCAAACGTGCTGGTGGTCAACAAGTCCGTTGCTGTGCAGTCTGTGCCCGACCTGATAAGACTTGCCAAGTCGAAGCCGGGTGAGCTCAACTACGCGTCTTCTCACGGGACCACGCTGCACATCGCCGGCGAGCTTTTCAGAAGCATGACGGGCACGGACATCGTGAACATCAACTACAAGAGCGGTGGACTCGCCGTGCCGGATCTCGAGTCGGGACGCGTGCAGATGGCGTTCTCGGTCATGTCTACGGCGATATCGATGATCAAGAACGGGCGCGTGCGCGCCCTTGCGGTCACGAGCGCCAAGCGCTCGCTCGCGTTGCCGGATCTGCCGGCCATCGCCGAGTTCCTGCCGGGATACGAGGTCAGCGGATGGCAGGGGATACTCGCGCCCAAAAGCACGCCACGTCCCATCGTCGTGAAGCTGAGCGCGGAGCTCGCGCGCATCATGCAGATGCCGGATGTCCGTGCGAAACTCGTGTCGCTGGGAGCCGATCCGATCGGCAGCACGCCTGAGGAATTCGCAGCATTTCGCAAAGCGGAGTTCACGAGATTAAGCGCGCTGGTCGCGAAGGCCGGCATCAAGTCCGAATTTTGAGAGGCACGCCATGAGCACGTCCGCCGAGACCGTCGCCCGCACGAAGGTGGAAACACAGAGCCCGACGGCGCGCATCGCGTCTATCGTTGCGGGCGTCACGTCGTCATCGCTCGACGCGCAGGCGATCGCCGCGGCCAAGGTGCTCATTTCCGACGGCATCGCGGTCGCCGTTGCGGGCAGCACGGAAGACGCGCCGCGAATCGTGGCTGCGCATGTGAAGGACTCAGGCTGCAGGGGAGACGCGTCGGTATGGAGCTTCGGCTTCAGGACTTCGTCGGCTCTCGCGGCTTATGCCAACGCGGTTTCGATGCACGTGCTCGACTTCGAGCCGATGTCGAGCCCGCCGACGCACGCGGTCTCTCCGACTCTACCGGTCGCGCTTGCGCTGGGCGAAGTGCTCAAGGCGAACGGGCGCGAGATCGTGACCGCATGCGCGAAGGGTTTCGAGATGCAGGGGCGCGTGCTCCTCGCCTCGAGCCATGAACGAGGGTCGCTCCCTTTTCATACGCCGGGCGTGGTGGGCGTGATGGGCTCGGCCGTCGCGGCATCGCACCTTCTCGGCCTCGAGCCCATCCAGATCCAGCACGCGCTCGGCATCGCCGCTTCGCGCTGCGCGGGACTTTCGGCAAACACGGGCTCGATGGTGAAGTGCACGCACTGCGGCAACGTCGCGCAAGCGGGGCTCGACGCCGCTTTGCTGGCGAAGCGCGGCTTCATTGCGAATCCGGGAATCTTCGAAGCCAAGGGCGGTTACGTCGAGACGTTCTTTCCGAAGCATTTCGATTACGACGCGCTATTCCAATTTGCACGCCCGTTCCGCTTCGTCGATCCCGGGATGGCGATCAAGTTCTACCCATCCAAATATCCGACTCATTTCGGAATCGGGGCAGCGAGCGCGCTGAGAAAGCGTGTGGCCGATGCGCGTGCGATCGCTCGGGTCCATATCGACATTCCCGAGATCACCGATGCGGACCGGCCCAAGCCGCGCTCCGGACTCGAAGGGAAGTTCAGCTTTCAGTACACGGTTGCGGCCGCGCTACTCGACGGCCGCGTCGGCATCGAAACCTTCACTGACGCGCGCAGGTTTTCCGCCGACATGGTGGAGCTGCTCGACAAAATCGAGCTCACGCGCGATCCGACGCGCTCGCGCGATACACGCAATATGCGCGTCACAGTGAGTGTCACGATGCGCGACGGCACGACGTTGAGCGAAACGTGCGAGCGGCCGCCCGGCTCGTGGGGCGCTCCGATCGATCCCGAAGCCCATCGCGCTAAGGTCAGTAGTTGTCTCGCGGTGAGGTTGTCTGAGGCGCAGACAGCCGCCACGCTTGAATTGCTGGGGAAGCTGGAAGAGCTCGCGCCGGAGGATGTGCAGCGTCTGATGACGCTGCTGCGTGGAGCAGAATGACGCTTTCAACAAGCAGCGATAGTTGTCATTGCCAGGAACAATGGGCACGCCCACCACGCCGTGGGTGGGCATTGGAAGCAATCCCGTTGCGAACGAAAAGCCGTGCGCCACGGGATCGCCACGGCGGCCCTGCTGCCGCCTCGCGATGACACTACACGACAACAAGGAGCCGCACATGACGACCAAACGTGAGCTGACGATGCTGATAGTGGGTGACGTTTTCGTGCTGCGTGACGATCCACCTAGTGTATTCAAGCACGTCAAAGAGCTCATGCGCTCCGCCGATTTCATGCTCGGCAACCTCGAAGGCTCGGTATGCGATGTGGGCAAGGCCGTCGACAAGCTCGGCTCCGAAGCGTGGAAAGCCGATTCGCGCCAGCTCTCCGCGATCGAGGCTGCCGGCTTCAATGCGATGAACGTCGCCAACAATCACATGATGGATTTTGGCAACGAGGCCATGCTCGCGACGATCGATAACCTCGACCGCATCGGCGTTAAACATTGCGGAGGCGGGCGCAACTTCGCCGAAGCCCACGCGCCTGCAATCGTGGAGCGCGACGGCTGCAAAGTCGCGTTGCTCGGCTACACATGCGTGTTCATGGACAAGTGGGCCGCGGGACCGAACAACGCGGGCCTCGCAGTCGTCGGCGCGCGCACGTCGTACGAGCCGCCGAAGCGCGTTTTCGAAACGCCGGGCTCTCCGCCAATCATCCACACGTGGGCTATCGCCGAACACAAGGCGCAGCTCGCCAAGGACATCGCTGCCGCGCGTGAGAAGGCCGACATCGTCGTCTGCACGTTTCATTGGGGCGTATCGTCCGGGTTCAGGAATCTGACCGAATACCAGGTCGAGCTCGGACGCTTCGCGGTGGATTCAGGCGCAGATCTCGTCTTCGGACACCATCCCCATCTGCTGCAGGGCATCGAAGTACACGACGGACGCGCGATCTTCTATTCACTCGGCAACTTCACGTTCGCGCGCCACCGGCCGCACAAGGGCCACGAATACGCGACCGGGATGATTCGCTGCCGCATCCGCGACAGGAAAATCTGCAGCGTCGATTTCCTGCCCGCGCGCTGCGACGAGCATCTCGAGCCGCGCGTTCTCGATGTCGACGAAGGCCGCGATGTGGTCGACGTCATCAAAGGGCGGTCGGCGGAATTCGGCACGCAGTTCACCGAGGCGAGAGATTGTCTCGAGATCGTGCGGCAGACCGTGCGCACCGAAGTCTCGAAGGCCGCGTGACAGCGTGAGTGAGCGGCGCGTGGTCAGCGACAGCGCAACTTCCGCCGCGGGCGTTTCAGCTGGCGGCACCCGCCGCTATCGCCGCGTCATCGATGCTCATGTGCACTGGTATCCGCGGGAGTTCGTCGATCTGATGATCAGGAAGGGCCCGGCCAACGGTGCGGTGATGAGCGAAGACGCGAACGGCAACCCGGTCGTGGCTTCGGTGCCTGGGTGCACGCAGAAATCGACGATGCGCAAGAGCATGACCAACCTGGTGGACATCATCGCAGCGATGGACGATCGCAAAGTCGATACGTATGCGCTGTCGATGACGAATCCGCTCGTGTACTGGGCCCCTGCCGGCTTCGGTCTCGAGCTCGCAGCGGCTCACAACGATGCGTGTGTCGAAGCCCACCGCAAGCATCCGGAACGCTTTTACGGCACGATCGTTCTGCCGATGCAGGACGTCAAGCTGGCGGGTGAAGAGCTCGAGCGCATGGCAAGGCATTCATGCATGCGTGCCGTTTTTATCGCCGAGCACATCAACGGCAAGAATCTTCACGAGAAGGAATACTGGCCAATCTACGAGCGTGCCGAAGCGCTCGGCCTGCCGCTCTTCCTGACCAACCTTTATCCCACGGGCGCGGAGCGCATGAAGGATTTCTTCATGATCAACGTGCTCGGCAATCCGCAGGAAGCCGGTTATGCCGCGACCAGTCTTATCTACGGCGGCGTTCTCGATGCGTTTCCCAAGCTCGACGTTTATCTGCCGCACGCCGGCGGGACGTTCCCATGGCTGATCGGGCGGCTCGATCTTGGTATCAAGTTCAGCGCGGAGTTGAAGCACATGAAGAAGCCAGCGAGTGAATACCTGCGGCGCTTCCACTATGATTTGATTACGCACCATCCAGTGATCATGCGTAACCTCATCGATCTGGTCGGCGTCGACCGCATCGTAACCGGCACCGACTTTCCACAAGGCATGGCGGTCAAGCAGCCGGTCGATTTTGTCGAGTCGATCCCGGGCCTCACGCACGAGGAACGATCAGCGATTCTCTGCGACAACCCGGCGAGGCTGCTGCAGATTTGAAGCCGACATCGCAGAGCAGAGAGGAGGCGGCCATCGATAGCCTGACGAGCAGTGCCGACAGCGCGACTTGAACGAACTCAGCCGCCCGGCTTGATGTTGGCGGTCTTGACTACTTTCCGCCACTTCGCGACATCACGCTGGAGCCGATCGAAAAAACGTTCCGGTGAGCCACCGGCGACCGCCATGGAATCACTCGCCAGGCGCTCCCTCATCTCCGGCAACTGGAGAACACGATTGATCTCGCTGTTCCAGCGTGTGGCGATCTCCCGGGGCAGCGCTTTCGGCCCGAGAACCGCCTGCCAGCTCAGGTTTTCGTAGCCCGGCACCGTTTCAGCGAAAGCCGGAATGTCAGGCATAGCATCGGAGCGCTTTGCGCTTGTCACAGCAATACCGCGCAGCCGATTCGACTTCACGTGTGGGTAAATGACCATCGGGCTGCCGATCAGGAGTTGAATCTGCCCGCCGAGCACGTCGTTCAGTGCCGGGCCCTGGCCTTTGTAGGGCACGTGTGTCATCCGGGTTCCAGCCATCTGGTTGAATAATTCCGTCGCAAGGTGAACGCTCCCGCCGGTGCCCGAGGAGCCGTAGTTGAGCTTGTCCGGATTGGCCTTGGCATATGCAATCAGCTCGGGGACGCTCGCGATGGGAACGGAAGGGTGGACTGCCGCCAATTGGGACGCCACGCCGAGCAGCACGATCGGCGCCACGTCGTTCACCGGATCGTAGGGAAGCTGATATGTCGCTGCGCTTCCGGCGTAGCTGCTCGACACCATCAGTATGGTGTAACCATCAGGGTTGGCTCTCACGCCGGCTTCGATGCCGATCATGCCGCTCGCCCCAGGACGGTTATCCACCACGACGCTTTGCTTGAAGCTCGCGCTGAGTTGCGGCGCCAGCACGCGTGCCATGCCATCGACCGGGCCCCCAGGCGCGAAAGGCACAATCAGCCGAATGGGCTTGCTCGGATAGGCCTGCCCTGAGCTTGTCGACTGCGCCATCGTCGATCCAGCGATGACAGCACTACCTGTTGCAATGAACACCGCGAGCACGGCCTTGAATCGGATATCCATAAAAAGTGTAGCTCCTGCTTCTCGGCGCCGAACGCTCACGCCGTCGGTGACGGCCGGCATCGAGAACTACTCGAGCTTGATCCTTGCACGCTTCACGAATTCCTGCCACAGCTTCATGTCGTCTCGGATCTGAGTGGCGAATTGCTGAGGCGTTCCGCCGCCAGGTATCGTGCCCTGCGCTTTGAACCGCTCCTGCAGGTCGACCGTCTTCAGCGCCTCGTTGACCGTGGCGTTGATGCGGCTGACGGCGTCGTGTGACATACCCTTAGGTCCCACAAGCCCGTGCCAGACATATCGGACCCACGGCGGATTCGTCGACTCCGCGGCTGCCGCAATGTCCGGTGCCAGCGCGATCCGTTGCGGCGAGGTTACGCCGAGCGCGCGTAACCGGCCCGACTTGACGTGCGGCATCATGAGCGTGGCGCCGCCGGACATGGCATCTATGTTGCCGGCCAGTGTGTCAGTGATCGCGGCGCCCGTTCCCTTGTACGGCACGTGTCTCATCCTGATCTTGTACGTATCGAGGAACAGCTCCCACCCGAGATGGCTGAAGCTGCCAGCGCCCGCGGAGCCGAACGTAAGCGCGTCTGGTTTCGCGCGAGCAAGCTCGATGAGCTCCTTCACGCTGTTCGCCGGAACTTTCGGATTGACGACGATGACGCTCGGCTCGAACTGGATGTTGACGATC
Organism: Betaproteobacteria bacterium; assembly: GCA_028291945.1. GTDB lineage: Bacteria > Pseudomonadota > Gammaproteobacteria > Burkholderiales > SG8-41 > JAQGMV01. Next base: position 10,499 of record JAQGNH010000044.1, read on the forward strand.
GGCGAAATTGCGGCGACTGCGTCGTACGACGTTTTGTACAGGATCGAGTTGAGCAGGTAGCTCGTTGAGATGATCAGAATCGTATAGCCATCCGGCGTCGATCTAATGACCGTCTCGGCGCCCGTACTGCCGCCTGCCCCAGGACGGTTGTCGATGATGACGTTCTGGCCGAGCCGCTCCTTCATGTGCGCGCCGACAAGTCGCGCGTTGTAATCGCTGCCGCCGCCCGGGGCAAAGGGAACGACCAGCCGAATGGGTCTCGTCGGATACTGCGGAGCGTCGGCGGACCAGCATGCGTGCGACACGAGAGACGCTGCGCACACAAGCGCGTTCGCGGTTTTGCGTGCGCCGCGGCATTGCGTCGTCACGGCTTCAGCATCCCAATGGTTCTCAGAAATTCCTCAGACTCCAACCGCTTTGCGGCGAGATACTGGGCAAACTCGGCGCTCCCGAGATGTTTATCCTCGAAGATATTGCGCTCCGCATACTCCTTGTACGCGGGGTTGTCGTGGACGCGCTTCAACGCGGCTTCCATCACGGCCGCGGCTTCCTTCGGCACCCCGGCCGGCATCGCGAACCCGCGCCCGGTCGCGGCCACGATGTTGAAGCCCAATTCCTTCAGCGTCGGGACCTCGGGTGCCCTGGCGAAGCGCCGTTCGCTCGTCACCGCGAGCACGCGCATTTTCTTCGTCTCGTAGAGCGACAGCATTTAGTCCTGATCTCAGCTCTCATTCGTAACCCCCAGACTCGCGTGCGCCGCTGCCTACGGTAGCTACATGCTACAGTTCATGCGGGGTGCTCGTCCGATCGTCGCGGATTTCCCTATACGTAGCCCGCAGGATCACGTACTCCTCGGAGGAGGCGTATTGATGAATCGCGTCACCCGTAGCTTTGCTTCTTGGCTCACGAGCGCCGCGCTCGCGTACAGCGCCGCTGCGTTCGCGGAGGATAAGCCGGCAAACTATCCGCTGAGACCCATTCGGCTCATCGTTTCCGTGTCTCCCGGTGCGGGCGCCGACGCAATCGCGCGTGCAGCGGGTCAGATGCTGACCGATGCGTGGGGTCAGAATGCGGTGGTCGACAACCGGCCGGGCGGTAGCGGCGTGATCGCCGTAGAGCTAGTCGCGAGATCGGCGCCTGATGGGTACACGATACTCAGCCTCGGGGACACGCTCATGCTTCTGGGCGCGCAGAACCGCGTCTCGTTCGACATTCTCAAGGCGTTCGATCCCATTACCCCCACGTCCGCTCAACCCTACGTCCTCCTTGTGGGCCTGAACATACCCTTCAAGTCGATCAAGGAGCTGGTTGCGTATTCGGCAACCCACACGGTGACGTACTCGGGCGCGACGGGTGTTGGTGCCACGGTTCATCTAGGTATGGAGCGCCTGGCGCAGCTATCAGGCGCGAAATTGCTGTTCGTCCCATACAAGGGGAGCGCTCCTGCCATCATCGCCGTCGCTGGGGGCGAGATTCAAATGGCGGCCGCGAGCTCGATCGCCGCGACCGGGGCGATAAGAACCGGCAAGGTGCGCGCGTTGGCCGCACTGGGCCTTACGCGCATTCCCGCGATGCCGGACCTGCCGACGGTCGCCGAGCAGGGCTTTCCTGGTTTCAAGATCACCAATCGCTACGGTCTGTATGCGCCGGCGGGGACACCACGCGCGATCATCGCTGCGATCAATCGCGTGGTGAGCGATGGCATGCATTCGCCGCAGATGACGCAGCGGCTCGAGGCCGACGGAAGTCAACCTGCCGAGCGCATGACTCCCGAGCAACTCAAGGCAACGATCGCGCGCGAGTATGCGGAGATCGAGCAGCAGGTGAAGCAGCTGAATATCAAGATTCAGTAGACGGGGCAACGGAACGCGCATCTCAACATAGACCACGGACGGCGGCCGTTGGCCTCGACTTGCGTGCGCGGAGCCCACGGCAGCAGTCGCACCTGCTGGCGTGAATCGGTTGGAATCAGTCGTCGTCGCGGTCGCGGTCGTCGCGCTCATCACGCTCATCGGGAATCAGCGACACCGGCAGGCGGATACGCAGAAACTCGGTATTGTCCGAAGCCAGTGCGCGGCCGCCGCCATAGGGGAAGTTGTTGTCGTTGACCACCAGCAGCGTACGTGAATCCAGCACCAGCACGTTCTCGATGGTGGTGTAGGGGAAGGTGAACACCTGGCTACCATCACCGTTGAGGTCGTGCGGATCGGCGAGCGCCATCAGGTCCACCAGTTCCGTCTTGCGTGCGATGCCTCCGTCGGCAACGGCTTCGATGTCTATCAGATAGACCTTCTTGAACGGCGCCGGGTTGGGTTCGCGACCGCCTTCCCGGCCATCACGTCCTTATGCTGCGGCGCATAGACTCCGGGCATGGAGATCTTGCTGCGCAGCACGGTGCCGCGCGGGTCTCTCTTGATCAGATACGGCCCAAACTCGTCGCCGAACCAGAAGTTGCCGTTACGATCACGACGAAAGGATTCGACGTCGAAATCGGCGCCCGTCAGGAGACGTCCGGCGCGGATGCTCGGATCGACCTGCGGATTGGCCGGGTTGTTGTAGTAGTTGGCGTAATCGGGCTGGATGGGCAGAGTCAGCCTGCGCCGCGTATCGTTGAGTTGCATGCGGGTGGACGTGTCGAACGCTCCACGCTCATTGCCGGACTGCCAGTCCGCCGGCGCGACGGCGCCGAGGCCGCCGTTGCGGCTGCGCCACTTTACTTCCAACGTGTAGGCACGCAGCAGGGAATCCGCCGAATTGGCCTGGGCGCCGAACCCGTTATCCACGAGGAAGTGGTAGACGTTTTTGCGCCGGCCAGCGAGCACGGCCGAGAAGCCTTGTACCGGCTGACGGTTCGCAAAAGGTGGCAGGTTGGTGCCATAGGGGTTGGGCGCGGCAAATTGCCCAGAGGTAGGACCATTGGCAAAAGTGGCCGCGGGCATTTGGGCCCAGCCCGTCAGCATCTGGGCATGGGCGGCGCCTGCGACGAGCAGTGAGGCGGCGAGCGGAGTGAGTGCACGGGACAAGCGCGGCATGAGACGCATGGTGTTCCTCTTCATTCGATTGGTTAGGGAGTCGGGTCGATCATGCCGAACGATCGTTGCAGCAAAACGTTGTGCGCGCGGGTATTGATAGTCCGAACGGACCCTGCTGGATTGTGGTAATTACGCGAAGGTGTACTTCTGGAATCGATCGATAACGAGCTGAGGAGGAAATCTATGAAGCGCGCAGCGTGTCTGCTCCTGATTCTGGGTATGTCGTGTGCTGCATCGATCTCCGGCGCCGCGGACGCAGGCGCAAACTACCCTAGCCGACCGATTCGCATCATCGATGCGTTCGTGCCCGGCGGTCCGAGCGACGTCCTCTCGCGATTGCTCTCTCAGAAGCTGACCGAGAGCTGGGGCCAGCCAGTCGTGATCGAAAATCGCCCAAGCATTGGCGCCATCGTCGGATTCGAAGTCGCCGCGAAGGCGCAGCCGGACGGATACACGCTCCTCCTGGCGCCCCAGGCCCCGCTCACGATCAACCCGAGTGTGTATGTGAAGCTGCCGTACGACCCCATACGCGACTTTCAACCCATTACGCAGATTTCTTCCGGCGCGTATCTGATGGTGATCAATCCGTCCGTGGCGGCCAAGTCGGTGCCCGAATTCATCGCACTCGCCAAGGCGAAACCCGGAGACATCAATTACGCGAGCACCGCAGCCAACAATCTGCTCGCGATGGAGATGTTCAATTACATGGCCGGCGTCAAGACGGTGAACATCGCGTATAAAGGAACGGGACAAGCGATTACTGCTCTTCTATCCAACGAAGTGCAGGTGTTCATCATCAGCCCGCTCGTAGGTTTGCCTCAGGTCAATGCAGGAAAGATGCGGGCGATCGGCGTGACAGGGTTGAAACGCAGTCCGACTTTGCCCGATGTGCCGGCGGTTGCGGAAACGTTGCCCGGCTTCGAATCGATCGTATGGCACGGCGTCGTCGCGCCCAGCAAGACACCGAAGCCCATCGTCGATAAGCTCTCGCGGGAGCTCATCAGAATCGTCAGGCTGCCGGACGTAAAGGAACGCTTGAACAGCCAGGGCCTCGATGCGGTGGGCTCGACACCTGAGGAGCTCAGCGCTCTGATCAAGAGCGAAATCGCGATGTTCGCGAAACTGGTCAAGCAGATCGGATTCAAGCCTCAATAGACGAGACGATAAGCCTGGCCTGAGTTTGCATTGATGTCCACAACCACTGAGACTTCTGCGGTTCTGTTCGCGCGCTACGGGCCGCGCTATCGCATCTACGTCACTGTGGTGGCGTTGCTTGGAACGATATCTGCCATCGTGACCACCACCACGGTCAACGTCGCGCTGCCTGACATCATGGACTCGTTCGGCATCGGCCAGGATCGCGCACAGTGGATATCCACGGGAAATCTCGCGGGCACGACGGTCGGCCAGTTGCTAAGCGCGTGGCTCATTGACAGCTTTGGCCAGCGCAAAACCTTCGTCGGCGGGCTGTGCATCTTTGTCGTCGCGCTGCTGGTGGCAGCGCTGAGTCCCAACGAAGTGATGCTGACTTTCGCGCGGGTGGTCCAGGGCTTGATGGCCGGTGTGCTGCAATCCTTGACGATGTTTACCTTGTTCAGCGTGTTCCCGCCGGAGAAGCGCGGGATGGCGATGGGATTCTTCAGTATCAGCGTAATCCTCGGGCCTGCGGTCGGGCCGACTCTGGGCGGTATCCTGATCGAACACTTCAACTGGCGCTCCGTCTTTTACATGGCCGTGCCGTTCAGCGTCGCCGGAATCCTGTTCGGCAGCCTGTTCATGCCGGAGCGCGAAGAAACGGGCAGGCGCGCGCAATTCGACTGGCTGGGCTTCGTGTTGCTATGCCTGACGATGTCGTCACTGCTGACCGGCTTGTCCAACGGGCAGCGCGATGGCTGGGAATCCGATTTCATTCTGGAAATGCTTGTAACGGCTGGCGCTGCGGGAATCGCATTTATTGCGTGGGAGCTGCGCGTGCGGCAACCGCTCGTCAATCTCCGAGTGCTCACGGTGGGCCCGTTTGCTGCGGCGGCCTGCGTGGCATGTGTTTTCGGGATAGGCCAGTTCGGCACGACTTTCCTCATACCTTTGTTCGTGCAGACGATCCAGGGACTCACGCCACTCGATGCCGGACTGCTGCTCATGCCGGGCGCTCTGCTTCTGGGTTTGTTCACTCCGCTGGGTGGATACTTGTGTGATCGCATGCCGCCGCGCGCGCTACTCATCACGGGTCTGTTGGGCTTTGCCGCCTCGACGTATTGGATGCGTGACGTGGACGTCAACACGTCGTACTTCGGAATGCTCATGTGCGTGGTGGTCAGTCGCCTCGGGCAGGCACTGATCAACCCGACGCTGAACGCCACCGCGATGCGCTCACTGCAGTCGACGCTGCTCAGGCAGGGCGCGGGCATGATCAATTTCTTTCGGCAGCTCGGCGGCGCATTCGGCGTCAATCTGCTGTCAGTCTCGCTCGATCGCCGAACCTTCTTTTACAGCGACATACTCACCAGCATGGAAACTGCAGGTAATGGCACTACTTCGGAACTGCTGCAACAGATGCAGCGGCTTTTGGCCCAGGCTGGCGCGTCGTCTGACGTGCAATCCGCAGGCGCGCTGGATTTCCTCGGGCGCATGGTGTATGCGCAGGCGTACACGCTCGCATTTCGCGATTGTTTTTTGATCGTTACTGTCGTCTTCATGCTGGCACTGATCCCGGCGTGGCTCATGGGGCGCAAGAGGCGATAGGGTGTTGGTGCGAACAAAGTTGACACTATCGTAAGGCAACAACGTCGAGAGGATCCAGAATGAGCAAACTGTCTGATATTGCAGTGGCCGCTTCGTTTGCTGCGGTAACCGTGCTACCGCTGCACGTTTGTGCGCAAAGCTATCCGACCAAACCGGTTCGCATGCTGATCGGTTTTCCTCCGGGCAGCTCGAGCGATGTCGTAGGGCGAGTGGTTGCGACAAAGCTGACCGAGACGCTCGGACGCGCCGTCGTATTCGACAACCGGCCAGGCGCAGGCGGCAATATCGCTGCTGAGGTCGTCGCGAAATCTGCACCGGACGGTTACACACTGCTGTATGCGAACACCGGCATCGCAGTCGCCGTAAGCGCGTACGAAAAACTCGGATACGACGTGCTGCGCGATCTCGTGCCGATCGGCGAGGCCGCGGCAGGTCCGCACATTCTGATCGTCAATCCATCGCTGCCGGTGCGTTCCGTGAAGGACCTGATCGCGCTCGCGAAATCGAAGCCGCGTGCGCTCAACGTGGCGTCATCGGGTTCCGGCAACTCCGATCATTTCGCGTACGAGCTTTTCAGGTCGATGACGGGCGCGGAGATGGTCCACGTGCCTTATAAGGGAGGCGGTCAGGCCACACTCGACGTCATCACCGGTCAGATGGCCGCGTATTTTGCAGGGATGGCGGCGGGTCTTCCGCAAGCACGTGCCGGCAAGGTGCGCGCGCTCGCAGTGACCTCGGGCAAGCGCACGCCGATCGCACCCGACATTGCCACGATGATCGAAGCCGGCGTTCCCGGTTACGAGCACGTACTGTGGAACGCGGTGTTCGCGCCGGCCGCGACTTCGAAAGAAGTCGTTTCCCGTTTGGATGCGGAGCTCGCAAAGGCCGTGAACACGGCGGAACTACGCGAGCGCTTCGCTGCCGTCGGCGTTGAGCCGCAGAGCAGAACGTCGGAAGAAATGGCGCGCTATTTGAAAGCCGAAATCGACAAGTACGGAAAGATCGTGCGCGCGATCGGACTCAAGATCGACTAGTCGCGCTCAATTCCGCAGGCGTCCAAGCGGATGACCGAGTTTGGCTTTGAGATCTACAGCAATTCGTGACCGAACGTGCTGCCGCACTCAGTGTTCAGAATTGCGCCATTAGAATCGAGCGTAACGCAAACTTCGAAACACGCGTCGCCGCACTTCCGAAACTGCAGCTCGCCGCCGTGGGCTCGCACGATGCGAGCTGCGATGGCCAGACCGAGGCCGACGCTACCCTTGGTGCCCCGCGCCGCGCTCAGTTGAGTAAACGGCTCGAGCGCTGTCGACTGCTCGCTCTCGGGAATGCCACGGCCATGATCGCGTACGACGAGCTGCACGCGGCCCGCGTCCGACCGCGCGACCTCGATCTCTATCGGGGGAGCGCCATGCTGAATCGCATTGCCAATCAGATTATCGGTCAGGCGCTCGAGCGCGACACGATTACCGTTAACTACGACGTTGCCTGAGGCGACGGTCATTCGTACGTCGTTGTCGCCCTTTACCCAGCGCTCGACACGCTCGCCTACGAGCCCTACAAGATTGAGCGGACTGCGCTCGAGCGCTGGGCCATCAACGCCTCGCAGGTACTGAACGAACTGCTGGGAAATATGCTCGATATCCTGAACGTCGCGCCGGAATCCTTCCCGTGCGTCACTGTCCTCGACCAATTCTGCGCGTACCTTCAGGCGCGAGATCGGTGTCCGCAAATCGTGCGGCAGCCCTGCCAGCATGACGGTGCGCTCCCGTTCGTTGGCTTCGATGCGGGCGAGCATTTGATTGAAGCGCTCTGCGAGCTCGCGAATCTCGCGCGGACCTGTAAGCGGGACTGACGTGGTCCGACCTGATTCGAATGCCCGGGTGGCTTCCGTGAGTGATCTAAGCGGTCGCGTCATCCCCAGCACAAACGGCGCACTGAGTCCAAGCACTACAACAACGATAGCGGCAAGCCCCATCAAGCGCTCCGGCAGCTGGGACTTCGGACCATCCAGCACGAGCCACCACTTTTGACCGCCCGCTTCAAAACCAACGAAAAATGTGAGCGGGGACGCGTCAGTGCTTTTCAACACGACGGTGTCGGAACCCAGCTCTGCCTGAAGGAACTTCGCAAAACCATGACCAGGCGGATTTCTATCCATGGACGTGGTGAATTGAGCCTCGTCTGGAAGGATACGCATTCCGGTGGGTCCCTGAAGCGTTGCGAGCAGCGCCGTATGCTTCTCCGGCGCCATGGAGGCCATGGCGGCCTGCAGCAGGCGGATGTAGCTCGCAACGGCGCCAGCGGCCCCGGAAGCAATGAATTCGTCGCGGTCGAGGAATCTCACGAGTGTAATCGCCTGTGCGATCAGCACTGCAGCAAACACCACCAGGATTGTCCGCGCTCGCAGAGTCTTCGGAAGCAGGCTCATTTGCGCTCTCGTGGTCGCCTTTGCACACCATCCGGAACGAATACATAGCCGGCGCCCCATACCGTCTGGATGTAGCAGGGATTCGAAGGATCCGGCTCGATAAGGCGGCGCAGCCGATGTACCTGCACGTCGATTGCGCGATCGTTGATGTCCGCATCGTCGCCACGCGCGAGCTCGAGCAGCCGATCGCGCTTCAGCGGACGATTGGCGTGGCGCACGAGCGCATGTAACAAAGCGAACTCGGCGGTGCTCAGCGCGATGCGCTTGTCCGCTTTCATCAACTGCCGCGTCGCGGGATCGAACCGCAGCCCTGCAAATTCGAACACGCCACTGTCCGTTTGCGGCGCCCCCGGCACTGCATTTCTGCGGCGCAGTACCGCTTCGATCCGTGCGACGAGCTCGCGAGGGTCGAACGGCTTTGGAACGTAGTCATCAGCACCAAGCTCGAGGCCGACGACGCGGTCGATCGTCTCGTCCCGCGCGCTGAGCATGATGATCGGTGTGTTCTCTTCGCGTGCCCGCACGCGCCTGCACGCCGCGAGACCGTCCTCGCCCGGCATCATCACGTCGAGCACGATGAGGTGCGGCGCGTGGCGCGTGATGAAGGTGTCGAGCTCCCCGGTATCGGGCAGCAGCAGGACGTCATAACCCGCACGGGTGAGATATGCCGAGAGCACCTTGCGCAGCTCGGTATCGTCGTCTACGACGAGGATTTTCTTGCGCATATAAACATTCTAGTCTCCGTCGAAGAGACGAATAGGGTGCCGAAACAATTTGTAATGACTCGAATGTTTGCCGCCTCACTATTACGCCCGTTTGAAATACTCGAGTCATATGTCGGCGCTACCCTGTCCATTCGTCATCTAGGAACCGCAATGGACAATCCGATCGTCAGCAAATCCATAGATGCAATACTCGCGATCACTGCCCGCGCCTGGCAAATCGCGCCGTATGAAGCCAAACCTTCGGGGCAGTCCGCATCGCACCCGCCCATAAATTTCGAACGGCCTCGAAGCGATGTGCCGCAGCTTGCACCTTGGATGCCGCACTTTGAGAAAACGTATCATGAAGCTTGACAACGTCAACTCATTGCTCCGTCTGATGTACCAAGCCGGTCCATATCTCGCGCTTGAGCTCCTTATGCCAGGCGGCTCGGTTATCGCACTGCTGACGTGGCTCTATCGGCGCAGACGAAAGGGTGCAAGTGCGCTTCGCGCGCGGGATGTCAGGCTTGCTCGTTCTGGATAACAGTCGTAAGACCAGCCGTAGCAGCCTACGGTGCCGCGCTGCTGCAATTTGTGCGGACCGGAGTGGCCAACGTGGCCTCCAATCCCGGTGACCTGCCCACAGCTTGAACGATGCGCTGCGAGGAAACCTCAGCGCTGCCTCTACGGATCTGGGTCGGATCGCGATGAACACCATCGGTAAAGTCACAGATGAGATTATCCTGGTCTATTCCCGGCTATCCTGCACCTGCAATCCAGCTCGCGCCTCCTGCTGTCGACTTAGTCGCCGTCCTGCTGTTGGCTTGGTCGCCTGCTTGAGCGTGACCGATCTCGACCCGGGTTTGTTCGCGCGTATTCTCCTCGGATGATTGATCGTAGGCGTGCACTCCAATGTTTGACAGCGATTTCCGTTGCCAGCTTGATCGCAGCGAAAGCGGAGGCATCACCCATGTCTGAAGATGGGCTGGTCACCATACCTACCAAACTCTCGGTCAAGCAGGTGCTCGATCGGCTTGAAGCCGATCTAAAGGCCAAAGGCATCACGGTTTTTGCGCGGATCGACCATGCGGCAGGTGCGGCTTCGGTCGATATGCCATTGAGACCGACGGAGCTGCTGATATTCGGTAATCCCAAAGCCGGAACACCATTGATGCAATCCAACCAGACAATTGGAATTGACTTGCCTCTGAAGATCCTGGGCTGGCAAGACACGGACGGGAAGGTTTGGCTTACCTACAACGATCCAAGGTGGCTTGGTCGGCGGCATCGCCTCGGCTCGGACACGGAGGCGAGCGTTAACGCCTTAGCAACTATGCTTGCCAATCTTTCCAACGCTGCCGCTGGTTGATTGCCACGAGCACGAGCTTTGTCATAACGGCGGGCTGCGCTGCTGGTGGTCGCACATCAGTCGCGCTCAATTCTGCAGACGTTCAGCACGAATGATGTAGTTTGCATGAGCGGCAGCTGCTCACCCGCCATGCGCCGCGCCTTCCCGCCGCAAGCGGAGGACGGGCGTGACCGGGCAGGTGAGCGAATTCCATCGGTCCGGCAAGATGCGGGTTCTAGCCGTGACGAGTCCGCTCGCCTGATTGCTGCGCCTGAGCTTCCGACGGCGGCCGAGCGGGGCCGATTACCCTGGTGCGCCACTCCTTAACAGTGCAACGGGAATTGTTCCTGTCCCATATCTTTGCCGCGCGCACGCACCATCCATGATTTCGTGCCCGATGTCGCTACCGACAGCAAGACTATACTTGGTGTATATAAATGACGGGAGTCGCGGTGCGGATCCTCATAGTAGATGACGACGTCATCGATATCACCATACTGAAGCAACTGGTTCAAAGGTTGCCGCAGTGCCACGCCACAGAATTTGCCACACCCGAACTGGCGCTGAGCTGGTGCAAGAACAATGAAACGGATTTCGTCATCGTAAAGCACCTGATGCCGAGTTTTAACGGTATCGAGTTCACCCGTCAGTTGCGCGGGTTCGCGCCCAAGACTGAGGTTCCCCTGCTAATGCTGACCGTGACAGAAGAAGTGGAAGTGCGGAAGGCGGCGCTCGAAGCTGGAGCCAATCACGTTCTGAACAAGCCCTTCAGTTTTGCGGAACTTCACGCGCTCGCGACCAAGATGCTTGCGGCGCGCGCAGCATACAAAACAGTGCGCGATGCGGCCGCCATCCCTAAAAAAACCGTTCTTGACGTGAATGCAACGCTTGAGCGTCTCTCCGGTGATCGGCCACTCCTTCTAAGTGTCTCAGTTGCGTTTTTAGGCTCCGTCCCGGACTTGCTTGCCTCTATCAATGCGGCCCTTGTGGCGAAGGATCACAAGCGTGCTCTTGCGCAGATGCACGCGCTCAAAGGCGCTGTAGCCGCGTTTGACGCTCCCGTAGTATTCAAATGCCTGCAAAATGTCGAGAAATATGCGAAGGATGCCGAGGGCCCCGCGATCGCGGCCGCTTTTCGTCTGGCTCAGGAGCTCGTCGGACAATTAGTTACCGAGCTGCGCGCGCTCGTCGCTGCAGAGAGCACATGCGGCCGACTGGAATAAACGCTTCCTCCCAAGAACTACTGAAGTGAACGAATGTGAGATCAGCACGGCGTTGCGCTGAACGCGAAGCTGAGTGCCTTGCGTACTCTCTTCACACCGCCCGCTTCGCGCGCAACCCCGCAATCGCCGTCTCGTCGTAGCCGAGTCCTTTGAGTATCTCGTCAGTATGTTCGCCGGGCTCAGGCGTATGCCGAAGCTTTTTCGGCTGCGGATAGCGGCTCAGGTGGATTGGCTGGCCGACAACTTTCTGCGGGCCGTACTTGGGATGATCGATCGGCGTAGCGATGCCGAGATGTTGCACCTGCGGATCGGCGAACACTTTGTCGATCGTGTTGATCGGGCCGCACGGCACACCGGCCTTGTCCATCGCCTTGAGCCAATGCTCGCTGGGACGCCGCCTGATGATCTCCGCCAGTCGGGCGCCAAGCGCTTTCCGGTTGTCGATGCGCGCGCCCGGCGTGGCGTAATCCGGATCAGTAAGCAGCTCCTCCGCCTCAGCAGCCCTGCAGAATCGCGCCCACACAAGCTCGCCCGCGGCGGCGATGTTGATATGGCCGTCGGCGGTCTCGAACATGTTGGTCCCGGCCCCGGTCGGATGGCTGTTGCCTTCCTGCCCGGGGACTTCGCCCTTGATCAGATAGCGCGCCGCCTGGAAGTCAAGCATGTAGATCTGTGCTTCGATGAGCGAGGTCGACACCCACTGGCCTTCGCCCGTGCGCTCGCGGTCGAGGAGCGCTAAGACGATGGCATTGGCGAGCAGCAGGCCGGCCGAGGTATCGTTGATCGCGATGCCGACGCGCACAGGCCCGCCGCCGGCATGACCGGTGATGGACATGAGCCCGCCCATGCCCTGCGCGATCTGGTCGACGCCGGCGCGGCCTTCGTACGGACCATCTTGCCCAAAGCCGGATATGCTGCCGTAGACGACGCGCGGATTGATCTTCTTCACTGCCTCGTAATCGACGCCGAGCTTGTGCTTGACGGTAGACCGGAAGTTCTCGACCACCACGTCGGCGGTCTTCGCGAGGTCGAAGAAAATCTTGAGACCTTCCGGTGTCTTCAGGTTCAGACTCAGGCTGCGCTTGTTTCGATGCAGGTTCTGAAAGTCCGGTCCGCTGCGGCGGCTGCCGGTCGCATCGACCTCAGGGCCTCCCGGCGCTTCGATCTTGATCACGTCGGCGCCCCAGTCGGCGAGCTGACGCACGGCGGTCGGTCCGGCGCGGTGCGCCGTCAGGTCGAGCACTTTGAAACCGTTGAGTGGCAGGCGGGTCGTCATGGCGAATTCTTTCGTGGGTTGCAAGTTACATTGTGACGCGTGACGATGTCGTGACCAAGAGGGCGTGAGCGCGAGTAATCCACAACATTGACTTGAGGAGGAATCGCATGAATCCGATTCGATTATTGAGTGTATGCGTGGGTCTCATCGTGTTTGCGTGCGGCGTAGCGTGGGCGCAATCATACCCGTCGAAGCCGGTGCGCGTCGTGATCGTGTTTGCTCCCGGCGGCGCGACCGATATCGTCGGACGAGTCGCGTTTCAGAAAGTGGGCGAGCAGCTCAACCAGCAGTTCATCATCGACAACCGCGCTGGCGCGGGCGGAACGATCGGTGCCGCGCTCGTCGCGAAGAGTCCGCCGGACGGGTATACGCTCATGGTGTATTCGACGACGCTGCTCGCCAACGCGCACCTCTACAAGAAGCTGCCGTACGATCCACTGAAGGATTTCGTCGGCTTAACGCCGGTCGCGCGGCTGGTGAACATGCTGGTCGTGCATCCGTCGATGCCGGTGCGCACGGTAAAAGACCTCATCTCGCTGGCGAGAGCGCACCCGAACGACATCGCGTACGGCTCGGCCGGTGTCGGCGCGCTCCAGCATCTTTCGACGAGCCTATTATGCAACATGACGAACGTGAAAATGGTTCATGTCCCCTTCAAGGGCGGTGCTCTGGCGGCCGTTGCGACCGCAGGCGGCGAGATACAGATGCTGCTCACACCGATATCGGAAGTTCTTCCCCAGCTTCAATCCCGCCACGTGCGGCCGATCGCGGTGTCTTCGGACAAGCGCGTGGCGCAGTACCCTGACATCCCCACCATTGGTGAGACGGTGAAAGGCTACGAATTCACGTCTTGGATGGGTGCCTTTGCGCCGGCTGGCACGCCGCGGCCGATCGTCGAGAAGCTCAATGCCGAGCTCAAGAAGGCGGTGGCAGATACCAATGTCGCGGCGAATCTTTCGTCCCAATCGCTCGACCCGATGTACATGACCCTCGACGAGTTCGCGCAACAGCTCAAGTCCGACTACGACAAATACGGCCAGGTGGTGAAGCTTTCGGGCGCTCGCCTCGACTAGAGGCTCTCCCAGTCCAACGAGGGATACGAAGTGCCAGAAGGCGATAGCTCTCGCCGGAGCGAAGCTCAAGTAGGCGCGCGGTTTCTTGCAGCAACATAGTTTCAAGTCTGGTTTCCGACTGAGCTCGTGTCATGTGTCGCGCCTTTCCGCCTGAGCAGTTGAACGCCGACCAGCAGCGCGGGCACGCCACACACGATGAAGCCGATGCCGTAGCTGCCGGTAAAGTCGAGAAGACCTGAATACATTACCGGCAAGGCGAGCGCGCCGACTTGACCGAAGGAGAGCACGCCGCCGGTAACGCCGCCACGCATGCCCTCCGGCGCTGCGCGCGCGGTTTCGGCCAGAAGAATGCCGTGCCAGGACAGCGCGGTGGCGCTGAGCACGCAGGCGATCAGCCCAACCAAAAGTGTTGGCCAGCCGGCGCTGCAAAGCGCGAGGAGCGCCACACTCCCAGCCATGCCGAACGCAAGCCCTGCCATCATCAGGCGCGGGGAGACATAGCTGCTGCCGAGCCAGCCCCAGAGAATGCGGCCGGGCACGGCGACCGCGACGGCCACCGAAAAAACGAAACCCGCTGCCACAGGCGTGTAGCCAATCGTGGTGAGATACACGACGAAATAGGCCGTCACAGTAGCCTGCATGCCGTTGAAGGCAAGGCACGCGAACGACAGCGTACGAAGGCTGTGCGTGCCGAGCACCGAAGTCAGGGTCTCCTTGAAATCCGACACTCGAAAGGTGCGCGAGGGCACCCGGTCGGTATCGAAAATCCTGCGCAAGGGCTGCAACATCAGGACGAACACGGCGCACGCTGCCGCGCTGAGCAGCATCGTCACGCGCCAGCCCGTCCATTCCGTCAGTCGCGGCGCGAGCAGCCCGGCCAATAGCAGGCCGGCCGGCACCGCCGTCTGCTTCAGAGAGAACACCAGCGGTAAGTAGCGCGCCGACGAGACGCGGCTGAGCAGATGCGAGCTGGCCGGTGTGGATACAGCTCCGCCACCCCCGCAAACGATTGCGGACAACACGAGCATCACCGGCGTTCCCAGCGCCGCCAATGCGGTGCCGGCGGCCACCATGACGAGCGAGATCTGGCTCATGCGCAATGCGCCGTGACGCACGATGAAGCTGCCGCACCCGAGCTGTGCGACGAGAGAGGCGGCAGCCGTCAAGCCGAAATAGATGCCGATCCACGCCGCATCGATGCGCAGATCCGTGATGATCGCCGGCGCGATCACTGCGGGCAGGGCTCTCCCGAGCGCGATGAAGGTTTGCTGCAGGAACATCGCCCCGAGGGCGAGCAAGAGATGGTTCACGAGGCGTGGGGCTTCCCTGATTTCGGCGCGACAGGACGGAATATAGCAAGTCGCCTGATACGATCGCGGTTCTTCACTTCCCGCGGAGCCGTCGATGAGCAAGCCCGTCTGTGTAGTCTGGATGAATGAAGCGAAGGCCTATGAACAGGCACTGACGCGTATGGGCCTCATCGACCGGTTCGAAGTGCATTCACTCAAGATCGATCAAACGATTCCTGATGATCTCGCCGCACGTGCCGAAATTCTCGTCGGATGGCGACCGGGAAGCCACCTCAAGCGCATGCCGCGACTGCGCTGGATCCAGGCGGTGACCGCCGGGGTCGATCCATGGCTCGCGAGTCCGGATCTCAGCACCGAGGTGACGCTGTGCTGCGCTCGCGGTTCGCATCGCATCTCGATGCCCGAAAATATCCTCGGCGCCTTGTTTCATCTGACCAAGCCGTACATGCCGATCGCGCTGGATCAGAAGGAGAGCCGCTGGACGAAACGCATGTCTGTGCCGCTCGCCGGCAAGACTCTCGGGATACTCGGGCTCGGGGCGATCGGACAGGAGCTTGCGCGCAAAGCCACGGCGCTCGAGATGCGCGTGATCGGCACCAAACGCACACCAGCGCCGCTTGCGCACGTTGCGAGGGTCTATGCGCAGGAACAGACTGACGAGGTGCTTGGCGCATCGGACTTTGTATTGCTGCTGCTGCCCTCCACATCCGAGACCGAAAACTTCATCAATGCGAATCGGCTGCGCGCGATGAAGCCTACAGCGTGGCTGCTGAATTTCGCGCGCGGTGCACTGATCGTCGATGCTGACCTGATCGCCGCAGTGCAATCGAAGACAATCGCCGGTGCCGTGCTCGATGTGTTCCGCGAGGAACCGCTGCCGAGGACGCATCCCTTCTGGAAGACCGAAGGCGTTCTGGTGCTTCCGCATCTCGGCGGTGGACATCCCGAGCGCAGTAAAGACGTTGCTGAAATCTTCGCCGACAACGCGCGGCGATTTCTCGCGGGCGAACCGCTCAATGCTGTGGTGGACCGAGCGCGAGGATATTAGTGGCTTTCCATGAATAACAACGTCGTCATCCTGGACCGCGCAAGCCGAACCCGGACGAGTGAAACGCGATCCGGGGGCGAGGTGATCCAGGATCCAGCGAAAAACGGGTTTGGAGCCTAAACTGGATTTGGATGTGCGTGCTGTGCACCTCCAGAATGACGACTTGTATTCTGTATCCGTGTGCAGTTTTTTGACGCGGACCAGGAGGCTCTAGAACAAACGCTACGGGAGGCATTGCATGAAGACGATTCTGATGACGGGTGCTGCCGGACGCATCGGCACCTTTCTGCGGCTGGAGTTGGCCGGAAAGTACAAGCTTCGGCTGTCTGATATCAAGCCGATCCGCAATCTGCATCCCGGCGAGACCTTCATGCGCGCGGACATCTCCAAACTCGCCGACATGCTGCGGGTCACCAAGGGCGTCGATGCCATCGTGCACTTCGGCGGTCAGTCCGGCGAACACGACTGGGATCACATTCTCTCGGCCAACATCATTGGTTTCTATAACGCGCTGGAAGCAGCTCGCAGGAACGGGGTCAAGCGATTTCTGGTCGCGACCTCGAACCACGCGGTCGGCTTCTATCGCTGCGATCAGACCATCGACCACCGCGTCTATCCCAAGCCTGACAGCCGCTACGGCGTTTCCAAAGTCTTCAACGAAGCGCTCGCCAGCCTCTATGCCGACCGCTATGGCATGGAGATGTTCTGCATGCGCATAGGCAACGTGAATCAAGCGCCGATCGATCGGCGCCGGCTCGCGATCTGGATCAGCGGGCGCGACATGGCTCAGCTTGTCACCATCGGCATCGAACACCCGAAGCTGCACTTCGAGATTGTCTATGGGATTTCGGATAACGCTCGCGCGTGGTTCGACAACGCCAATGCCCGTCGCCTGGGCTATCGGCCGCAGGATCGGAGCGAGACGTACGCCAAGGAAATCCTGACGAGAGACGGTCCCGCGGGAACATCGCCAGCGGACATTTACCAGGGAGGTGGCCATTGCATGTCCGAAGGCGGAACGCGTAGCCGACTCGCGGGCGTGCCCGACTCTGCGCCCAAGAAGAAGCGCCCCGCGTCCAGATCGAAAAAGGTAGCGCCAAAAACGCCCGTTGCTTCCGCTCGCAAGGCACGCCGATCTTGAGGACCGCGCTCGGGCTTTGACTTCGAACCCCAATTCGACCGCGGAAGCGCGGAGGACGCTGGAGTACGGAATGAGCGATGCGATACATCTCGCTGCAGTCTGCACGACGCTGATGGCTACGCTGCCCGCAGCGCTGGCACAGACCACGTATCCAAACCAACCCATACGATTTATCGTGACCACTGCGCCCGGCGGCGGACTCGATAGCTTTTCGCGTCTGCTCGCAAAGGAACTTACTGTACGGGCGGGACAGCAGATCATCGTGGACAACAGGTCGGGGGCGGGCACCACGATAGGAAGCGCGGCCGTCGCCAGAGCCAAACCCGATGGCTACACCGTGCTCCTGAATACGTCCGCGCTGGCGATCAGTCCGGCGATCTACCAGAAACTACCCTATGACACGTTGCGTGACTTCGCCCCGATCACCTTGGCTGCGTCCAGTCCCAATCTGATGGTCGTGCATCCATCGGTCCCCGTGAAGTCGATAAGAGAAATGATCGCGCTTGCGAAGTCACGCGCGAATCAGGACGATCCGATCCTCTATGCTTCAGGCGGCAACGGAACCAACGGGCATCTGGCCACAGCGCTGTTCCTCAGCATGGCGCAGATTCGGATGACCCATGTCCCCTATAAATCCGGTTCGCTGGCGGTGATCGATGTGATCGCCGGCCAGGTCCCGGTGATGATGGATACCCTGTCGAGTGTGATGCCCCACGTGTCGTCCGGTAAGCTCCGCGCAATCGGCTTATCCAGCACGCGTCGAGCCGCCGCCGCGCCCGGCATCCCGACCATCGCCGAAGCAGTGCCCGGCTATGAGTCCGCGCAGTGGTACGGTCTGCTCGCGCCGGCGGGGACTCCGCAGGAAATCATCACATGGCTGCACAGGGAAACCACTGCCACACTGCGTAGCCCGAACATGAAGGAACGGCTCGCTGCAGAGGGCCTCGAGGTGGTCGCAAACTCTCCGGACGATTTTGCTGCGTTCATCAAGGCGGACATCACGAAGTGGACTCAGTTAGTCAAGACCCTCGGAATGAGCCTGATGTAAGGGGAAGACCACGTTTTTCGCAGTGGTAGTCTGTCCGCTATCGAAAGATGTAGAGTCACGTTCAGACAGGCATCTGCAAAGTAGATTTCTGCGCGCCGGTGATTCACCACAGGAGGAGTCCACATGTACGATCTCGTGATTCGTAACGGCACGGTAGTCGACGGGACAGGACTGCCGAAATATCGAGCTGACGTTGGCTTGAACGGCGATCGAATCGCGGCGATCGGCCGCATCCGCGAAAGAGGAAAAGAAGAAGTAGATGCCACAGGCCAGGTGGTTTCGCCCGGTTTCATCGACGGACACACACACATGGACGCCCAGGTGTTCTGGGATCCTTTGGGAAGCTGCTCCTGCTGGCATGGTGTGACAACAGCCGTGATGGGAAACTGTGGGTTCACGCTCGCACCGGGTTCTGCCGAGCAGCGTGACATGATCCTCAGCAACATCATTCGCGCGGAAGATATCTCTGCCGATGCGATCGGAGCTGCGGTGCGCTGGAACTGGACTACGTTCAGGGAGTACATGGACGTTGTCGACAAGCTGCCGAAGACGATCAACTACGCCGCAAACATTGGACACTCTGCGCTGCGCACACACGTCATGGGGCAGCGCGCTTTCGAGCAGCAGGCCTCGCACGACGACCTGGGCGCGATGGAGCATGAGTTGCTCGACGCGCTCGACGCGGGCGCGATCGGCTTCACCAGCTCGCGTTCGAGCGGCCACAAGCTGCCGGAGCCGGACAACCGCCCCGTCGCGTCGAATCACGCTTCGTGGGACGAGCTGAGCCAGCTGGTATGCCTCATGGGCAAAACGGGCCGCGGCATATTCGAGTATGCGCGGGAAAGAGATTCCAGGTCACCGGACCCCAACGTGCGGAAGGTCGCCAATGACAGGCTGCGCGACCTCGCGGTGAACAGTGGCGCGCCGATCACCTTTGGAATACCAGCTGGAAGCCCAGGCGCGCAGGATGCGTTGAATCTTCTGGACAGCACGGCTGAGGCCGGCGGCCGCATGTTCGGACAGACACATACGCGCGGCATTTCCCACGTGTTGTCGTTCAAAGGACGCCTGCAGTTCGACGACCTGCCTGAATGGAAGGAGGTGCGTGCGTTGCCGATCGAGGAACAGCGCAAGGCTTTCACCGATCCGGAACGGCGGAAACGCCTGGTCGATGCTACGAAGGACGGCGTCTATCGAACCGGAGGCGGCGAGCCGCGCAAGCCCAACTACGAGAACATGTATGTCGTGTATAGCGCCGTGTCGCGCAACCCCACGGTCGCCGAGCTGGCGGCGCAGCGCAATGTGGATCCAGTGGAGGTCATGATGGACCTCGCTGTCGGCTCCAACTTCAATCAGCTCTTCATGCAGTTCGATGTGACAACTGTGCCGAAGAGCGATGCGGAGGCGCTGGCGACTCTGCGGCATCCTCGAACAGTCATGACATTTTCGGATTCCGGCGCGCATGTGAGCCTCATCATGGACTCTTCGATCCACACGCATTTGCTTGCGTACTGGGTCCGTGAGCGCAATGCGTTCTCGCTTGAAGAGGGCGTGAAAATGATCACTCTCACGCCGGCGATGGCGTGGGGATTCACCGATCGCGGTTTATTGCGTCAGGGCTGCATCGCGGATCTCAACGTATTCGATCCCGCGATTCTTGCGCCGCAGATCCCGACCATCGAGCATGACCTTCCCACGGGAGCGCGCAGACTCAAGCAGAAGTCGATTGGCATCATGGCCACTATAATTGCCGGCAAAGTGGCATTCATGAATGGCGAGCATACCGGCGCGCTCCAAGGGAAACTGCTGAGGTCGACTGCCGCGGGGGTTCGATAACAATTGTCGTGGAGGAAACGCTCATGCCCGATACGGTTCGCATCGGCGTCGTCGGTACCAATACGTGCCATGCATTGCCCGGTCGCGCTGCGGAAGGTCCGTTGGTCAGCGGTCTGGGCGCCATCGGTTGAGTTCGAACAGCTCGCGCCGTTGATCAGAATCCGGTGCGGCGATTCCGCCTTCTCCAGGGCGATCTCTGCGGCCGCTGAGCCTGGGGGCACGCGCACCGACGGCTTCGCTGCCGAAAGTGGCAGGGTGCCGCGCCAGGATAGTGTCCGCGAGCTCGGCGAGACACACTTTTGATGGCTCAGGAGTGGGCCACGGCGAAGTTTTCTCCCCAAGGTTTTGAAAATTCTTCCGTTTTTCTCAAAAGACGTGATCCGCGGCCATTAACGCCGTATGCGGGCTCTTTTACTATCGAGCACACAACGCACCATGAGATGACGCGCGGACCCTGTGGGATCCTTAACAACAATTCGAAAGGGGAGCAATTGGGGGAATACCTTCAGGCAGGGCGACCATCGCGGAACGCTGAGGGGGCGTGATGCAGTTTGGGCTGCGCGCAAAGTTCACCGTCACGGTCCTGGTCATCCTGACAGTCACCATGGCGGCCACCACGTATTATTTCATCCACACGTCAATCGAGCGTCAGGAGCAGCAACTCCACGAGCGTGGCCGCGCGCTGGGGCGCCTGATCTCACTGATCAGCCCGCAAGCGATTTTGGCATTCGATTATCTGCAGCTCAACGATTACACCCGCGAGGTTTCCTCGCAGCCTGACGTCGTTTATGGGTTGGTCGTATCTCCGCAGGGCGTGCCAATAAGCTCCTATATCAGGGGTTCCAATACTTCTCTCAGGGACCGCATCGAAGCCGCCAGACCGAATACCCTCCCGAGCACCTTGCAGAGCTTGGGAGGCGAGGACGAATTGCTCCACCTGGAATTTCCCATCATCCATAACGAGGTCCTGCTGGGGCGTTTTCTGGTCGGCATGAGCCGCGAATCCTTGCAGAAGCAAATTCGCCGGCAGTTGACCGTTCAGATGTTCGTGTTTGCCGCGATCGTTTTGTTCCTCGGCGCAGCGATCTCTGCGGTCTTCCGATTCAGCGTCTTGCGTCCTATCGAGAAGCTGATCGCCGCCTCCGACGAGGTCGCCCGTGGACAATACCCCGTCGTCGAGGTGACATCCGCCGATGAGCTCGGAATGCTCGCGCGAGCATTCAACGCCATGACCGACGAAGTGAAACTCAAGCAGGCCAAGTTACACCGTCAGGCCAACTTCGATGCCTTGACCGGTCTTCCCAACCGGATGATGGCTTTCGAGCGAATAACCCTGGAAATCAACCGCGCCAAGCGTTCCGGTGAGCGGTTCGCGCTGATGTTCATCGACCTGGACAATTTCAAGGACGTCAACGACTCGCTCGGTCATGCGGCTGGTGATCAGCTGTTGGTCGACATTGGGGCTCGCCTGCAGGCTTGCATGAGGGACGCCGACAGCGTTGCCCGTCTTGGTGGAGACGAGTTCCTGGTTCTGGTTTCGAACGTCGCTGACGAAGGCGAAATCGAAAGAATCGCCGCTCGAATGCTGGAGGCGGCGTCCGAGCCCCGGGAGTTAGGCGGGCGCAAGGTCGTGGCCAAATGCAGCATCGGCATCGCGCTTTATCCCGACAACGGAGAGGACGTGGAAGCGCTGATGGCGAACGTCGACAACGCCATGTATCAGGCGAAAGCCAAGCAAAGCGGGTCCGTCATGTTCTTCACGAAGGAGATGAACATCCGTCTGCGCGAGCGGATGGAGCTGGAGCAGGACCTCCATGTCGCCCTCGAGCTCGGGCAGCTTGCACTGCACTTTCAGCCTATCTATGGTGCTGCCAGCCGGCGTCCCACGGGTGCCGAGGTGCTGCTGCGCTGGCGTCATCCCGAGCGGGGGTTCATCAGCCCGGCACACTTCATTCCCGTGGCAGAGGCGAGCGGACAGATTGTGGAAATCGGCGAATGGGTTCTCGAACAGGCCTGCCGTTGCTGGTCGGGGTGGCGCGATCGCGGGATCGAGCCCGGGTTCCTGGCGATCAATATCTCCGGTGTTCAATTCAGGAGGAATTTTTCCAGGAGGCTTGGCGAACGGCTGTCGACTTACGGTATTCCCCCGAAAGCACTGGAACTTGAGATCACCGAAAGAGTTCTTGTGGAGGACCACGATCAAGTGGCCGAGGAGCTGAGCAGTCTGCGGGCTCTCGGGGTGAGACTGTCCCTCGACGATTTCGGCACCGGCTATTCGGCGCTGACCTACCTGAAACGCTTCCGGTTCGATGTGCTAAAGATAGATCAAAGTTTCGTTGCCGGCTTACCCGACAATCCGGACGACGCTTCCCTTGTCAAGGCGATCCTGGCGATGGCAACGGGACTTGATCTGAAGGTCGTCGCGGAAGGGGTGGAAAAGGAAGAGCAGCTGCATTTTCTCGTGACCCACGGTTGCGACTTTGCCCAAGGTTATCTGCTCGCCAGGCCTATGGATGAAAAGGCTTATGCCAGCTACCTCGAGAGCGGGCAAGCCGACGAACCGGTGTGCTTGACTCTGCCACCCACAGGCGAAACCACGGCTGAAGAAGCCGCCGCCGTCTCATTCAAGACGTTTTAGAAGGAGCTTCCAGGTGACTGTGCAATTCGTCAGAGACCGGCCCCGCACGATAAACGAAGTTGCGGCACTGCTTTGGTTCGTTGCCATGACCGCTATGCCCGTCGCTCGAGCCGCCGAGGGCGCATTGGTCATGGGGGTATTTCCACGGCTCAATGCCAGCGAAACCACGACGCGCTACGCGCCGCTGGCGGATTATGTCAGCGAGCAGCTTGGTCGCAAGGTCAGCCTGGTCACCTCCAAGGACTTCGAGGCGTTTTGGCGAGGTATCGAGGAACAACGTTACGACATCGTGCAGTACAATCAGTATCACTACATCCGTTCGGCAAAGACCTATCAGGTCATAGCGCATAACAAGGAATTCGGTAAAAGCACCCTCGCCGGAGTACTCTACGTACGCAAAGACAGCAACATTACAAGTCTCGGCCAGTTGCGCGGGCGCACCGTTCTGTTCGGCGGCGGCGAGGACGCAATGATGGGCTACATCGCGCCCGTCTACATGATGCTGCAGGCCGGGTTGAAAAAAGAGGAATTCAAATCCCGTTTTGCCGTCAACCCGCTCAACTCGGTCATCGGCGTCTACCACAAGCAGGCCGATGCCGCGGGCTCCGGCGACGGCGCCATCGAGCAGCCGGCGCTGAAGAACGCCATCAACACCGACGAATTGACCGTCCTGGCGGTTTCGGAGCAGCTACTTCATCTCCCATGGGCGGTGAAGCGCACGATGCCCGCTCGATTGCGCGAATCGATCCAATCCGCGCTGGTCAATCTCGAAAACAGCGAGGCCGGCAAGAAGGTGTTGAAATCCGCCGTGCTGACCGGGATCGGAAAGGCGGAAGACAAGGACTACGACCCACACCGCAAGATGGTGAGGGCCGTCACGGGAACCTTGAGCCCGCAATGAATAGGGGCTCCTGATGGAAGCTGCACGACGACGTGCGGTATGGATGCGCCTGTCGCACCTTGGCTTCTCGATTATTCCCGTCGCGGCGATAGCCGCCTTCGTGCTCTGGGCCCATTTCGGATCGGGCATCAAGGTGTTTCACTCCCAGGTGTCATCCGCGCCCGGATGGCAGCAGTTTCGCGTGTCCTATGGCGGGGATGATTTCGGCACCGACGGGTATTTCACGAGGGCAGTGCAAAACGGCTACAACCTCTTTTACTTCACCTCCCAGTATGGCAGGCGCTTCACCCGCAAGACCGCTCAAGATGCCGTAAATTCCTGCGCGGGCTGTCACACGGCCGAGGACCTGGCGTACGCCTTCGTGAATTCCGATCGTTTCGACGCCACGCTCGGCAAGAGAATGTCCTTCGAAGAGCGCGTAATGCGATGCTATGCGGGCCCCATGGACGGATTCGTACCTACGCTCTACGATCCCGCGGTACGCGACATCCGCATTCTTGCGCGCGCGATTGCGCACCATCTTCAGCTGAGCGAAGGCGCGCGCAAGGACGGGCGCTAGACTCATGGCGGCTTTGCCGGCAAAGTTGCTGAAGGTCACTCTGATCGTTCTGGTCCTGGGCGGAATGTATCTGCTGGCGTTGAACAAGCACGCCGAGCGTGATCAACTCCGAAAGATCTCGGTCGATCTCACGCCCAGCTGCAAGGAAAAGCTGCAGGGCTACGCGCTGGCCGCGGCTGAGCACTATCGTTCGCCATACGTACGCAAAATGAGCGGGGCCTGGAGTACGATCCGCGGTTACAGCGAGGACGATGTCCGCGCCATCCAGCGCGGGTGCAACATCGTCGATGACCTGCAGGGGAATTTGGCAAACAGCGGGGCCCGCGAGCGCTGGAATGCGGATCGCTTCGTCCGTGGCACGCATACCACTTGCGCTAACTGCCACCAGGGCGTGGGAGACAAGCAGGACGCGGTGGGCAATCGCCTGGTGGGTTCGAACAGCCTGGGTGCCTCTTGGGCGATGGCGGACATGTACGATCGATTCACTGGCCTTCTATTGCCCCACGAGCTGCGCCAGATGCAGTGCTACATCAACTCATCGAATGGCTTCAAACCGAATGCCGCCGACGATCTCATTCGCGATGTCACCGCGTACAGCCGTTTCCTCTCTGCCGCGGTCGATCTGAAGATCGGCAATCGCTATCCGGAGCAGGGCATGGACGAGATCCCCGCCTCGGCGACGCGCAGGCGTGGCGATGACTACGTGCGCGGCGCCCAAGTGTACCGCGAGCGCTGCGCGTCCTGTCACGGTCCTCAGGGCCTCGGCACGATCGTCCAGGGGCGAGTGCTCTACCCCGCATTGGCGGGCCCTCAGTCATTCAGCCTCGACTCGCGCATGAATTTCGCGGCGGTCAATACGATCATGCCGGGCTTCATCTGCCGCAACATGCCGCTGGGACAGGAAGGCAGCCTCGACAATCAAGAGTGCCGGGACATCGGGTACTACCTCAGCACCCTGCCGCGGCCGGCCGGCGACAAGCAAGGTCCTCTGGTGGCCGCGTGGCAGCAGCTGATGATGACCGTCATGCCACCCCTGACGCGGTACGCCGAGTCGCTCGGAAGCAAAGACACGCCGCACGCTCCTGCCGATTAGCCCTGTGCCGACGAACGCCATCGCGAGCGCCTTGCCGCGCATCGTGGCAATGCTGCGCGCCAATCTGCTGGTCGGACTGACGCTGGCAGTGGTGACGCTTCCCCAGGCGATTGCCTTTTCGACCACGCTGGCCGGGTTGCCGCCGCATTTCGGCATTTACGCGGCTATCTGGGGCGTATTGTTCACCGCGCTTCTGAACCCTTCGCGTGTGTTCAGCGGCGGTCCCAACACCACGATGTCGGCGGCGATCGGGATCACCCTGCTGCCGGTGGCGCCGCCGTTCGGCGCCGACTATGTCGGTTATGCGCTGACCCTGATCCTGCTCGCGGGCCTCATCCAGATGCTGTTCCTGCTCATCCGACCGCTCGGCCGGATGCTGGACCTGATAAACGAGCCGATCATCAACGGGCTCATCTGCGGCATCGGGCTGTTCCTCATATTCAAGTCGCTTACCAGCTTCGCGGGCCTGCCGATCAATACCGAGGTGGAATGGCCGCTGTGGATCGCCTGGCAGTCGTTCCTGGCGGTCCTGGAGATCGGCAACATGTACGCGATCCAGATCGGGCTGATTACGTTGATCACCAGCCTTGTGGTGCGGCAGATCGGCTTCCTGCGCAACTGGGCGATTCTGATCGGCGTTGCCGCCGGCACGGCGTACTCGGCGTACCTGAATGCCACGGTCGGCCTGCAGAATACGATGATCGAACAGATCGCCAATCTGTCGTCCGTAGGATTTGTCTTTCCCTCGCTGCCCGCTTTCAATCAGGAGGCCATGTCGGACATCATCTCGATCCTGCCGGGCGCCGTGACGCTGGCGCTGCTCGGTCTGTTTCAAACGGTGGCGGCGATGCGGCGAATGAATCGTAAGATCGGCGGTTACACCGACAGCCGCAAGGGCATCTTTGCCGACGCCGTATCCAACTGCGTGCTGCCTTTTCTGTCGTCACTCCCCACGTGCGCTTCCTTCAACCGCATGTGGCTGGTCTACAGCCTGGGAGGCGATAGCCGCGTGGCCTCGGCGATCTCCGCGCTGATCCTGCTGCTGATGGTGCTGTTTCTCGCTCCTTTGATCGCCATCATTCCGATGCCGGCCATGGCGGCCATCATCATGCTGCTCGGGGCCAACATGATCGTGTGGGAGGACATCAAACCTCACCTCAAGAATCGCCGCGAAGCGGTGGTGTTCATGGCGTCCTTCCTCTCGGTGCTGTTCCTTGATCTGTTCGGCGCCGTGGTCGTCGGATCCGTCCTCGCCATTGCCTATTCCAAGTGGGAACAGGCCCATCCCGATATCAGCGTGCGTGGCAACGTGCTGAAGGTCAGGGGCAATATGTATTACGGCTCGCTGCCGGTCATCGAATCGACGTACCACGACGTGATGAAGCGCGAGGGCACGGTGACCCTCGACTTTTCAGAGTGCTATTACATCGATTCCGAGGGCATTCGATGGTTGACGTCGGCGAAAGCGGGGCTCAAGGCCCGCTTCGTCGATCGCCGCGGCGGCGAGGATCGTCGAGAAGTCGAGGGAAGCGGGAAGGCGGATCGACGTGCCCGCGAGCGCCACGATGCTCGTCGGCGGCGTGAAAGGCGGGACCGGCGCCGCCATTCGGAATTTTGAGATTCGTCATTCCGGACGCGCGCCTTGCCGTCAGCCCCGGGCCAGCAGAGCGCGATCCGGGGGCAAATGATCCGGAATTTCATTTTCCGGATGCTCAAACTCAAGATCGATTTTGGATTGTGCGCTCTGCCGGCTCGTCCAGAATGACTCTGTTTGGTGTTCGCCAGAACGAATTTCTACACAGCGTCGTACGTCAGTATGACGATTTTCACTCGGGCTTCATGCCCGCGGCCTGCGCCATTTTCCTGTAGTTCGCGATTTCTATCGGCAGCAGGTCCGCGAGTTGCGCGACGCTCATCGGCGCCGCCTCTGCACCTTCGCGCTCGAGCAGTTGCTTCATTTCGGCGCTCGCCAGGACCTTGTTTACGGCGGCGTTGATCGTGCTGACAATGCTAACCGGCGTTCTTGCGGGTGCGAACAGGCCCCACCAGTTTTCATAGCCGTATCCGGGCACACCCGACTCCGCTATCGTCGGTACCCCCGGAATAAGGGACGTCGGTTTGGCGCTGCTTACGGCAATCGCGCGGGCCTTGCCTGCTTTGACCTGCGACATGACTCCGGGAGAGCTCGCGATTGTGGCGTCGACATCACCGCTTATCAGTCCCACGACGGCGGGTGCAATGCCCTTGTATGGAACATGGGTCAGCTTGATGCCTGCCAACTGCCCGAGATACTCCATCGCGAAGTGATTGCTGCCGCCCGCTCCCGAGGACGAGTAGGTGAGCGAGCGTTTTTTTGCGACCGCGATGAATTCCTTCAACGTCTTTGCCGGCACTGAAGGATGGACCGCGAGGACGAACGGGGCGCGCGCGATCATGGCCACGGGAACGAACGCGCCGGCGGGATCGAAGGGCAATTTGATGCGCGTTGCGACTGCCCCCGGATACGACGAGGTCGCGTGCAGCAAGCGGTATCCATCCGGGTCTGCGTTGGCCACGTACTCCGCACCGATCATGCTGGCCGCCCCGGGCCGGTTCTCTGTGACGATGCTCCTGCCCCACATTTCGGAGAGGCCCCTCGCGACCGCGCGGTTGAGAATGTCCGCCGAACCGCCCGCCGCAAACGGTACGACAATCGTAATGTTCCTGGTGGGGTAGGGTGCCTCCCCCGCGTGGACCTGCGCAAACGCGCACACCGCCGCCGCGACAGCGATGGCATTCAACAAGGCGATTTTCACTCTCATGGGCTCCTCCCGTTTGTGTCTCCGCCGCGGCAAGCACGTCGGCCGTTCAAAACAAATGGTATCCGTTTGCCGCGCGCAGCAAACGCGTCTCGCTATACAGGCCGGCTCGGCCTGCATCGGCACGCCGCCGGATATCGTGGAGATGCTGCGCAGCTACAACGAAAGGGTCGGAGGCATCGACAGCGTGTCGCTGCACTTCACGCCGGGCAACATGCCGGTGGAGATGGCCGAGCGCTCGCTGCGGCTGTTCTCGAAAGAGGTGATGCCGAAGGTGAGTGGGCTTTAGCGTAGCGCCCCGGCGCTGGTCCCGGAACCGGAACAATTCGGATAGTATCGACGCATGAATCGATCTCCCACGTTGCCGAGCACTCGATACGCCAAGAGTGGCAACGTTCATGTCGCGTATCAGGTGTTCGGCGAAGGCCAGATCGATCTCGTATTTTTTCCCGGATTTGTCTCGAACATCGAGACGTATTGGGAGGAGCCGTCGTTCGCACGCTGGCTCCGCCAGCTCGGGAGTTTCGCCCGCGTCATCACGTTCGACAAACGCGGCACAGGCTTGTCCGACCGCGTCGAAGTCCTGCCGACGATGGATGAGCGGATGGACGACGTCCGGGCGGTGATGGATGCAGTCGGCTCGACGCGAGCGGCTGTGTTCGGGGTTTCAGAGGGCGGCTCGCTGGCAACGTTGTTTGCCGCGCACTATCCCGAGCGATGCCGGGGGCTCGTGCTCTGGGGCGCCTTTGCCAAGTTTACCTCGTGGTTCCCGACGGCGGAAAAGCTCAGCGGTTTCTACGATTATGTGGAGAAGAATTGGGGGACCGGCGCGAATATCGGAGTCTGGGCGCCTGGAAAAAAGGACGATCCGGTCTTTCGGGAATGGTTTGCGCGGAGAGAACGCAGCAGCGCGAGCCCGTCTGCCGTCGTGGCGCTGATGCGAATGAACAGCATGATCGATATT
The DNA here is from genome assembly GCA_028291945.1 of Betaproteobacteria bacterium. Classification (GTDB taxonomy): domain Bacteria; phylum Pseudomonadota; class Gammaproteobacteria; order Burkholderiales; family SG8-41; genus JAQGMV01. Next base: position 39,664 of record JAQGNH010000044.1, read on the forward strand.
TCCGGCATCCTGCCTTATGTGCACGTGCCGACACTCGTCGTCCACCGGACTCAAGACTCGGTGGTAAACGTCGAGGGCGGGCGGCAATTGGCGGAAAATATCCCGAACGCCCGGCTTCTGGAATTGCCGGGAAACAATCATCTCCCGTACCTCGGAGACGACACCGAGCAGATCACCAACGAGATCGCCGAATTCCTGACGGGTGCGAAGCCGGCGACCGGCGGCGAGCGCATTCTGGCGACGGTACTTTTCACCGATGTCGTCGATTCCACCAAGCGTGCGGAAGCAATGGGAGACAAAAGCTGGCGCGAGCTGCTCGACGCCCACGATTCGATGGTCCGCCGAGAATTGACGCGCTTTCGAGGCAACGAGGTCAAGACGCTCGGCGATGGCTTCCTTGCTACGTTCGACGGACCGGGAAGAGCCATTCATTGCGCGCTTTCGCTGATCGCGGCAGTGAAGTCACTTGGAATCGAAATCCGCTCGGGCCTTCACACCGGCGAGGTGGAAGTCTTGGCAAACGATGTGCGCGGCATCGCCGTGCATATTGCGGCCCGAGTCGCAGCGTTGGCCCAACCGAATGAATGCCTCGTCACCCGAACCGTGAAGGATCTGGTTGCAGGCGCGGACATCCGATTCTCCGAACGTGGCAAGCACGAGTTGAAGGGCTTGGCCGAACCTGTCGACCTGTTTTCTGTAGCGCATGCTCGGGGTGTGGTCGACGGGCGGCGCTGAATCTCAGGCCGGCTCGATCGCAAACCGGTCGCCTCGCGATAGCCGCGCATGAAGCGCACGAACGCGTCGGGGCGCTTGGCCATCTCGTTGGAGTTGGCGATCAAGAGCCGGATGGTCTGGCGGTCCAGGACCGGGTTATCCGTTTGCCGCGCGCAGCAAACGCGTCTCGCTATACTCAGGCAAACTTGCGGTGCTGGTGGCGAGACGCGCCGCCGTGCGGAGGATTCTGCAGCACGGCTTTACAATCATCGATCGCTTTGTATCGCGCAACGCCATCCTTGGAGGCAACAACGACATGCGCATCAATCGTGTAAAAAAACTGTGGCGTGAAGGCAAACCGGCTGTCGGCGGCTGGCTTTCGATCCCTCACTGCGTGCAGGCCGAGGTGATGGCCCATACCGGGCTGGACTGGCTGTGCGTCGACATGCAGCACGGCTGTATCGACTACTCGGATACCGTGCCGATGCTGACCGCGATCTCCACGACGAATGTCACGCCGTTCGTGCGCGTTCCGTGGAACGAACCGGCGATGATCATGAAAGTTCTGGATGCAGGCGCCTATGGCGTGATCGTGCCGATGGTAAGCAACCGCGCAGAGGCCGAGCGAGCGGTAGCGGCTTGCCGTTATCCGCCGGCGGGCATACGGAGCAATGGACCGAACCGCGTGCTGCTTTACGCCGGAGCCGACTATCAGAAGTATGCGAACGCCGAAGTCGCTTGCATCGTAATGATCGAAACGCTCGAGGGCATCGAGAAGCTCGACGAGATCGTCTCCACGCCCGGCGTGGATGCGGTCTACATTGGGCCCACCGATCTCGCGCTTGCGTTAGGATTACCGCCCGTCATGGACAATGACGAACCGAAGCACGTAGCGACGGTCAACCGCATTCTCGAAGCCTGCAAGCAGCACAAAAAGATCGCCGGCATTCACACCACCAGCTCGAAGTACACGCAACGCTATCTGGATCAGGGTTTTCAGATGGTGATGCTTGGAACCGATCGCTCGGCAATGTCGAACTACATGAAGGCGGAAGTCGGCCGTCTTACCGGCTGGACTCCGCTAACTGTTAGCAGCGGACCCAATACCGGCGGTTACTGACAACCTGTCATAGAGGAAGCACTCATGCCCGATACCATTCGCATCGGCGTCGTCGGTGCTGGCGCCAATACGCGCCTGCATCACATTCCCAAACTGAAGAAGATCGACGGCGTCGAGATCGTGTCGGTCGCGAATCGCTCACGAGCGTCGTCGCAACGCGTGGCCCAGGAATTCGGCATCCCGCGCGTTCACGACAACTGGCAGGATCTCGTGAACGACCCGGGCATCGACGCGGTGGTCATCGGGACCTGGCCCTACATGCACTGCCCGATCACGCTGGCGGCTCTTGCCTCGGGCAAGCACGTCCTCACTGAGGCGCGCATCGCGATGAATGCAAGCGAAGCGCGCCAGATGCTCGTGGCATCGCGAGCACGGCCGAATCTCGTAACGCAGGTGGTGCCGGGTCCAACGACGTTCGGGGCCGACCCAATGGTGATGCACTTGCTAACCGACGGCTACATCGGCGAGCTGCAGTCGATCGATCTTCGCGTCCCGAGCGGGTTTCTGAACCGCGATGCGCCGATGCACTGGCGGATGGATCGCGACTACTCGGGCGTGAACATTATGTCGATGGGGATCTGGTACGAGTGCATCTCGCGCTGGGTCGGGCCGGCGACGGCCGTCATGGCGCGCACACGCGTCGGGGTCCCGTACCGCGTCGACAAAGAAAGCGGAGAGCGCCGCGCGATCGCAGTCCCCGACCACGTGGAGGTGCTTGCCGACCTGGCGAACGGTGCGATCGCGCGATTGCACTGGAGCTCGGTCGCCGGGTTCATGCCCGGCCCGGAGGTATCGCTTTATGGAGCCGAGGGCACGCTGCGACTGGAACAGCGCGGGCGCGACAACCTCGTGCTCTCCGGCGGGCGTCGCGGCGACAAGGAGATGGCCCCGATCGAAATCCCTGCGGACAAGACCTACCGCTGGCGGGTCGAAGAGGAATTCATCGGCGCGATACGCGGGCAGGAGCACGTCCGGCGAACGTCGTTCGTCGACGCCGTGAAGTACATGGACTTCACGGAAGCGGTGCACATCTCGAGCCGCGAAGGGCGGCGCGTCTACCTGCCGCTGGAGGGTTAATGATTTTGGAACTAATGTGGTGTCCCGCAAGCTCGATGGATATAAATGGTCATTCCGGACGTGTCCGCAATCGGTGCGATCCGGAGCTCACGTCATTCCAGACCCGCGCGAGCGGACGCATCCGGAATCCATTTTCAATCGCAGTTGAACGTCAAAATGGATCCTGGCTTTACGCCAGGATGACGTTTGGGGGACATCGCGCTAGTCCAGCTTCAGGTTGGCACCCTTCACAACCTTCCCCCATTTCTCCGTTTCCACGCGCAAAAACTCACTGAACTTTGGCGGATCCATCAACATGGGCTCCGCGCCTTGCGAGAGCAGGTACTTCTTCATCTCCGCACTCTCGACAAGCTTCGCGATCTCGCCGTAGAGGCGTTGAACGATCGTGCCTGGTGTGTTGGCAGGCGCCATGATCCCGAACCACGAGCCAACATTGAAGCCGGGGAGGCCCTGCTCGGCGATTGTCGGTACGTCGGGCATGATCGGCGAGCGTTCCAGTGTCCCCATGCCGAGCGCGCGCAACTTGCCCGCCTTGATCTGCGGAGAACCCGCAATCAGTCCCGAGCAATACATCTGAGTCTGCCCGCCCACCGTATCCATCATCGCCGGCGCCCCGCCTTTGTAGGGCACGTGCACGATGTCGATCTTCGCCATCGACTTCAACAGCTCCCAGCACAGGTGAGGCGTGCCGGCATTTCCGGAAGAAGCGAACAGCAACTGGCCCGGCCTCGCCTTCGCGAGCGCGATGAGCTCGCGCACATTCTTCGCGGGCAGCGACGGATGCACCATTAGCATGTAAGGAACGTTCGCCACCATCGCGACCGGTGTCAGATCCTTCTGGTTGTCGTAGTTCAGCTTAAACACGTGCGGCGCAATTGCCTGCGGACCGTTGGTCGCCACCAGCAACGTGTAGCCGTCCGGCGCTGCCTTTGCAACGTACTCCGAGCCTACATTGCCGCCGGCGCCGGGCCGATTATCCACGAGCATTCGCTGCCCCAGCGCGGTACTCAGGCGCTCGGCAAGCAGGCGCGCGATGATGTCATTGCTGCTCGACCCTGCCGGATAAGGGACGATCAACCGCACGGGTTTCGCCGGGTATTCCTGGGCGAATGCCGCGCCGAAAAACACGAATAGTAAAAGCCATCTCAGAAAACCGTTCGCCCTGAGCGCCGCACCGCGGCGCAGTCGAACGGGAAGCATGTTTGGGATAACTTCGAGCCATGCAATCCGAACAGTCTTCATGCTTCCTCCGCGCGTGAGCGTCTGGTGAGGCAGCTAGTGTAATGTCCGGCGCTGCTACACTGAAAGACGCGACCATGGACCGCCATCAGGCGGAACGCGCCACGAAGGAAAAGACAACGCATGTTCGACATACACGCGATAGCCACTGTCAAATGCCCGGTCAACCAGATGTCGCAGGGCAACTGGGCAACGGTCGATTCCGAGATTCATCTCGATCCCGAGTACGCAGCCGGACTGCAGGGCCTCGAAGGGTTCTCTCACGTGCTGGGTTTATTTTTTTCTCGACCGCGCGCAGGGCTTCGATCGGAAGACGCAGTTGCTACGACGTCCGCGCGGCATGGAGGACATGCATGAAGTCGGCGTGTTCGCACAGCGCACCAAATATCGGCCTAACCCGATCGGCGTGACCGCGGTGAAGCTACTCGGCATCGACGGCAATGTCGTCAGAGTGCGCGGTCTCGACGCGCTCGACGGACGAGTATCGCGCTTTCATCAAGGCGGAGATCGGTCGGTGGGGCCCGGTGATCAAGGCGTCGGGAGCTCGGGTCGAGTGATTCTGGAAGAAACTACGCCTTACCATCACACCTCACCGAAGTGAATGCGCCGGTATGGCGCCGACGGAATCGCATCGTCCACGTGCAGGTCCCACAGCTCGGTCTGCCCAACCTTCTCGTGCGCGGCGAACAGATCCTTGAACCGATCGAGTGTGGTGATCTTCTCGCCGCGCAGGCCGAATCCGCGGGCGATCGCCGCGATGTCGCCTCGGCCATGCTGCGACTCCTTCGGGTCGTAGCCCTGCGCCCTGAACTTGTGTACTTCCGCGCCGTAGCCGCCGTCGTTCACCGTGCAGATCAGCATGCGGATGCCCTGGCGGCGAATGGTTTCGAGTTCCTGGATATGCATCATCAGGCTGCCATCGCCCTCGATCAACATCAGCTTGCCGTCGCCGCGCGCGGCGGCCATGCCTATCGCAATTGGAAACGCCGAGCCGATCGCGCCGAACTCGTTGATCACGTGCATCTGCTCGGCACGGCGGCCGTAGAAGTGCGTCGCGACAATGCCCGCGAAATGCGCACCGCCGCTCACCACCGTCCAGTCCTTGGGAATCGCCGCATCGAGCTCCAGGATCGCCGGCCGCGGATCGACCGTGCCGGGCGCGACGAGGAACTCCTTGGAATCCGGCCGTGCTGCCTGAGCTGCAATTTGCTTGGCGAGCATCGGCGTGCGCGCACTGGCCGACGAGTGGCCGCGCTCTGCAAGCTTCGCCAGCACTGCTTCGGCGGCGGCCTTGGCATCCGCCCTGATGTGCATGTCTGCGATGCGCAGCCCTTGGTACAGTCCACGCGGGTTGAGATCGATCTGCACCGTCTTCGCATTCGGATACAAGTAACCCGCTTCGGTGGTGTAGTGCCCCAGACCCGCGCCGACACCGATGAGCAGATCGCACGCGGCGAATTCCTCGCGCGCGAGCGGGCTCGCGTAAGCGCCGGCGACGCCAATGCCAAAGCGATTGTGATCGAAGAGCCCCTTCGCGAAGAGCGAGGTCGCGAGAAGCGCGCCGCAGCGCTCCGCCAATGCTTCAAGCGCCTCCGCGGCACCCGAGCGCAAGACTCCGCGGCCCCCGAGAATAATCGGGCGCTTGGACTCTTGGATCATCGTCGCGAGCTTGTCCACCAGGACAGGATCAGGCGCCGGACGCTGCGGCGTGGGTATGAGCTCGGTGGAGGGCGAATACTCGGCACCCCATGGGAACGGCGCCTTCTGCAGATCCATCGGCACGCCCAGCACGACGGGGCAGCGCTCCTGTCGTGCGGTGTA